>CAJUJV010000006.1:68477-73777 GCA_910586845.1 uncultured Hungatella sp.
TACAGCAGCAGATCCTGATAATGGGTTCTGCCGATACACAGACACACCTGGTTTAAGGAGACGATTATCTCATCGCCCGCCTTCCTGTCCCACATCCTTATAGGGTTTCCCGGCTGCCTCACTGTCACGAGAAGGCCTCCCTGATATTCCTGATTCAGGGACCGAAGAAAAATCTGGGACGCGCGGCTATTGATCTCTCCCAGAAGGATAGACGACATAATATCATGTTCCGCCAGCCGGTTGACTTCCCCTGTCAGCTGATGGATCATTTCTTCCGACGACTTCTTCTGCCGCTCTTCTCCCAGTGACTCCAGAATTTTCCTCATGGTTTCAATGAACACCGATTTTTGAACCGGCTTTACCATATAGTCAACAACATTCAATGAAAAGGCCCTTTTCGCGTATTCAAATTCACTGTAAGCGGAATGAATAATGATCTTCATCTCAGGATAACGGTTTCTGAGCATGTCAAGGGCATCCAATCCGTTTATCCCCGGCATATTGATATCCACGATTACAATATCCGGACTGTATTTCCCCACGCCTGCCACAAAATCCACGCCGTTGGACACGCTGGGAAATATCCTGAGATCCGGAAAATGATTTTTCAGCAATGTTTCCAGAGCTATACATTCGATCGGTTCGTCATCCGCGATCAGAATTCCATAATTACTCACAGCCATTTTTGCGGTTCCTTTCTACTGTGCGCTTCCGCAGGGAAGCGCCATTGTGATCTCTGTCCCCACGCCCGGAACACTTTTAATCTCCATCTGTGCCCTGCCATGGAAGAAAATCTGAAGCCTTGTGTATACATTAGAAAGCCCCAGTCTCTGTTCCGAATGCTCTGACTGCCTCATCTCCCTGCGTACCTGCTCCAGTTCTTCCTGTTTCAGCCCAACTCCATTGTCAATGATCCTGATAGTCCCTGTTTGTCTCTCGGAATCATACTCCGTCTTGATGGTTATATACCCATCCTTCAGATACATTCCCACCCCATGGGTAATAGCATTTTCCACCAAAGGCTGAAGGATCAGGGCGGGAACCGCAATATTGTGGAACCGCTCGTCCAGATCAAAGGTAAACTGGATTCTCCCTCCAAAACGATGCTCCAGCAGCAGCACGTAGGTGCCCAGATTTTCCATCTCCTTTGACAGCGTCACCTCCCTGGCGGCAAAATCCAGCGCGTACCTTAAAAAGGCCGCCGTGGAATCCAAAAGCAGAGATGTCTGCTCCGCCTCCTCCATATAGGCAGTCTGAGATATCATATTTAAAGTGTTGAACAGAAAATGAGGATTGATCTGCATCTGCAGAGACTTTAATTCGCTGGTTCTCAGCAGATTGGTGATCTGCAGATTTTCTACCTCCTTCTGCTGAAGCTTAATCTCAATGTCCGCGTTTTCCCGGATAATTTCCATCTGTCCCCGAATCGTTTTCAGCATAGCGTTGAAAACTCCCACCAGAATATTCATCTCTTCATTGGACGCGGAACAGAGGGCCACCTCTTTGTAATCCTCCACATCCTTTAAGCTGTATCCCTGGATCAAAGAGGTCAGTTCCGTGATGGGGTCTACAATCGAGCGAGAGAGGCGCACAGAGTAGATCATGTCCGCCCCAACCATAAAAAGCAGAAAAATACCGGCCAACGCGATAAAAATCTGCTGGGTAACCTGCAGTTTTTCCATCCTGACTCTGGTATATTCCAAAATCTGATAATTAAGGCCGCGAAACCCGGCATTGACGGCGCGGTAAATCTCATCCGCCCTGTAATAAAGCCGATTACGCGCATCCGGCTCCCCGGTCTTCAGAATCTCTTCCAAAAGCATGCCGTAATCGCCCAACATCCCGGCCACATCCGAGATGTCCCTCTGATACACGGAATCAATCCTGATGGCCTGGAGAACACTTACAGAACCTTTGAGAGTTTTCAGGGACTTATCCCAGGAAGAGAGGACAGAATAGTCTCCCCTGGCGGCGTAGGTGGTAAGTTCCGAATGAAGGCTTTCCAGATCACGGTAAAAGTGATGCAGTTCCAACTGCTGTTCCCCCAACTGCCTGTACCGCGTACTGGATACAGAACAGAAGAAAATCGTATTGACTGCCAGAAGGAATACAAAGAAAATATTCTGCGCGAAAAATGCATTCAGTTTGTACTTTGTGGTATTTGCAGAAGATTTCCGTTGTACAGATGCCATGTCACGCCCTCGCTTTCATACGCCTTTATTCCCTCTAAGTTTTCTTTCGATATGCTGATATTTTCAATATAAATCACATCTTTCTCCGGCAGGGTCCCTTCCTGATAGTTCTTCAATACCTCCACCGCCAGCTTTCCCATAATATCGGATTCCTGAATGATTGTGGAATAATACCTCCCTGACGCTATATGTTTCAGGATCTCATCCGGATTGCCGGAAACCACCACCCGCATTTCATCATATCCCTTTCCCATAGTATCGAGAAGTTCTCCCGTGACAATGGAGGAATACCCCTCAGCGCAGAATATGCCGTTGATCTCCGGGTTTTCCTCCAGAATTCCGGGCAGTTTCTCGCGTACCGTCAGCAGGCTGTAATTTGCCTCCAGCACCGTCTCCACATGGCAGTCCGGGTGGAGAGCCAGCTCATCCTGAAATCCCTGAAGCCGCAGCTGCTGATTCTCACTGGAACCGTTTCCGATGATAACTGCCGCATAAAGGGGATGTGAGATATTTTCCGTCATATCCTTTCCGGCCAGCCGCCCCATCTCATAATTGTCGGCTCCGATATAACACAGCCTGTCTATGTCCGCATTGTCGTTGTCAATAAGAACGACAGGAATATCCGCTGCCCTGGCCTCTTCAAGCGCCCGGACAATCCTGGGATCGCTTTCACCCGAGGTGATGATCCCGTCGGGACCCGGACAGATCTCCGACCGGATGGCCTCACTCATGGCCTGGGCATCTGATTCCATAAACCCGACAAATTTTGTATTGGTATGGTACGCATCATCGGCCTGCGCCATCCCGTAGGCGATGCTCCCCCAATACCCGGCATTGGCAAAGGGACTGATAAATGTAAATCGATAATTACAGGAGGGGAGGTCTGATTCCCTGCCGCCAGGCGGCAGCACCGCGCAGAAAAAGAAACAGACAAAAACAGAAAATAACAGCATCAGGCAGTTAAACATCTTTTTCATAATCCGGGTATCCTCTCCGAAGCAAGGTAAAAGCCTTTCCATATTTAACTTAGCATAAATAGAACGGAACTTCAAGCCGGAACATTACCCTGGCATGATCTGCCTTTGCTGTATTGCAAGATTTTGCACAAGTACAAGATTCTGCACATTTTTTGTCAAACATGTACAGACTTCTGTCAAAAACTTGGAGATGTAATGTAAGATATGTCATGATATGATAGATATATCAAAACAAACAGACTTTAAAAGGAGGACTTATTCATGAAAAAAGCATTATCCACCGTATTGATCTGCGCCACGGCAATGTCTCTGCTGGCAGGATATGGCGGCCCTCTGGTAGCTTTCGCGTCAAACACGCAGGCCGAAGCCGAAACAAACCTGGATACATACAACTGCCGGTTATACGGGACTGTAACGGATGCCGGCCAGGTAGTGAGCCATATGGTAATCGACTTCGGCGACGGCAAAAAGGTTGTCAACGCGGCAAACGATACCTTTACGGTTCATGCCACGGCATCCACCAGAGCTTTCCTGGAAGGTACGGGGCTGGACAGTTATGGGGACTATGATATTAACCGCAGAATTGTAAAGACAGAAACCGACGGACAGAGGGTAATCGTTTATTTTGATATGTCAGAAGGCGCTACTCTCGCCTATACGTCCGGCGCGCGGAACTATCCCGCCACCCTGACCTACACCATAACCCAAAATAAACCCATCACCCTGACAGCGCCTGACGGAACCGTTCTGAAGGAAAACTATATGGCAAATTATTCGTGCAACAATCAGGTAGAGGATGAGGAAACCGCCAAATTTGAATCCGTTATTGTAAAAGACGGCATCAACTATCAGTTCTACAACGCAGGGGCCGACGTGGATAAACTCGTAGTATGGTTCCACGGCAACGGGGAAGGCGACCTGCTGGGGTCCGGCAATAACGTAGCCCAGATCCTCGCCAACAGAGGCGGTGTCGCGTGGGCCTCAGAAGAGTTTCAGAATATTCTGGGCCGCGCCCATGTAATGGCGTTCCAGGCCCCTGACACCTGGTATTATGCTCAGCGTGACAACCTTCTTGACAAAGCGGCCGCCGAAATCAAAGAGGTTGTGGAAAAATACCATGTGAATCCGGACAAGGTTCTTGTATCCGGCTGCTCTGCAGGAGGCTACATGACTTCCAGAATGCTGATCGCCCATCCGGAGCTGTTTAAAGTAGCTATCATCAACTGCCCCGCTTATGATGTGGCAAGCGACAGAGGCGGCGAAACTCCTACGGATGAGGAACTGACGGCCATCAAAAATTCCAATATCCCCATCTGGCTGGTACAGGGCGCCACCGACAGTTCCGTCGCCACCGACAAGTGTTCCAAGCGTCTCTTTAACATTCTGACCCAGGGAGTGCCGGTTATCCAGACCACTGTGAGACAGGATCTGTGGCAGAACTCCGACTTTACCACCAGCGAAACCGCCGACGGCAAATACAAATTGTCCCTCTATGACACCACAGAAGACAATAAGCTGAGATTTGCGGAGGATTATGACCAGGATGGTATCATGACCGAGGTACAGTACAGCAACCACTGGTCCTGGATCTATTCGCTGAAGAACGACCCCCGGGCCATTGACGGAACCCATATCATCAACTGGGCCGCCGAATTGTTAAATCAGTAAATTTTAAATGAGTGGGAGCATTTCGATACCGATACAGGTACGGAGGAACTGGCCCATCTGGAGATCGTGGCCGCCATCATCCATCAGCTGACCAGAAACCTGACTCCGGAGCAGATCGAGGCCTCCGGCTTCGGACCCTACTATATCGACCACACTACCGGTATCTGGCCTCAGGCAGCCGGCGGCGTTCCCTTCAACGCCTGTGAATTCCAGTCCAAGGGCGATCCCATCACGGATCTGTTCGAGGACCTGGCGGCAGAGCAGAAGGCTCGCGTGACCTACGACAATATCCTTCGTTTGAGCGACGATCCGGATGTAAACGACGTCATCAAATTCCTGCGCCAGCGGGAGGTGGTGCATTTCCAGCGGTTCGGCGAAGCAAACCATACTGATTTAAGCAGATTTTATCCCCTGTGGGCGGCGGCTCACAGGGGATATTTGCACCGTATTTTCTCTCTTGAAC
>CAJUJV010000006.1:73787-75067 GCA_910586845.1 uncultured Hungatella sp.
GCCGCAGAGCAGAAAGCCCGCTCCACCTATGAGAACATCCTCCGTGTGGTCAAAGACCCTGAAGTCTGCGATCCGATCCGCTTCCTGAGAGAGCGTGAGATCGTCCACTTCCAGAGATTCGGCGAAGCCCTCCGGGACGTGCAGGATCATCTGGACAGCCGGGACTTCTATGCCTTCAACCCGGCGTTCGACAAATCGCCAAACAGCCCCGTCTGATCACATGGCAAAGCCGCGGTAAGCGGAAAAGACAGACAGCAGAAGCCAGGGCCCCGGATACAGAGAAAAGCGGTATCCGGGGCCCTGGCCTGTCATGTTTTTACTCAAAATAATCGATTGGATCTACTTTTTTGCCTTCGTGTTCCAGCTGGAAGTATACATTGCTTCCCTCTACGGAATAATACTTGGTAGGCTCTGCCACATAACCAATGACCTGTCCTGCTTCCAGATATTCATTTTCCACTACCTGGATCTCTTTTAACTGCCCGCAGGTGGCCGTATAGTCATTGCCCAGATCCAGAACGATGAAATTGCCCAGCTCCTCATCTGCGCTGACTGCCACTACCCTGGCGTTGGCGGGAGCAGCCACAGGCTGGCTGACCTCTGCCTGGATGACTACGCCGGGATTCACCTGATACTGTTCCAGTGTGGGGAAATAGATGGTAGTATCCATGCTGTAATCCAGAAGCACATTGCCCCTCACCGGCCAGGCCATTCTGCTTGTATCGGAAAAATCCAGTACAAGAGACACTGCATTCTCCATGCCGGAATCAACCTGTGCCGCATCCGGCGCTTTTGTCTGCTCTGTGTAGGAGATCCTTTCCGGTTCCTCTGCTGCTTTTGTGGTCTCTGCAGGTTCTGTCTCTGTCCGGTTATTGATATGAGACTCCATCTGCTCTTTCCGGGCATCCGACGTTCCCGCAATCTCTGTGGGCATCTTCTCCTGGTCCTCTTCGGCGATCACTACCCCCTGCTGATCCTGCATATAGGGATTCTCTTCCCCCGGGGTATTTCCTCTTTGAATGGTAACCACGCCTGCTGCGGCAACAATAGTCAGCAGGCCCAAGACCAACATGACAAGAAATAGTTTGTCCTTGAACATTTGATTGAATTTCTCTTTCACCGTTTATCACCTCGGTACTATTCTTACCAAAGGTTCCTGAGTTATTCACATTTTGGGAGAAATAATTTTAATATTTTGATAATAATACTTTAAAATCTCCTCCGCGGTTTTTCCCTCCTGCGCCATCCCGTGGGCCCCCTGCTGACTCAGCCCGTAACCA
>CAJUJV010000006.1:75077-79462 GCA_910586845.1 uncultured Hungatella sp.
TGCCTCTGCTTTCTGGCCGGCTCCGTACTGACTCATGCCGTACCCGTGGCCCCATCCCCGGCACAGGGCCCGCACGCTGCCCTCGTAGTTTTCCAGGGTATAGGCGGCAGACGGAAGCTCCAGGGCCTCTCTCACCGCCTCTCCGTCAAATCCGTGGCTGCCGATCAGAATATCCGTCACATAACCTGCCTCCTCCCGCCCGATGAGCTGGAGAGAGTCGGGGATCTGATCTTTCGTCACACTTTCTCCGTCTGGAAGACGACGGATCCGGGCCGTGAACTCTTCCGGAGTCCATACCATAACCGTCATGTAATTTTCCGCCTCCAGGTCCCCCCTGCTGTCCACCGATACCAGATAGGGATAGATACCATCCCTGGTCCGGCCTGCGCTGACTCTGTGAAAAAGAGGCTCTATGTATTCTCCCTCATACATAATCACCTTCCCCCTGGTCTCCTCTACTGCCCCGCGGATCTTCTGATAATATTCCAGAAATCCGGATTTCCCCCACATCTTCTCCATCTGTTCCTCTTTCAGATGATCCAGGATAAGTTCCGATTCACTGATCTCCCGTCTTTCGCCCATCTGGCGGTAGATGCAGGTTCTGGCGATTATGGCCTGAGCCTTCAGGGCCTCCTCCGGATAATCTGCAGGCATCTGTCTGGCCACCACGCCAATCAGGTATTCTTCCACATCCACATATCCCTGTCCCTGCCTGTCCAGATAGATTCTCCTGTCTCCCTCCTGCCTTCCTTCTCCGAAACGCTCCATGCCGATCCCTTTCATGGTTCCGTTTACAGTCAGGGTAGCCACATAGGGAAAAAACACCGCAAGTACACAAAAAATCCAGAATCTCCGCATAAAAATCCCCCTCTTCTCTATCTCTATGAAGAGGGGGAACGGAATATCTCTTATCTCTTTATATTTTTACCTCAATCTTATCCAGATGCCACAGCTCATCCACATACTCCTTAATAGTTCTGTCGGAGCTGAACTTGCCGGAGCAGGCCACGTTGAGTATGGCTGCCTTTGCCCACCATTCTTTGTCCCGGTAAGCCTTGTCCACCCTTCTCTGGGCGTCCCCGTAAGACACGGCATCTCCCAGGATAAAATAGGTATCCGCCCTGTCTATGGAGTTGCCGCTGAGCAGAGAGTTGTAGATGTCCCGGAACAGCCCCGGATTGCCCGGAGAGAAAGTGCCGTTAATCAGCTGGTCCATGACTCTGCGGATATTGCCGTTGCTGTTGAAGATGTCGATGGGATAGTAACCGCCGTTTTTCTCATAATTGATCACCTCATCGGCGGACATGCCGAAGATAAAGGCGTTCTCCTCTCCCACTTCCTCCACGATCTCCACATTGGCTCCGTCCATGGTTCCGATGGTCAGAGCGCCGTTGAGCATAAACTTCATGTTTCCTGTTCCGGAAGCCTCCTTGCTGGCTGTGGAAATCTGCTCGCTGACATCAGCGGCGGCAAAGATGATCTCCGCGTTGCTCACCCGGTAATCTTCGATAAATACCACCTTCAGCTTGCCCTGGATCTCCGGGTCATTGTTGACCACGTCGGCCACGGCGTTGATCAGCTTGATGGTCAGTTTAGCCCTCTTGTACCCGGCTGCCGCCTTGGCTCCGAAGATAAAGGTCCTGGGGATCATATCCAGGTCGGGATTATCCTTCAGCTGGTTGTACAGATGAATCACATGAAGGATATTCATCAGCTGCCGCTTGTACTCGTGAAGCCGCTTGACCTGCACGTCAAAAATGGAGTTGGGATCCACGTCGATGCCGTTGTTCTCCTTGATATATTTGGCCAGACGGAGCTTGTTCTGGTACTTGATCTCCATAAATTCCTTCTGGGCCTTGGGATCGTCGGCATACTTCTTAAGGCCCGCGATCTGAGGCAGGTCTGTGATCCAGGCGTCGCTGCCCAGCTTCTTTGTAACCCAGTCAGCCAGCAGCGGGTTGCCGTGGAGAAGGAATCTTCTCTGGGTGATGCCGTTGGTCTTGTTGTTGAACTTCTGGGGCATCATCTCGTAGAAATGCTTCAGCTCCTGGTTCTTTAAGATCTCCGTGTGAAGCCTTGCCACGCCGTTGACAGAGAAGCTGCCCACGATAGCCAGATGGGCCATGCGCACCTGGCCGTTGTAGAGGATGGCCATCTTCTCCACCTTCCGCTCGTCTCCCGGATACAGATGACGGATCTGAGCCTCGAAGCGGCGGTTGATCTCCTCCACGATCTGGTAGATACGGGGAAGGAGCTTGGAGAACAGGTCGATGGGCCATTTCTCCAGGGCCTCGGACATGATGGTGTGGTTGGTGTAGGCGCAGGTCCTGGTGGTTACCTCCCACGCCTCCTCCCAGGTCAGGCCCTCGTCATCCAGAAGGATCCTCATGAGCTCCGGCACTGCCACGGTGGGGTGGGTATCATTTAACTGGAACACCACCTTCTCGTAGAGCTTGCGGACATCGTCGTGGTTTCTCTTGTATTTCTTGATGGCTCTCTGTACGCTGGCGGATATGAAGAAATACTGCTGTTTTAACCTCAGCTCCTTGCCTGTATAATGGTTGTCGTTGGGGTAGAGCACATCGCAGATGTTCCTGGCCAGGTTCTCCTGCTCCACCGCCTTCTGGTACTCGCCCTTGTCAAAGCTGTCCAGAGCGAAGGTGTTCACCGGCCTGGCGTCCCAGATCCTCAGGGTGTTGATCACATTGTTGCCGTAACCTACCACAGGCAGATCGTAGGGAACCGCCAGCACGGACTGATAACTCTCCTGGACAAACTTCTGCTTGCCATCCTCCCAGATGGTGGACACTCTTCCTCCGAACTTCACTTCCTGGGCGTACTCGGAATTGCACACCTCAAAGGGATTGCCGTCCTTGAGCCACTCGTCAGGGATCTCAATCTGGTAGCCGTCCTTGATCTTCTGCTTGAACATGCCGTAGTGGTAACGGATGCCGCAACCGTAGGCCGGGTAGCCCAAAGTGGCCAGGGAGTCCAGGAAACAGGCAGCCAGACGGCCCAGACCGCCGTTGCCAAGAGCCGGATCCGGCTCCTGGTCCTCAATGATATTTAAGTCCACTCCGATCTCATCCAGAACTTCCTTGATCTCCTTCTGGGCGCAGATATTGATGACGCTGTTGCCCAGGGCCCTTCCCATGAGAAACTCCATGGACAGGTAGTAGACCATCTTGGCGTCGCTCTTCTCCGCCTCTTTAAAGGTGGCGATCCAGCGGTCCATAATGACATCTTTCACCGCGTGGGCCACGGCCTGGAACATCTCCTTGGGAGTCGCCTCATCCAGGCTCTTGCGGTAATTGTTCTTAATGTAGTAAATGATGGTGCGCTTGAATTCGTTTTTGTCAAACTGGGGCTTTTTCACCTCGGCCGCCACAGGGGCTGTCTCTGTGCTCATAACTGCTATGCTCCTCTCTTTATTCTGTTTTCTCAACTCCAAGTGTAACATGTTCTCCGTTAATATTCCAGTCTTTTGTGAAACCGTTCATCTGGCCTGTAAGGATCTCTTCCGCCAGAACGTCGGCCCTGATATCCGCCTCGTAGGTTTTCATGAGACCGGCAAGCTTTTCATTGCCATCCTCATAGACCCGGATATGGTCAACCACCTCAAAGCCGGCCTCTTTTCTCATGGTCTGGATCTTGCTGACCAGCTCCCGGACAAAGCCTTCCTCCACCAGTTCCGGCGTCAGATTGGTGTCCAGAACCACGGTCACGGTGTTGTCCGCCTCGGTCACATAGCCTTCCTTCTGAGCCATGTCGATGAGCAGGTCCTCCTCGCCCAGGACCACGGAGGTTCCGTCAAAATCAAAGGTCAGGTTTCCTGTCCTCTTCAGGGTGTCCATGGCCTCATTGCCGTCCACCTGGGACAGGGCTTTTCGGATATTGTTCAGCTGTTTGCCGTACCTGGGTCCCACGGTCTTTAACTGAGGCTTGAAGGTGTAGGAGGTAAATTCCCTCACGTCATCGGTAAAGGTCACCTTCTTCACGTTCAGCTCTTCCTCGATGATCTCCACATAGAACCGGGACAGTTCTTCCGGAGCCTTCACGAACATCTGGCTGATGGGCTGGCGGTTCTTCATATTGGCGTTGTTTCTGGCCGCCCGGCCCATGACCACGATCTTTAACACCTCGTCCATGTCGGTCTCCAGCTCCTTATCGATCCACTCTTCCCGAACTTTCGGGAAATCGCACAGATGGATGCTTTCCGGCGCGGTCTTATCCACTTTACACACCAGGTTCTGATAGATGGACTCTGTCATGAACGGGATCATGGGAGCCGCCGCCTTGGACACATCTACCAGGGCCGTATACAGGGTCATGTAAGCGTTAATCTTGTCCTGCTCCATGCCCTTTGCCCAGAAACGCTCTCTGCT
>CAJUJV010000007.1:0-17801 GCA_910586845.1 uncultured Hungatella sp.
CTTTTTCCCTTTACTGGAGGTCCCCCCTCCAGTAAATAGAACCATTGAAAATACGGGGTTTTTCATTTACTCGTTGACTTTTTCACTGGCTGTAAGGGAGGGCCTCCAGTAAGCTGATAAAATATTTCTTACTCTCCCCATATCCAATTGACCATGTTTTAATCTTTCTTTCGGTTCTCAGATCCGTTTTTGCATTTTTTAATGCATTTTTAGTGATACCCATAGCCAGTGCCATCTCGTCCAGCTCCGACACCTCTTTTTCTCCATCTTTAAGGAAATCCAGTATAAAATTTTTTGCCTCGTCTCTTTGTGGTTTCTGCCTGGTATTAAAGGATTCCTCTACTACAAAATCCCTGTCCCGTTTGGTGGTATGACCTTTAAAGACAACCTTTTCATCTTCAATCGTAAACAATACGGTTTCCTCTAATGGCCCGTAATTTGATTTCTCATGGGTCAGATAACGGACTCCTGCCTCATTGGTATTCCCCAACATCAGCACGCTTCTTGATATGTCCCATATATCAGCACTGTCAGCAATCCTTTTCCTCCCCCAGACCCCAGACTGCTTATTCGCGTGTTCTACAATCAGGAAACTTGTCCCATATTTTTCACCATAGCCGATCAATGGTGCCAGGCAGCTCCTCATCGCGTTCCTGTCGCCCATTCTGATGTCCGGAGGCACAAATGCCTGAATTGGGTCAAATACACACAGTGCCGGCCTATGGTAATCGAGTAACCGCTCCAAATAAGGGCTGTTAAATTTCACATCCTGGAAACGATCATCAGCCACATCAATTGAGAGAATATTTGCCAGATTGGCCCCATTCTTACGCAACCGTCTTTTCAGGGTGTACTCATAGGAATCTTCTGCCGAAAAGAACATGACCTTCTCAGGCTTCCTCTTTGCCCAGTCTTCAGGGGTGTAGTACTCCAAAAAACTTCCGCCCCCGCTGCTCACCGCCGCCGCGATGGCACACCACACAGTTGTCTTGCCAGAGCCGCCATCACCAGCCAGGGACGTGATCTGATACCTTGGTGCGTAACCAGGAATCAGCCATTCCGGCTGCTTTTCCTCTACCTTATCCATAACCGCCATGTCCAGGCTGTTATTCCTGCCCCTCTGAAAGCTTCCTGTTTCTGAGTTAAACCGCGCCTTATATGGTCGTTCCTCCCTCCAGCCCCGATAGACAGCCGGAAATATCTGTCTCTCCAGTTCACGATCCGTAAGAGGGGGATAACAGCGCTTTTCGTTCTCTGTCCTGACTGCCGCGAGTATCGCTTCGTCAGAGAGTCCTTTTGATTTCAGGGAACCGATCAGCTTTATCATCGCGTCTGTCCGTTGCCCCTCCGGGATACTTAATTCTAATTGAAGACCTCTTGAACCGCCAAAAGAATCTGTCTGGCGGATAAAATCATACACGGTCTCATTGGCGGCGGCTATGGGCGGAGGGAAGGGGCAGAGCCATTCATAAGTGTTTCCATTGGGGTGTACGCTGGGAGGGGCCACGATGTAGCCGCCTTCCCCTCTCACATCCACGCCTGAGAGAAGATTGCTCCGGTTCCCTCCCCTGCCGTAATACAGCATATGTATGCCGCCCCTGCCGGTCTTTACCATGGCCGTTCTTGGAAAATCCGTCTTTCTCTGCGCCAGCCACTTCCTGACCTCCTCCGGCCCGTGCTTATTATTCTTATCGTCCTCGTCCAGATCCAGAACCAGAAGGCCTCTTGAAGCAGCTCCCGTGGCAATCCCGATGTTGTAAAGGGGGGTGCTGTCCCACCAGGTGTTGATCTGCTGAAGATCAGTTGTTGCGCTTTTAAATCCGTTCGACGTAGCCGGGGCTTTGCTGCGCGGTTTCAGGGGAAACACCGCAAAGCCTAGAGTGGCGTATTTTATGGCCCATTGTTTCATAACATTGTTTTCCAAGCTCATTCTTCTCCCGCCAACGTATCCAGATACCTGTCAACCTTCGGGAAGTCAATCAGGTAATTCTTCCCGATCCGCACCACAGCGCCTGCCTGGCTGGCAATCTGCCTCATGGTGTTCCTGCCTACTCCATACCTGGCACAGGCCTGATCTACCCTCCCGGTCTTTACCTCAATTCCCATATTGCTTCTCTCTAATCTGCCGTTCATTAAGACACCTCCATAAAATTTGTCGTGTTTTATAGTTGCATAATTCGTCACATGTGATTTAAAGATATTATAGCAAATTTTGATTTTCTGTTTTGATAAGGGGGTTTTAGATATATTTTATAAACGATAGATTAAAGTAGACTAAAGTGGATTGAAGTAAACTAAAGTATTAGGCTTTTATCGGCACTATATGAAAAAAGAAAATTTTTCATCAATTTTATTACATATATATAAAATTTATAAACGCTATATAAATTTCATACCAATTAAAACATTAGAGGGTTTTCTGTTGTATCTTTTTAAAGCACAGAGACAGACAAAAGGCCCCAGACAATCCCTAGGAGCTTCAGCCGTTGCTGTATTCTAATAGCGATAAGAACTTTTTTAAAGTCCCCGCCGATCGCATAAATCAAGATTCCTGATCTCCAGGTATTGTGTTGTGTCTCTGTACCTTTTTCTGTACCTTTTCAAAGTACAGAGACAAACAACAACAAACAAAAGGTTCCCAGGAAATCCCTGAGAACCTTGATTTTCAGTCCTGCATAAACAGTAAAGAACACAGATAAAACCGACATCATTCTAACAAGAGATGAGTGCTAAAAAATTGTGAAGTATTTATGAATTATCCGGAAATCATGAAGCTGCAGGAATCCCAGAATCAGATTATCCCGGAACTGCCTTCCGGCCATCTCAGGGCGGATCCCTCTCAGACCTGCCACGGTCTTAAGGGTATGGGCAAGACTTAGAGATACCCGGTTCTCCGTATTCACTCCGGACTGTCCCGTCTCCATCTCTATGTCTCTGCCGAAACCGGACAGGTCCTTTTCCCATGGGCCCCTGCTGTCCAAAAGGCCTCTCTGCCTCTGATCAAAATACTTTCTTCCCTCTTCCATGGCCCACCGGACCGCCGCCAGGCCGTCGGTCTCCACCAGGAGTCTGTCCAGGGGAACCACCCCGGCCACTTTCTGCACTGCCGGATTCCACCACACGTCAGGCCCCACAGAAAACCAGCAGTCCAGATCCAGATATTCCTCCAGATAATCCTCACAGGAATACCAGTGAACCAGATAGCGGTTGGGATACTGCCGGATAATGGAAGCCACTTGCTTCTCCTGGCCTTTGGTGTGGAGGATCACCGGTTTGCCGGCTTTTTCCGCCAGCTCCAGCTGCTGCCGGAATTTCTCCTCCTGGATCTTTAAGGGGACCTGACACCAGACACTATCCATACCGATCTCTCCTACTGCCGGGCACCGGAGAATCCAGGGCTCCAGATCTTTCAGCTCATATCTGTCCGCATGCCACGGATGGATCCCGCAGGCGGGTATGAGACAGGTTTCGCTTCCGAACTTCCCGCACTGCCGGAACAGTCTCTCCGCCTCATCCGGATCCGAAGCGCACAGGAGGCTGACGATCCTCTCTTTCTGTCTCTCCTGCTGCTCCGCCTTATCCCCCATATGTCCGTGAGCATCACTTAATATCCACATGGTCCATGATCCTTTCATAGATCTCTCTCCGCAGATCCCCCTGGCCGTAGAGCCACTGCCGGTCTCTCTGTTTCTCATCTATGACGATCTCACCCGTGATCCGGGCCGGACAATGATTAAGGATCAGGATCCGGTCAGACAGATAGATGGCTTCGTCCATGTCATGGGTCACCAGGACCACGGTCCAATTCAGCTTTTTCCGCATATCCAGGAGCCAGTCCTGCATCTCCCCTCTGGTTATGACATCCAGAGCCCCAAAGGGTTCATCCAGAAGAAAGATGTCAGCCCTGCACAGGGCCGTTCTGAGAAAAGCCGCTCTCTGGCGCATCCCTCCCGACAGCCTGGACGGATAGCAGTCTTCATATCCGGCCAGTCCGAACTCGGCCAGATGGGCCGCTGCCTCCCGGCGCATGTCTTTCAATGAGCCGTGGATCCGGCCGTAAAGACATACATTGTCCAGAACCGTCTTCCAGGGAAAGAGAAGATCATTCTGAGGCATGTAGGCAAACCGGCCGGAACTTCCTTCCGTCCTCTGTCCGTCTATCAGGATCTCCCCCTTTTCCGGCCTCACCACTCCGGTCAGCAGCTTCAGGATAGTGGATTTGCCCCTTCCCGAAGGTCCCAGGATACTCACAAACTCCCCTTCTTCCACCCGGAATTCCAGGTCTTTCAGTATTGTCTTCTGCCCGTAGGCAAATGTCAGTTCTCTCACTTCAAGCTTCATGTCCAGCCCTCCGGATCTCTACAGGTTCCGCCTCACAGGTCAGGGCAGAAATTCGTTGGTAAAACACTGCTGTGCCTCCACGGTCCTGCCGATCACTCCGTACTCTGCCATAAATTCCGTATAATTATCCCACACCTGAGCCTTCATCACTCCCCACCGGTCCGTGTCTTCCATATATTTGGAAGCCAGATACTCCTGGGACATGGTGAGCAGCTCCAGAGAATAGTCGGGCGCGTATCTGTGAAGGATCTGTGCGCTCTCTCCGGGATAGTCTATGGCATACTCATATCCCTTTGCCGTAGCAGCAAGAAATCTGCGCACCACGTCCGGTTTCTCTGCCAGAGTACGGTCAGATGCGATGATCACAGGAGTGTAGTAATCCAGCCTCTCATCCAGATCTCTCACAGGAGTGTAACGGATGGGAAACTCATTGAGCCTGCATTTCATATTGTCCCATCCCTCAAAAAACCACATGATATCAGCTTTGTCCTTCAGCGCCTCAAATCCGGACCCGTCGGAGATCACCATGGTCAGTTTGGAGAAGTCTCCCTGATCCTGAGCCATGACCGCTTTCAGCACCGCCTCCTCCCCGGGACCTCCCCAGCCGGCGTAGACCTTTCCCTCAAAATCCCGGGGCGATTCAATCTCTTTACCCTCATAGGTGGCGAATCCGGATGTGTTATGCTGGATAATGGCTGCTATGGCCTTGATGGGCAGCGGGTCTGCCGAGGTCAGGGCGATGGTCACATCCTCCTGATAGCTGATGCCGAAATCTCCTTTTCCCACTGCGATGAGAGTGGCCGTGGCCCCTTCTGTAGGTTCGATGATGCGGACCTGCAGTCCTTCTTCCTCATAATATCCCTGATCCAGGGCCACATACATCCCCGTGTGGTTGGTGTTGGCCACGTAATCCAGGATCACCGTTACCTCTTCCAGGGCTCCGGTGCCTCCCCGGCTTTCCGATCCGTCACCGGTTTCCGTACCATTTTCCGCTCCGGATCCCCGGGTTCCTCCGTTTTCCATCCCTGCTGACTGCTCCTGCCCCTGGCCCTGAAGCCCGATATCCTCGCCTTGTCCCTGGCCGAAACAGCCTGACAGCACCAGCGCAGCTCCGATGAGTCCTGCGGCTCCGTTTCTTATAACATGTCTTTTCATTATCTTTCTCCTCCTTCACATCTTTCTTCTCATATAAGGAAACGCCAGATACTGATACAGTCTGATGAGTCCGTTCATAGCCAGGCTTAACAGAATGATCACTGCCACGCAGGCAAATACCCTGTCCAGCATATAGCTGTTCTTTACCCGGAGCAGATAATACCCCAGCCCCTGGGTGGCCCCGATCCATTCTCCGACCACGGCACCGCTGATACTGTAGGTGGCCGCCACCTTAAGGCCCGACAGCAGAGACGGCACGGCCGCCGGGATTTTCACCAGCCTGTAGGCCTGAAACCGGCCCGCCCCGTAGGAACGCACCAGGTTCACATACTCTTCGTCTACCTGAGCCAGGCCGTCTGAAAAGCTGACAGCCACCGGAAAAAAGCACATGAGCACCACAGTCAGGATCTTGGGCCCGATGCCGAATCCCATATAGATGATGAGAATAGGCGCCATAACGATCATGGGTACGGTCTGGGTCACTACCAGGACAGGATAAAGCCCGCGGCGTACCAGAGGAAAACAGTCCATAAGAATCCCCAGGGCCGCTGCCAGCACCATGGAAACAGCCATACCGGCCAGAGCCTCCGCCACCGTGACTCCTCCGTGGAGAGACAGGACAGGAAGCTCCTTTGCCAGGGCTCTCAGGACCTGTAAAGGAGAGGGAAGAACATAGAGAGGAATGGAAAACAGTTCTACTGCACCCTCCCAGACAAACAGCAGGATTCCGATCAGCAGTACAGGCGCAAGCCACGGAATATCTTTTTTCATAAGTCATCTCCTTTTTTATAGAGGGGAGGAAGGTTGGGAAAGTGTGGGATCGGCGGGGCGGGACCGCTTTGGCGGTAATACTCCTTTCGGAGGCCTGCGCACATAGAAAATGACCGCACGGATAACGGCGGTCATAAAAAGATTCTCTATAAATCCCTACGTTGGCATTATCCAAATCAGGTTATGGGTCGAAATTCTGGATTTCCTCTCAGCCTGGCACACAAGCTCCCCTTTATTTTTTTAAATCCTATCACAAAATGAAATGAAATGCAAGGATCTTTTTTAAAACAATCCGATGGCATACCGGCCGCATATGCTGCCGGGTCACACCAGACAGCACTCGGGATCCAGCATCCCTTCTGTCTTTATGGTCCCGTCTGCCTTCACGGTGATCCTGGTTATACCCTTCTCAAAGTCGATCTTCCGGCTGACGCCGTCATCGTGGTACAGCTCGCAGACTGCCTCTGTCTTCACAAAATGCAGCAGGTTCAGCCTGGACATATCCACTTCCTCCACACAGCAGCCGCCCTGTGACATGGGTACCACCTGGTCCGGGCGTACAAATACCAGGACTTCATTGAGCTCCGCCCTTACATAATGATGGCCTGCAGGCAGGATCTCCTGATCCATGGAATCCAGGCTTCTCATGCGGTAGAGTTTCATCTCCTCAGGCAGATACACATACCGGCCTCTGGCATTCTGACGGTAGACCGGGGCAATCATCATGGCTTCTCCCACCATCAGCTGATCCTCCACCTCTGCCGCACTCCGGTCTTCAGGATACAGGAAAGCAAGAGGCAGAAACATCATATCTCCTGTGACGGCCGCTTTCATGAATTCACTGTAGATGTAGGGCAGAAGGCCGTACCGGAGTCCGATCACATTCCGGAAGTCCTCTGTATGCCCGAACTGATAAAACTCCTGGCGTCTGGTTGTTCTGGCCGAATGGTTTCTCATAAGAGGGGTAAAGATCCCCAGCTCCAGCCACCGCAGCAGCAGATCCTCGGTGACATTGGCGCCGAAGCCTCCCAGGTCCGCCCCTGTGTAGAGAAATCCGCACATATTCAGCCCCGGAAGCATCTGCAGGTTCATCAGCACATGAGACCACCAGGAACAGTTGTCCCCTGTCCATACGCCGCCGTACCGGTGCATGCCGATGTAGGAGGCCCGGGAGAACATCAGAATTCTCTCGCCCGGCTTCAGTTTCTCAAAAGCCTCCCCCGCGGCTCTGGTCATATTATATCCGTACAGATTGTGGACTCTGTCATGACGGACTCTCTCCCCTCTGTACTGATGGTAAAACGTCTCATAGTCCTCTTTCCTGTTGGCGATGCCCAGTACCAGATTCTTCATTCCGAAAAATGACTTGATATCCAGCTCCTGGTTCCCGTAGTCCTCCAGTTTCCGAAAAACCTCATCCAGATTGTCTTCCCCGTAAAACAGGGCCGGCTCATTCATGTCGTTCCAGAAACCGTCGATGCCCTGATCCAGAAGAAAGCTGTACTTCTGACCGAACCACTCCCTGGCTTTCTCATTGAGCATGTCGGGAAAATGGACCCGGCCCGGCCAGACGCCTCCCACAAACTCGGTGCCATCCTCCTTTTTACAGAAGTATCCTTCCTTCATGCCTTCCTCATATACGGGATACCCTTCCTCGATCTTCACTCCTGCATCGATAATGGGAACCAGATGGATCTTCTCCTCTTTCATCTCACGGACAAACCGGGGGAAGTCGGGAAAAGTCTCCTCATTGACCGTAAAATCCTTATATCGCTCCATATAGTCGATATCCATGTACACACTGTCCAGAGGAACCCCTTTTTCTCTGTGCTCCCGGACTACCTGGCGGATGTCATCCGCACTGAGATACCCCCACCGGCTCTGTCCGTATCCGAAAGCCCATCTGGGAGGGATGTAGCTTCTGCCGATAGCCCTGCGGAACTCCTTCACCATTTCCCTTACATTTTCCCCCTCCAGGATATACAGGACAAACCCTCCGGGAGACACCGTGATCTTCATGCCGTCTCTATTTTCATAGCCGAAATCAAATGTCACTTTCTGGGGAGCATCCACGAAGACGCCGAACCGCTCTCTGCCGTCCACGATAAAAAAATTGTGGGCCGCATACAGTTCCCGCCTGGTCTCCGTGTGGAGAGGATCATCGGTACAGTTGGATTCATAGATCCAGCCCCGCTTGTTGATCCCCCGGACATTTTCCCCAAGACCGTAGATGATGTCCCGTTCCCCCATATCATAGGTGAGAACACAGGATTCCCCTTCGCTTCCCCCACTGACCGAAAGATAGGGGACTGATCCGGCTTCCTCAGCCGGTGATCCCGGGGTAGCCCGGCTGTCTGTCATGGCCTCTGTTTCCAGGGGATTGCCGAATACAAATTTTTTCATCATAGAAGCACCTCCGTTTTTTCTGACTGATCCGTTTTCTTTTCCGCTGGCACCTTCCACGGCTCGGGACGGCCCTGGTCCCGGCCGCAAAATCAGCACTTTTATTGTACCATAATTTTGGAGAAATCCATAGAAAAATCAGGCTCCCCGGGCTGGCGGGGAGCCTGATTGCTACATATGGATCAATATTCCAGATAAGCGCCCTTCATGGGACTGGCCGCATGCTGGCTGAACAGCCGAAGCACGCCTTTCTCATATCTGGGCCGCCTCGGTTTCCAGTTCTTTCTGCGCTCTGCAAGGATCTCATCGATCTCCTCCGGACTCTTCCTCTCACCGCGGATGCCGATAATATTCAGCTTCCGCTCCATGACGTCGATCTCGATCAGATCCCCCTCCTCTACCAGAGCGATGGGACCTCCGTCCACTGCCTCCGGGCTGCAGTGACCGATCACCGGCCCTGTGGAAGCTCCCGAGAAGCGGCCGTCTGTAATCAGAGCGATGCTCCGTCCCAGCTCCTTGTCGCTGCTGATGGCCTCGGAGGTATAGAACATCTCCGGCATGCCGCTGCCTTTGGGGCCTTCGTAACGGATAAATACCGCATCCCCCTTCTGAACTTTGTGCTTCAGCACCGCATCCAGGCACTCTTCCTCACTGTCAAAAGGTCTCGCCCTGAGAACGGCCTTAAACATCTCCTTGGGACACGCCGTGTGCTTGATGACAGCTCCCTCAGGCGCCAGGTTTCCTCTTAAGATGGCGATGCTCCCGTCGGTTCCGATAGCCTTGTCGTAGGGACGGATGATATCTTCCCTGGTCAGACGGACATCATATCTCTTATTAAATTCCTGGAGCCATTTGTCGCAGCGCTCGTAAAATCCGTTTTCCTTCAGTTCCTTCAGATTCTCTCCCAGAGTCTTTCCGGTAACCGTCATGACATCCAGATGGAGATGGTCCCTGATCTCCTCCATGATGGCCGGAACTCCTCCCGCGTAATAAAATACTTCTGCCGGCCACCGTCCTGCCGGGCGCACATCCAGAAGATAGTGGGCTCCCCGATGGAGTCTGTCAAAAGTGTCTCCCGTGATCTCGATGCCGAACTCATGGGCAACTGCCGGGATATGAAGGAGACAGTTGGTGCTTCCCGAGATGGCTGCATGGACCAGGATCGCATTCTCAAAGCTGTCCAGGGTCACAATGTCCGAGGGACGCATCCCCGGAGTCACGGCCAGCTTCACGGCCTGTTTTCCCGCCTGTCTGGCGCAGGCCAGAAGATCCGGGCTGGTGGCCGGCATCAGGGCGCTTCCCGGAAGGGCCAGGCCCAGGGCTTCCGCCATGATCTGCATGGTGGAGGCGGTTCCGATAAAAGAGCAGGCGCCGCAGCTGGGGCAGGCGTTGCACTTGGCCCAGTTTAACTTCTCCTCGTCGATCTCCCCTCTCTGATACCTGGCGCTGTACATGCCCAGCTGCTCCAGGGTCAGCATCTCCGGGCCCGCATTCATGGTTCCTCCCGGCACCACCACCGCAGGAACATCGGCCCGGGCCAGCCCCATAAGATTGCCGGGCATCCCCTTGTCACAGCTGGACAGATAGACCGCTCCGTCAAAAGGAGTGGCGTTGGCGTGGATCTCGATCATGTTGGCGATCATCTCCCGGCTGGCCAGGCTGAAGTTGATGCCGTCGGTTCCCTGGCTCTCCCCGTCGCAGATATCGGTGCAGAAATACCTGGCGCCGTAGCCTCCTGCCTCCTCAACGCCCTTTCTCACTTCCTCCACCAGGATATCCAGATGACCGCTGCCGGGATGGCTGTCTCCGAAAGTGCTCTCAATCATCACCTGCGGCTTGTCCAGATCCTCCGGTTTCCAACCCGTGCCGATGCGCAGGGGATCCAGCTCCGGAGCCAGCTTTCTCATTTTCTGACTTGTCAGTTCCATACATATTCTCCTTTTCTTGTCCGTCTTTTAATCGAGAAGGGATAGACTTTTCCCTGCCCGCCGTACCGGGGCGGCCCCATTTCCTTTCCGCCACGTGTAATCGACCATGGGAAGATTTCTCCCTGCCCACCGCGCGGCCCCCGCACCGCCGCCAGGCGGTAATACTCTTTTCGGGGGTCTGCGCATAAAAAGGGGACAGGCCCGCGGACAGAAAGCCTGCCGCCCCGTTTTATGCAAAAAATGATATGATCAGGGCCACCACAAATCCGGTTCCGCCCACCAGGGTCTCCATGATGGTCCATGTCTTCAGGGTGGTCTTCTCGTCCAGACCTACCAGGGATTTCACCAGCCAGAATCCGGAATCATTAAAGTGGGAGCAGACTGTAGCCCCTCCGGCCACCGCCGCTGTCGTACAGGCCAGGTAGATGGGAGAAAGCTCCGCGATCCCCGGCATGGCTGCGATGATACCTGCCGCCATGGTCATGGCCACTGTGGCAGAACCCACACAGATCCTCACCAGGGCCGCCACGATAAAAGCCACCACCACGATGGGAAGATTGGCGGAAGCCACCGCATTGCCGATAACGTCGCCCAGACCAGAATACTGGAGCATGTACCGGAGCACGCCGCCGCACGCGGTCACCAGCAGGATCAGACCCGTAGGCTCCAGAGATTTGGTCATGATCTTCTCCAGCTCCTCCGTGCTGTAGCCGTGTCCGATTCCCAGAATCAGCATAGCCGCAACCGTAGCGATGAGCAGGGCCACAAAAGGCTCCCCCAGGAAAGACAGCAGAGGCTCGACAGGAGCCATGGCGTCCACCACTCCTGCCACGGATTTGAAGATGATCAGTACCAGCGGGATCAGGATAATTCCCACAATGGAACCGAAGGAGGGAAGCTTGGACTCATCGATCTCCTTCTGATTCGCCACATGGTCAGGGACCGGAACAAAATATTTTTTACCGCAGATCGATCCCCAGACAGGACCTGATACGATCATGGCCGCCACGCCGCAGACGATGCCCACGAGAATCACCCAGCCCAGATCCACATTCAGCATGTTGGCCACCAGAATCGGTCCCGGAGTAGGCGGAATAAACGCATGGCCTACGGCCAGACCGGCAAGAAGAGGAATCGCGTAAAACAGAGAAGAACGGTTGGTCCTCTTTGCCAGAGAAAAGGCCAGGGGGATCAGGATGATCAGGCCCGCGTCAAAAAATACAGGCATGGCGATAACCAGACCCGTGATGCCCAGGGCCCAGGCCGCTTTCTCGTCCCCGAACCGCTTTACCATAGTCACCGCCAGAGTTTGAGCGCCGCCTGACATCTCCAGAATGGCGCCGAACATGGAACCGAGACCTACCAACAGAGCGATGCCCTTCAGGGTGTTGCCGATGCCGTCGTTGACCGCCGTCACAATATCGCCAAAAGGCATCCCGGCTGCCAGACCTATGACCAAAGCGCCGATGAGGATAGAAATCATCGCATGAATCTTGAATTTGATAATCAGCACAAGCAGCAGCGCCAGACCTGCCAGAGCCGCGATAACCAGCCTTGTGGGATCAAGCATAGCTTCATTTCCCATAATATTACCCTCCGTGATTATAATGTTGTTTGATTCATAAGACGTCTTATGTATTTATGTGTATATTATAATCATTCTTGATTTTTTTGTCAATATGTCTGATGTATTTATATTGTTTTCTGCTTATTATACAAAAAAACAGTGGATTTTCGTCTTAAAAAGCCACTGTTTTGTGCATTTTTACTCATTTCGCATTTGCTGTTTCCATCGGGCCGGCCGTTCCGGGAGATCCGGAATCGAAAAAACATCAGATGTTGCGGTCCTATCTTCCGCTTTCTTCCATCAGCTTCATCAGCATCTGCCGGTTGTAGGTCAGGTGCATGATCATGGCGCATCTGGCGCCCACCGAATCTCCCTGACAGATGGCATCCGCAATGGCCCGGTGAGTCTCCAGAGTTTCCTGTTTCAGCTTTCTGTGTGTCAGGCTTCCAAAGGTGATCACCGCCGAGTCGATCAGTGGGATCAGCAGCTCCACCACCCGGTTCTGGCTGCACCTGGCGATATGAGTGTGGAACTCCACATCCTTCTGCAGGTGATCCTGCTCGCTGGAATAGAGCTCTTCCACCTGACGGCACAGCTCCTGAAGCCGCTGCTTCTCCTCTTCCTTCACCTTCTGGGCCGCCAGAGAAGCGATCTCCGGCTCGATCATCAGCCGCAGCTCAAACAGCTCCAGAGCCAGCTTGTACTTGTCCTCCAGACGGTTAAGACCCAGAGGATCATCCTCCAGGGAACGATGGCTGATCACAAAAGTCCCGGATCCTCTGCGCACCTCCAGGATCCCCCTGGTGACCAGAGCCTTCACCGCCTCCCGAACCGTGCTGCGGCCTACGCCGAACTGCTGAGCCAGCTCAAATTCATTGGGGATCTTCTGGCCGATCTCCACAGGCGTCCCCAGAATATATTCCATAAGCCCGTCCTCCAGACGGGAACCCAGCTGCCTGCTGCCCATTTTTTCAATCTGATACATACTATGTCCTCCGCAATCTTATTTTATCCATTTTGGAGGAGATTTTCAAGGGGGTTATGGCGGTATTCAGACGAAGGCTTCGATGAGCAGCTTGTCCTGTAAGATTACTTCAAAAATTCTGTTAAAGATCACCACCAGATTCCGTTCAGCTTTTACAAAACCAAACATAGCAAGTCTTTTGCAATATCAAAACCTCAGCTTCCTGATATTCTGCAGCGTCTCCCCGTAAGCTTTCCCCTTCCCAAACAGCAGGGTGGTCCCCAGGACAAATCCCCTGACTCCCTTGGGGGCGTACTCCAGGATCTTCCCGGCGCTGCAGGCCCCGTCCCAGTAGATCTCAAACTCCATATCCTCCTTCAGCGACAGAAGCTTGGTGATCTTCTTCCCCACATAGGGCAGGTACATCTGACCCGCGTTGCCCGGGTTCACGGACATGACCAGGACTTTCTTCACGATGCGCAGCATCTCCATGACCGTCTCCACGGAAGTTCCCGGATTGATGGCGATCCCCGGCACCATGCCCGCATTGATGATCTTCTGCAGGGTGGTGGAAGGATGGTACTCCGCCTCCGGGTGAATGTACACCGTATCGCCTTTGCGCAGGCTGCCCAGAAACAGGCCGATGTTGTTGTTGGGATGCTCCACCATGAGATGGACATCCAGGGGGATCTTGGTGGCGCTGGCTATGTAGCGCATGTCGTTTAAAGACATGGCGAAATTAGGGACGTAGCGCCCGTCCATGATGTCAATGTGGAAGGAATCGATCCCTCCCGCTTCCAGGTCTTTTACTTCCCGCTCCAGATTGGCGTAGTTGGCGCACATCATGGAGGCCATAAGTTCGAATTGCATGTTCAACACCTCTTTCTTATACAAAATCTCAGATATGTATCCGCGGCGTTTCCATAATCCGCCCGCGGTTCTGGTCATCATCAAAATCAATCATCAGTTTTATTGACAATGTAATTAAATTTTATTACAATATGTATATTAAATGAAAGTGAGGTATCCTTTATGGCCCAGACAAACATCAATATACGCATGGACGATACATTGAAACAACAGTTTGACCACCTGTGCAATGAACTTGGTCTGACTATGACAGCCGCTTTCAATATCTTCGCCAAGACTATGGTACGTCAGCAGAAGATCCCATTTGAAATCTCTCTCAATGTTCCCAACGCTGAAACTCTGGCTGCCATTGATGATGTAAATCATGGAAGAAATCTCAGTAAATCATTCCATAGCGTTTCAGAGCTTATGGAGGACTTAAATGCTTAATCTCCGTTATTCATCTAAATTTAAAAAAGATTACAAAACCATCATCAAACGTGGCTACAATCCAAAACTCCTGGAAGATGTCTTATCCATCCTTTGCGCGGAAGAACCTCTTCCTCTTAAATACAGAGATCATAATCTATCTGGTAGTTATGAGGGACACAGGGAATGTCATATCACTCCTGACTGGCTGCTAATATACAAAATTGAACAAAATATACTGATTCTTACATTAACCAGAACAGGAACTCATAGTGATCTGTTCTAACCCTTAAGGGGATGTTGTTTTTAAGCAGCATCCCTTATAATATTGTTATTAGGATGCTCCACTATAACATAGTTGGCGCACATCATGGAGGCCATAAGCTCAAATTGCATGTTCAACACCTCTTTCTTATGCAAAATCTCAGATATGTATCTCTAACGCTTCCGTAATCCGCCGGCAGCTCTGATCATCGTCAAAATCATGCATGATCTTCCTCAACCGCCCGCGCTTCTCTCTTGTGGAATCCACCCCCTGCCCGACCTCTCTGACAAACAGACAGAGGTCACGAAACGAGTATAACTCCGCCCCGGGAAGCCAGTCCTTTATATTGTCAAACACAAATCCCCGGCTCTCCCCGTACTCCTCCACGTCTTCCAGCGTAAATCCAATCGGCCTGTCCAAAAGCATATAGTCAACGGCCGCCGAGGAATAATCGCTGATCAGCCCGTCCGCCAGTCCCAGGAGCTGATTGATCTGGATATCCTGATCCACAAGCATTTCATTGTCCAGCAGAATAATATGTTTCATGCCGATCCTTCCGATCCGGCTCCGATCCTGAAAGGGATGTAATTTTACCACAAGTATCGTATTCAGCTCTCCCAGCAGCCTGTCCAGCTCTTCCAGCTTCTCAAAGGTATCCACAATGGGAAGCCCTGTCTGCCCCTCCATCTCATATTCGTTAAGCTGAGTCAGCCCTGTTCTCGCCACCCGGAAGGTGGGAAGCCAGAAAAGGTATCGGTCCGCCCTGGGCACGGACAGGATTTCCCACGCCTCCCTGACAGGGTGGAACAGCCAGTCCTCCTTGGCGTATCCCGTAACCAGCACCTGATCCTCCCGGAGTCCATAGATGTCCTGATGAATCTTTGAGTACAGCCGGCTGATCACGGTGGTGTACTCATATCGTTTCTCACACCGGACAAAATTTACCCTAGTCTTAAAACCGCAGCCGTGCCACAGCTGCACCCGGATCTGATCCTTCCTGGCGTTCCTGGCGAATCCATAGGCGTCCGTCATGAACAGGTACCTGGCGAGACAGAGGGCTCTGTAGTACTGGTCCCTCTCTTCCGGGACCTCTGACACGGACCAGCCGAAAGAGAGAAAGGTAACATTGTTATACTTCTCCTCTATATGCCGGAAATCCGAAGGATTTTTCACCAGCCAGACCAGCTCATAGGTCTCATTGAAACGCTCCGCCAGCATATATTCGAAAAGCGCCCTGGCATTATCCGAGAAATCCATGCCCCGCACATAAGAGGAGGCGTGAGGGCCGCTGCGGAACACGATCAGGTCCTCCAGCGGCGTATCTTTGTACTTCTCCCGATAAGATAACTCTGTCTCTGTTTCATAGCTGCAAAAATAGTAAACACGGAAACGGTCTCTGGCTTTCTCGTTCTGATGACTCAGTAATTTCTCATAAGCTTCTTTAAAATAGTCATTCAGAATAATGAAATACCCATCCGGATCCAATTGGGGAAATCGTTCATATGGATAAACAGGAAGCTCTCTGCCCCGGATAGAAAGGAAGCTTTTCTTTATTTCTTCCTCCCTCGATACCCGGTTGTCCGTATCCACCAGAACTCCGGTCAGACGATCTGCCAAATCATATTTTTCAAACAGTTCTTCCAGATATGTTTCCGACTCATCCACAAGATAGATCTTATGATTCTGATCCCGGAGCATATTCCGCGCCCGTTCTTCTGTCAGCTTCTTTAATCCCATTGAACCGAATCTTCCTTTCCTCTCCTGTTCCAGTTTCCCAAAGCAATATCCGGAAATTCCTTCAGACATGGCCTGTCTATGTCCAATGGGAGCGTTATATTTTCTGTCTCCCGCGTTTTATATAAATCCTTTCTCACAAAAGAAAGCTCCAGCAGTTCCGGGAAAGGTATCTGATCGATCCAGATCACATTGCCATGATTATTTCCATGGACGTGAAAAAGCTCATGGGTCTCATTGATCTTTTTTAATGCGGAAAGAATAGCCGTATAATATTCCCGGGAAAGCAGCCCATGGAGTTCAAAAACAATCTGATCAAATCTCCTCAAGGTATCTTGTCTCACTAAATGAAAGAAGCCCCTCTCCGCTCCCTCCACATCCATTTTCAGGATCATGCCGTCATGATCACTGTGACCGTTCTCCTCCAGATAACGCTCTAAAGAGTTCAGCTCCTGAGACGTATCCTCTGAGTCCGCGATGCCCTTTTTAAAAAAATGAAATCTCTCATGTTCAAAGGGAAGCTTATGGATCGTGTGATCGTACATAAAGATCTCATACCCTCTGTCTGCCATATCCATATCCCATGAGACATCATCGCTGATCCCAAAAGAATAGGCGGTTCCTGAAGATCTGAAATCATCAATCATAATATAACCGCCGTCATCTTCTTTTCCTATCCGCGCAAGAGGTTTTTCTGAAATCCTCTTAATCTTTAACTGTCTGTTCAGTTCCGCCCAGAAACTCCAAAAGCCAGAGTCGAAACACGCTTTCGCTTCTTCCGCCGTATAACAGGAAATCTGAAACAGATCCGACCCTCCGGTGCATCCTTCCTCCACGGCTACCCGGTGATCCCCGGTTATGATCTGAGTCCGGTGAATTCCTCTGTCCAGGAGGGTTTTTATGATTTCTCTTCTTTCTGTTTCGGAATAGACCGTCACGACGATCAAGGCGTTTTCATCCTGTTTCAAAAAATCCACGGTGTGTACGGGAATTCGAAAATTCCTGTACTCCGACGCTCTTTGATCCACAATGTATTTCACTTTACAGTATCCTGTCTCCTCAATCTGCGCCAGATAACGTTTTCCGATTTTTCCAAATCCATATAAAATGATCTCTTCTCCGCGACATACTTTCTCAAACGGAAATAACTGATAGATACTCACTGTATTTTTCTTCATAAATCTCCCCGGCTTCTGTCGTCAGCCTATCCATCCATTCACCTTCGCGTATTTCCAATATATCTCTTTCTGCTCAAACCAACGGATCTTGTGTTCCGGCACGCCTGTTTCCTCTAACTGTCTTTTAACCTCACAGGCCTTGGCGGCGTTCTTAATGGTGATCACCACCACATCGTACTCTGCAGGCGGCAGTTCCTCCGGGGAGACCGTTGTCATG
>CAJUJV010000007.1:17811-35593 GCA_910586845.1 uncultured Hungatella sp.
AATCCATACAACCCACAAGAGAAAGATCTTCTCTGCTCTATAGCTGCCTTTCATAAACGTGTCCCAATTCTCCTCCGCCGTACAGAGCCACTTTCGCCCCGGAAGGGATCTCCCGAAGCCAATAGGGATCGATCCAGAATAAATTTTCATGTTGAAAACCAAGGCGGGAATTGATTCCTTTATACAGCAGTTCCGTAATATACAGTTCCGCCTGAAGCCTCATATTTTTCGTAAACAAGGGATGAGCGTAAAGTTTGATCATGTACTGATAAACCTCATTTACCTTTAACAAATATCTGGTATCCGGCGTATGTACCATGGATTCCTGGTGAATCATATAGTGGTAAAACGCCTTTTTCCAGACAGTTACCCTGTTGCAGCCCAGGAGGCAGGATATAATACACAGTTTGTCCTCAGACATGGAGATCTCTTCCGGGATGTCCATCTGAACCTTTCTGAACGTTTCTGTAAGAAAAATCTTGCAGCACAAAGATCCCCGGATTCCCACATCTGTGGTTTTTATATTATAAATCCCGTTTTCTCTCAGGAAATCCATTTTATCTGGACCATAGAGGCCCTCAGGCACGCCGTCATAGTGAGTCGTAATATAATTCCCCTGGAAAAAATAACCGCTGCTTACCATGTCCGCCTGATCCCGGACAGCGCGCTCATACAATTTTTCATACATCTCCGGCTCAATCCAGTCATCACTGTCCACATAGCCGATATAAGTCCCTTTAGCTTCTTGAATTCCCGCTTTCCTCGCAGAAACAAGCCCCCCATTTTCCTTTCTGATGACACGGATTCTGGGATCTCTCCTGGCGTAATCCTGTAAAACAGACGGGCTGGAATCCGTGGAACCGTCATCCACGCATAAGATCTCGATCTCCCGCAAGGTCTGATTGATTACGCTGTCCAGACATCGAGGCAAATATTTTTCTGTGTTATACACCGGAATAATGACCGACAACAGCGCCATCTAAATACCCCCTTATTCCGTTTCACTTTCTCTGATAATGTGGATCTTTTCATTTTCAATACCATATCTCAAAAGAGTTTCCACCATCTGCCGCACGCACATGCTGGCCACAAGGTAGGTTCCCCCTGGATATCTGGCGCAGGCTTCTTCTGGCGTAAGGACGATCACTTCCTCTATAAGTTTTCCCGCCATGGCCGGATTACCGTCGCAAAAACACGTCACTGTTTTCTTCCATCCCGCTTTTCGGGAAAACTCCAGGACATGCCGGCCTACTTTTCCAGCCCCATATATAACAATCTGTTCCTTCTCCTCCAATCCGCGATCACCCTCTATGGTTCCGATATACTCCATTATCCCAGCCTCCAGCATTCTTCCACAAACGTTTCAAATTCCTTTCCGCCTGTATCCTTCGCTTCCACTCTCGGCACGGCGTAGGGGCTGCTGTCTTCCCGCCACAGTCCTTTCACTGTAGTGGCGGCTTTGGCGATTCCATTTTGCCCGCATATCTCAAAAGTATCCTGATTAAAATGAACCGCCGAGCCAAAGGGATAAGAAAAGGTATTAATTTTTCTTCCCAGAACCCTCTCCAGGAAACGGACGGAAGCGCCGATCTCATACCGCTGGCCCTCTTTTGTCTGAGCGCCGAGAGAGCGGTGATTGACCGTGTGGGCCCCGATGGTGATATACTCTGAATCCGCCAGTTCCTGAAGCTGGCGAAGCGTAACCGGCAGGTGTTCCCGCCTTCCCTCACGCCCGATTCCCGCCCAGGCTCTCAGCCGCTCCAGCCACAGATTTGCCCGCTCCACGTCCGCATCCATCTTCAAAAGCCAGTGGAGAGAACGGATCATCTCCATTCTGGCGGCCGGACTTTTCGTGTCCCATGTGTAGTGATACAGGGAATCCCTCAGCTCAAACTGTTCCGGATAGTCCACCTCTCTTGTGAGGACCCTGGCCAGCTCATCCCACCAGTATTCCTTTCCGGAATCCACATACCCGGTACTGACAAAGACGGTGGCCGGGACACGGTATTTCTCCAATATGGGCAGAGCGTACTCCCAGTTATCCCCATACCCGTCGTCAAATGTAATGACCACCCCGTTCCCGCCGGGCTGTGTCCAGTCATCTTCAAACCGGAGAATGGGAAAATGATCCCTCACATGCCGGATCTGCTCCTCAAAATTGCGGGGACTTACGGTCAGATGATAAACATCATCCGGAATCGGGTTTACCCTGTGGTACAGCAAACATAATACTTGATCCATCTGATTTTCCTCTATTCTTCCAAAATACTCATGATACGGTCTCCAACTGCTTTCGCCGCCGTTCCTCTGTCAAAGGAGCCATATTTTCTCACAAAAGCCCTTGTCTGTTCCATGTATCTCTCTTGATCAAAGTTCTCGATCTTCCCACATAAATCCTCATTGTCAAAAGCCTCAATATAGGGCATCTCCTGGAAAGAAAGATAATAGCCCCTTTCCTTCTCATAAAGATCCAGGTCCGGGTGGAACAGAAAAACCGGTTTTCCTGTGAGAGAAAAATCCCACATAACCGAGGAATAATCTGTGATCAGGACATCGGCGGCCGCCAGCAGCTCCTGGACGTCTTCGTAAGAAGTCACATCGACACATTCCGTCAGCCATGGAGTGTCTTTCGCAGCCTCTATATCGGAGGGGTGAAGACGGACAAAGATCCGGCAATTTCTCTCAAATCGTTTCTCTACAGCTTTACGAACCCGCGAAAAATGCAGTATATCCCCCTCCGGCCTCTGAAAATTTCGAAATGTAGGAGCGTAAAGCACCATCAATTCCTCCGACTTAAAGGAAAACATTCTTTCCATGTCCTCCCGGCAACGGTTCTTCTGCCAGAAAATATCGTTTCTGGGATATCCGCACTCCATGATCTCTCCGTGGTAGTGGAAGGCACTTCGATACAACCCACTGTTAAAGCCGGATGGCGAAATCATGATATCTTCCATCTCTGAATTCATCTCACACAGATCCAGGTAAGATCCGGACAGATTCTCCCCGTCAAACTCAATCTTCTTTAAGGGGCCGCCTCCGTGCCATGTCTGGATGTAACACTGCCCCTCTCTTTTTCTTGTAAAAAAATTTTTATGCTCATTATCAATCCATATATGAGCCGTTCCCAGCTCCCGGTAGTGCTCATAGGTACCGTACACCACTCCCCGGATCCCGTCAGGAAGCTTCTCATCTTCCCTTTTTACCACCCACACCAGATCCAGTCCGCGGCAACGTCTCAGCAGATCCAGGGCAATGTACTTCCCGTTTCCCCCGAAACCGCCGCCGGACCAGCTGGAAAACACGATTTTATTTTTAGAGATTTTGGCCTGCCAGATCTCCTCATACAGCTGCTTCGAAATATCTTCCGCTGTCATATAATTCTGGAATCCCAGCCTTCTGAGATGAGTTTCCATCTCCATGGCCAGTCTGGGCATAACCGCCAGGATTACCAGCGCCTGATCTCTCATTTCAGCAAAATCATCGATCCGCTTTACAGGATATCCTGCCAGCTGCCTTTCTTCTTTGATGTTTGATACCGCCACGACTATACGGTTTTTATCGATGTATGACTCCAAAAGGATCAGCAGATTTTCCGCCACCCCTCCGGCCCCATAGATCACCACAAGCCGGTACTGTCTCATCTCGTCTGACAGGCTTTTCAAGTAGCTCGATTTCATCTGACTCTCCCTTCCCTGTCTTCCTCCATGGACCGGATCATTCTTCTGTACATGTCCTCAAGTCCTGTCTCCGGCTTCCAGCCAAGCTCCCGCAGCTTTGACGTATCCAGATTCATCCGCAGCACAGGGGCGTAGCCGAACTTCTCCCTGGCCGTCTTTTCCGGCTCTACTTTTACCGCAATAGGGGATCTGGCGCACTGGGAGGCAACCAGCTCCGCCATGTCTTTTATGCTGCAATAAGTGTCCTCATTGGCCCCATTGTACGCCTCCCCGTCGGTTCCCCTGGTCAGCACTGTCAGAATGGCCGTACAGGCATCCGCAAGATAAAGATAGTTCCTCCTGGTGTCCCCTTTAGTGTGGAGGACAATATCTCTCCCCTCTATGGCGCATCGGGCAAACTCGGCGAATACACGGGAATCCTCATAGGCTACCCCCGGGCCAAAGGTCTGGGTCAGACGGAGCACCCGGGCCGGTACCCCGTATTCCGAGCAGTAGGCCGTGCACATGGCCTCGCACAGCCGTTTGCTCTCCGGATAGGACGAGCGGACTGACATGGTATCCAGATTTGTCCCATGAAGTTCCTGAATCTTATCATCGGTCAGAGGACTGCCATACACTTCCATGGTGGAAAGAAAAACAAAGCCTTTCACCGGATTTTTTCTGGCGAGCCTCAGCATCCGCCGAGTCCCTTCCACTGAAATGTCTATAGTTTCCACGGGCTGAGAAGAAAAGCTTCTGCTGGAGGTCACGCCGGCTCCGTGGATCATGTAATCCACCGACCTGTCCACAGCCTCCAGTTCCCTGATATCCGAGCGGATATACTGAACCCGGTCTCCCAGATCCCCCCACAGGCTCCGTGCCTTATCCGGCTGCCGGACCACGGCCAGGACAGTACCATGGCAATACTGTGCCAGAAACCGGACCAGATAGTTTCCGATCAGGCCCGTGGCTCCCGAGATCAGCACCCTGGTTCCGTCCAGCCTCTCATGATCCACTCTGGTGTTGATATACTCCATATCTTCCGCTGCTATTTTGTTCATTTTCCCATATCCCCGCAATCTTTTCTTCTGAAACCTGTCCCTCTGAATCCGGACACGGCATTTCAAATCTCCGCCTCACCGGTAATCGGTAATCCTCCGTCCGCTCACGCTACAGCAGCTGCTGATTCTCCTTCGCGTCATAGAGGGCCCGGAACGTATAGAAATCATTGGGCGTGGTCACCTTGATATTCTCATAGGAACACTCCACGATATGCATCTTCCTCCCGTAAGCTCTCATGAGGGTACAGGAATCGATCATCTCCGTATGGCCGTCTCTGATAGCCTGCTCCTCCACGGCGAGCAGCTCCTTCAGCCAGAAGCTCTCGGGCGCTTTCGCCAGCCTGGAATATTTCCTCTCTTCCACCTGGGTGATATTCCCCTGGTCATCGATGATCACGAAGGTCTCCTGGGCCGGGGCGCAGGTGACCGCCGAGCCGTGTTCCTTCACGCTCACGATATTCTCATGAATGATCCTCTCATCAATCAGGGGGCGGACGCCGTCGTGGATCAGAACGATGTTGTCTTTGGTTCCGTAGAGCTCTTCCCCATAGAGCTTTGCCGCCGCTTTTACTCCGTTGTAGATGGACAATTGCCCCGTGGCCCCGCCGGGAACGATCTTCCCGATCTTGTCCAGACGGTACCTGTATTTCATGTCCTCCATATAGGGGATCCAGTCCTCCAGACAGGCCACGACAATGCCGTCGATTTCCTCATGGTACTGGAAGACCTCTATGGTATGTACGATAATGGGCTTTCCGTGAACCAGCAGAAACTGCTTGGGCCTGTCCTTGGAATGCATCCGTCTGCCGGTTCCACCGGCGAAGATTATGGCTATGTTCAATGGTTTTTCTCCTTTTTCATAAAACGCGGCCGCTGTCCCCATATCGTTCAGCGGCAACACGCGGAATACTCTCAATAAACAGGGTAATACTCCTTAATTCCCCTTTGCTCCAAAAGCTCTGTCACATGATCACAATTCTCTTTGCTCAGGCAGAGAATGATTCCATAATCATGCATATTCTTAAGTTCTGATAAACAGATTACCGGTTTCCCATGAAAAAGCCGGTTCCGTTGGTGCCCATCAGACACAATAAAAGCCGAAGCCTCCCTCAGCCACGGAAAACATCTCTCCGCCATCTCCCCTGTACCATACACATAAAAGCCGCCGTATTTTTCCTTACATTTTTCCGCTGCCTTCTGAGCTTGAAAAATCTCCCTGAATTCGTGAAGCTTCTCATGAGGACCATATCTCTCAGAAAGCCACCCCATCAGAGTCCTCAGATAATAATGGTAGTTAACCTCATTCATGGAAGCGTAAAACGTGCTTTCCACAATTCCTGTCAGCTGCCCCTGATCCTGCATCCCATAAGTCCAGAGATAATCCCAGATATCTGGCGGGAGCGCGTCTTTTCTGTCATATAAATCAATCTTTTCACCAAAAGACTTTATGATGTCAGCTCTGACCCAAAAATTATTTGTCACATGGACAGGAGGAGTCTGAGGATCTGTCACCCCGTTTAGTTTCAGTTCCCTGATATACCGGCTGACTTCCTCATATCGGTTCTTCCAGTCCCACTCCAGTTTTCCGATCCACTCGCTGAAAATCGGAACCGGATGCGTAAGCATTCCCATATATGGCTTTGTGTCAAAAAGCTTTACGATTTTACTCACATAGCCGGTATCCTTTAACAGATTTTCCCATATATTAAAGAAATAGGACTTTCCGGTACAGCTTGGTATCTGTTCCGATGACAGATCGCAGTCGTGAATTAGACACAGATAGCGATACTTTTCTGGATCTGTTTGTCGTATTATCTCTATATCCGGCTTCACGGACACCATCGCGAAATAGCCATTCCTCCGATACCGATCCACAAGCCTTTCATTTTCTCCATAGACTCGAATATCACAGACCCGCCGAATTCTATCCAAATACTCACATACAGTGTCCACAGCGTTCAGCCATCTGGCGCGAACGATGATCACTGCCTTCAAAGGTTCTTTCTCTTCTCCGCCATCCAGCGGATACTGCAATCCAAGACTCCTCTGCAGCTGGGCCGGATTCATCACCCGAATAAGATTTTGCCAGATCAGGCTCACGTCATAATCGGTACATTGATCGACATAATCGATACTCAGGGCAAGATTTTCCTGAGTCTGCGTGAACAGAGGATTGTACGACAGCTGCTTCCTCTTTAAAAAAGGAAAGTTCCTCTTGGTAATCATCTCATAAGACAGATAATCACACTGGAAAAACTGATTTCGGGGATTACTTGATTCATTTGGCTCTGTGTCCGCATAAGCGCCGTAAGTGTATCCCAGATCAGCGAAATATTTTGTCAACTGCCGCTCATATTGCTTCACAACCGTCATATAATCCTTATAATAAGGCATGACCTCCCAATACGAGCGAAAATCCGGACTGTGGATCATCGGCGTCTGAAACACATAAAAGAAAGACAAAATATGCTCCGGATCTTTTCCTGTCGCTCCATACGCCCCGCTGCCCCGCTTCATCAGTCCCCAAAAGTCAAGATGCCTGGCCTCCATCTCCGCAAAAATGTGACCGATATCCTTGAATGGGCCATAAAATGAATCATTGGCGAGAATCAATTCATCATATTCTTTTAACTGATCCCAGCCGATGAATTGACATAACGCATCCTTGAATCCGCCGCAGTCAAGGCCTTTGTTTTCCCGGTAGAATATGCGGTCCGCGTAATCGGACAGATTGGGAAGGCCTTTCTCTATGTAGGGCATGTTGCAGACCGCGACGATAGTATCTGTAATGGAACGCATACTGCGCAGGAAATAGCCGATGTAGTCGTCTATGATGTTTTGTTTGTCGTAGGTTAGGTAAATTAGGAGTCTTTTCATACGATTATCATATACCTTACAAATATACAGTTAGCTGAATCCACTCTTTATCTATAGAAATAACCGAAATTTGGGAACCAAAGTTAATAGTTACAGATACTCAATATCTCCGGAATATATCGTAAAAATCCTAAATGTAATCTACAACCGCCAATAAGTAAACCCTTCTTCTGCTATCATCTTAGGCTTATATATTCCCTTTACATCCATCAAAACCTTTTCTTCCTGTCTTACATCTGCAAACATCACATTTATTTCTTTTGGATCTAATGCTTTAAATTCATTATGGGAAACCGCAACAATAATACAATCCGCATTCTTAACATTTTCTATAGTTGTTAATTTAACACCATATTCTCTATATGCCTCTTCTTCGCTTGCCCGAGGGTCGACAACAATAGGGTTTATTCCATATTTCCTTAATTCATCAATAATATCAATAACCTTACTATTTCGAATATCTGAACAGTTTTCTTTAAAAGTGAGCCCCAAAACCACCACATTCGCATCTCGGACAATCTTACCAACACGAATCATCTGTTTAATGGCTACCGAAGCTACATAAGCTCCCATACTATCGTTTACAATACGTCCGTTTAAAATAATTTGACTATGATAACCAAGTTTTTCCGCTTCATATGTAAAATAATATGGATCAACTCCAATACAATGCCCGCCCACCAACCCTGGACGAAACCCCAGCGCATTCCATTTTGTATTCATTCCATCAACCACTTCATTGGTATCGATTCCCATACGATCAAACACCATCGCAAGTTCATTCATAAACGCGATATTGATATCTCTCTGGCTATTTTCAACAACTTTAATCGCCTCTGCGGTTTTAATATTAGAAACTGGATATGTTCCGGCCTCAATTATAAGTTCATAAACCGCTTTAATCTCACTTAAACTTTCCTCATCCATACCTGAAACTATTTTACATATATTTTCCAATCGGTGTACCTTGTCTCCTGGATTAATACGCTCAGGGGAATACCCAACCTTAAAATCAACCCCACACTTTAGTCCTGAATCCTTTTCTATAATCGGCACACATATTTCCTCTGTAACACCGGGATAAACAGTGGACTCAAAAACTACTATTGAACCTTTTACAAGGTTGCGTCCCACCACATGACTTGCGCTTTCTACTGGGGTAAGATCAGGTGTGTGATCTTTGTTAATTGGAGTAGGCACTGCGACAATGATAAACTTTGCTTCTTTAAGTCTTTTCTCATTGTCAGTAAATTCGACAGTCGTTGTTTTTATTTTTTCGTCTCCCACTTCATTAGTTGGATCGATACCTCTTTTATATATATGAATTTTTGCACTATTGATATCAAAACCAATAACTTGAATCTTCTTAGCAAAGGCTACCGCAATAGGCATACCAACATATCCGAGACCTACTAAAGCTAATTTTTCATTTCCCGCAAGCAACTTATCACAGATAGACATTTCATTTCCTCCAACTAATCTAATATATTGTCCCTTTAACAATTTGGTATCTATTAAAAATTCAAATAACCAAGATTTGATTTCCGAAATATTACGGTTCTCCCGCCTATCTGGTACTTTTCGTAAAATTTATCTGCTGCTTCAATACAGAAATCTTACATCTTGGACTTAAAAATTTTTATAAATTCATCTGGTTTCAACATATATTCAATATTTTTCTCGATATCTGAATGTGGCCAATTCCACCATTTTATATCTAGTAATGCCGCAATCTCTTCATCATTGAATCTCTTTCTTATCAGTTTTGCAGGGCTGCCTCCAACTATTGTATATGGCTCTACATCTTTTGTTACGATAGCTCCAGCTGCCAATACCGCTCCATCACCCACCTTTACCCCTGGAAGTATTATTACACTGGCACCTATCCAAACATCATTTCCAATTACTACCGATCGATTATCCCTTAAAGTACTGTTTTCATACTGATGATTATTTTTACATTTACCATATTTGTTAATCATATCAATTCTATCACTGTATTTATCCCAAGGGACAAACTTAGGATGATCCAAAAAAGGATGCGTTGTTATATAATCGATTGGGTGATTATTCCATATTCTTGCTGTACCGTTAATTGAGCAATATCTGCCAATACATGTCACAATGGGATATTCCTTCAAGAGACTTTCGTACCCATAAGTATATCTTCCAATTCTACATCCTTTGTATATAATATCCTCTTTATTAAAGTCTTCCCCTGCCGCAATTACATAAATCTGTGACATTCCGATTCCTGCTCTTTTTATTGTTTCTACCACATCCGCAGAATAGCTTCTAAGACTGACAATAATAAATGAATCCTCCGGATTCACTTCCGAAATATTTTTTACCGGATAGCCACAAAAGTTTTTTATCTCTCCTGCTCTTTGATCAATAAACGCCTCAAAACAATATCCACACTCGCTAATTGTATCTGCAAGTATTCTCCCACCTACCCCTGCCCCATAGATATATACTTTCTTTTTTTCAGCCATCATATATATTGAATGTATATTGATTTTACACAAATCTCTAAATGGTTTTTCTTCAATCATTAGCACTCCTATCAATTTCTTTTCTTATAGACCAAAAGAATATTTTCTTAAATTCCATTAAAAAAATTTAATGTATTATTTATGATATACTGACGCTCTTCAGCTGATATACCATAGTACATTGGTAAGCGCACTAATCTATCGCTTATCGATGTTGTATACTCATCAGTACCATTGAATCTTCCAAATTTCACCCCTGCTGGAGCGCTATGTAATGGCACGTAATGAAAAACACATAATACATTTTTCTCTTTCATATACTGAATATAAGCCTGCCTAGTACAATAGTCTCTGCACTTTATATAAAACATGTGCGCATTATGCACACATGTTTCTGGAATTACTGGCAGCTCTATTTTTTGTTCTATCATTAATGGACGAAAAGCTTCATAATATATATTCCATGTTTCTAATCTATTATTATTTATTTCGTCAGCCTTTTCCAATTGTGCCCAAAGATATGCCGCATTTAACTCGCTAGGAAGATAGCTGTCGCCAAAATCCACCCAATTGTATTTGGCCACTTCACCACGATAAAACTGTGACCTATTAGTTCCTTTTTCACGAAGTATTTCCGCTTTATTTATGTATACTGAGTTATTGATTACAATAGCACCCCCCTCCCCCATAGAAAAATTTTTTGTTTCATGAAATGAATAACATCCAAAATCTCCAATTGTTCCTAAATATCTTCCCTTATACATACTCATTATTGCCTGCGCAGCATCCTCTACAACCAATAAGTTATATTTATGCGCAATGCTCATAATAGTATCCATTTCGCAAGCAACCCCCGCATAATGAACAACACATATAACCCTTGTTTTGTCTGTAATAGCCTCCTCTATTTTTGTTTCATCTATATTCATTGTATCAGGACGAATATCTACAAAAACTAAACGTGCCCCCGCTAATACAAACGCGTTTGCGGTACTTGAAAATGTATAACTTGGCAAAATCACCTCGTCACCTGGTTTGAGATCACACAGCAATGCCGACATATCCAATGCGGCAGATCCACTTGTAGTTAACAAAACCTTCTCTGCGTTAAATCTACGTTCCATCCATATATCACATTTTTTGGTAAATACGCCATCCCCGCATATTTTATGATTTTCCACGGCTTTTTTCATATATTTAAACTCCGTGCCAATATACGGCGGCACATTAAAATGAATAAAACTCATATTTAATTTGCTCCTATTTTCTATTTTTAACAATCAGATTTATTCCTGCTCTATACCCTTAGATTTTTCCAAATACATCAAATTGCTTTCTTCAATAATATCTTTTTTATTAAAGAAAATGTCTACATAATCCTCAAACCCATCTAAGTCATAAGAACAAGGCCTTTTTAATAAATTAAAATCACAATATAATTTTATCAAAAATTTTTCAAAACTTTCTTTTACTATTTTTAATGTTTCCACTGAAATATCGCCGTCTCTATACAAATTTATTGTTATAATAAATTCATCCAACGCAAAGGCCTTATATAGATTATACTTTCCCTTTTTACTGTGGTCGCTATCTATCTCAGTCATCCAATATAAATCATTGATTATATATTTGCTTTTCTTTCTCTCAGAATACAGGATACCAGCATGGGGCGAAATCCTATCATAATTATAATCTTTAGATATTCTATCAAAATCCTCTTTCCAAATCCCAACTCCTGATGTCCATGTCCCCCAAATTCCAAGATTTCTAACAAATTCATCAAAAGTAGAAAACTCCTTATATATAGGTCCCCATCTCATTGTGCCATTTGAAAAATAAATAACAGGTTTTTCTTTTTCGTATCTTTCCAAAAAATCAATCATATATTGAAGTCTTCCACTTTCCCTACACGACGCTCTTCCGATCTTCTCCAAATTGATCTATGATTTACAAATTTAAGATAGTCGCCTTTGGCAAATTTCAATGCCTCTATCTGATTATAAAACATGAACGCATTTGTTTTTTTATAAATCAGATTATCATGTCCTTTTACATAACTTGACATTATTTCTTCAAATGATGAGTTGCTACCATTATCAGTTACTATTATTTCAAATTTATCATTGTTTACATTCTCCGCATAAATACTGTCAAGCGCAGGTATAACCCATTCTGTTATACCGTTTGTCGGTAAACATAACGACAGATACATTGAAACAGCCTCCTTATAGATTAAACATGTCTTATAATGGACAAAATACTTCTAAATCAATTACATATATCTTATCTGCGATATTAGATAAAAAATGATATATACTGTGATTTGTAGCAATAATAAGTCCTTTTGATGACTCAATATAACTAGTTGACATAATTTTAATACCGAATGCATCCCTTTTTCCCAGATCACAATTTTTCTTATCGCATATTCCTTCAATGTATATATTTTTATCTTTACACCATAGCTCAAACGCATTTCCTCGTTTGCCTCTTCCCCACACATAAATAGGCAAATTGAAATCTTTAAGTCTATCAGCTAACACAGTATTTGCTCGAAGTTGCTTTAAATAGTCTCCTATATCATTAAACCACCTTGATTCAAATTCATATTTTCTCCAATAATCCATATATAAATTACATCGTTCATCCTCAAAAACAGGAAATGTTTCAATAAATGCCTTTTTAAAAGAATTATAAAAAGTCCTTGCGTTATCTTCTATTCCACAATTACGCATTTCAAATACACCCGTTAAAATTGAATAGTACGCAATCATGGAATACGCATTATTATATAATGATAAATCTCCCATCTCTAAAAACAATTCATTAATTGCGGACATCATATTAAGTGGATTCATATTTGCTGAAATTTGAAAATCTGTATTAAATCTATATAACATCAATTCACAATCATGTAAAACACATATCTTATTGGTACACAAAACTGATTTTAAGGCAAAATACATATCGTTATCTGATTTTAATGATTGAAATCGGATATTATTTTCTCTAAGATAGCTTGTCCTGCACAATTTATTACAACCAGATGCCGGAATTTTTATTAACATATCCTCTCTACCTTGAATATCTTCAAATTCAAAATTAAGATCTACTCTATTAGTAATAATTTTTTCGTCTTTGCTTGATTTAAATAGAGAATATCCACATAAACACAAATCTGAGTCATTCTCAACTATTCTTTCATACAATTTTGATAAAAAATCTACAGAAAAGACATCATCGGAATCTAAAAAAATGCAATAATCACCTTTAGCATTATTGAACCCAAAATTTCTGGCTTCAGCTGCCCCAAAATTTTCCTTAAATTTTAATAACCTGACAATCTTCGGAAAATTCTTTCTGTATTGATTTTCTATCTCAATTGTATCAATCCTAGAAGAATAATCATCTACACAAATCACTTCATAATTTCTATATTTTTGATGTGTCAAACAGGCTAAACATTCATCCAATATATTTCCAGGTGTATCATGTATAGGCACTATAACTGAAATTTTAGGCAATGATCTCGGCATTATTTTGTATGGCCCCCTCACCTATTAACATTCTATCCTATAAATTATTTTAATTCGAATCGCTATGACCTTAACGAACTATATGTAGATCACTCAATATCTGTTTCATATCCACAACATTCCAAAAAAATTTTATAATCGGAAAATATATCCCCTTTTAAATTTTCATAAAATCTATAAATCGGTATTCTGCTATCAATACTCCTAACATTATTGATCATCTCCTGTTCATATAAAAAACTAGATATAATAATCAGATCAAAATCTCTGTTAATCTTTTTATAGTTAATGATTTTTCTACATCTGTATCTTTCATTATCGAGACTAGAATCAATAAATACCAGATTGCACGCAACCTTTCCTATTAATTTCTCAAATATCGCAAGTAAACCCTCTGTATGATTTCCGGTGCCATAAATACCTACCGTTAATGATTTTTCATTTAATGATAATCCTTTTAACATATCTAAATAAATTATTTTTTGTTTTTCTACAATCTTTAAAATTATTCCATAGATGTATTCCTTATCAATATTAATCTCTTGTAGATATAAAAAATGAAGATTATGCAATATTTTATTCAACAGTACAATATCCCAGCTTTCATACTTGGAACACAACTTATTTGCTATTAATAAATATCTCTCTTCTATATTTCTAAAGCAACACATCCACTCTTTATCTGATCTGTCCTCATATTTTTTACACAACTGAAACTTATCTATAAGCATGCTAAAATAGTCATTAATAAAATTAACTATTAATTCTTTGTAATTAGATAGCCACACTTCCTGATTCTTTACAATCTCATCCCAGAGAAGTAATCCTATTTTCACATGATCCTTAAATTTTTTTGGGGAATACATACTAGTCATAGTAGATTCATTACGATATCTTCTTTGATACAGCCTTTCCGAAATATACTTTACACATTCCGCCTTAATTGTAAAAACAAATGAAAAATAGGTATCTTCATAAAACATTCCTTCAGGAAATCTAATCTTCTCTTTCTCAATTAACTGTCTCTTATAAATTGCCATACAAGCGGATGCCACATAATTCTTAGGATAGCATTTATCAAAATATTCTATTCCTTTCATTATTTTATTATTTATCTGAATATCTTTTCTATCATATTCATTTTCGTTTATCACATAACTACAGTTATCCGCAAAAACGATATCCGCATCAAAAAAAATTGCGTCATATTGTAATTCTAAAAGATGTTCTTTTAAAATTCTTACTGTATCTAATCTTAAATAATCATCAGCATCTACAAACATTATGTAATTTCCAACCGCATATTCTATTCCTTCATTACGCGCTGCGGAAGGGCCTTTGTTCTCTTGATTTATTAGTTTAAAAAACCCATATTTTGAAACATATCTCTCACATATTTTCTGGCTGTTATCTGTAGAACCGTCATTTACTAATATTACCTCATCAAACGGAACTGTTTGTTTTACAATACTTTCTAAACATTGCTCTAAATATTTCTCTACATTATAAACAGGCACTACAATGGAGATAACTGTCTTCATAGAACTCTTTCTTCCTTTTTATGATTTCTTTTTTGCACGTACCCACAAATAGCCTTGTCTGTTAGGATCAAGTCTTGTTTCATATCTTTTATCAAACATATCATTATATGGCTTTTCCCAACCAGTGCTATAAGATAATCTTCTAGATATAATGTAAAACTTCTTTTCCAATAAATTATCAATAATATCCTCTGTATACCACTGTGGCTGCCCCTCTTCCTCTGGCTGATATAAATCGAAACTCGCAATAAATTCTCCGGTATTCTTTAGCACTCGCGCAATTTCACAAATCATTCTTTCTGGATTGGATACTCTATCAAAAGCATTTAATGTAAACATGTAATCAACTATATTATCAGAAATTGGAATGTCTGTTTCCGTGGATGTAAGATATATCATTCCGTGGTTACGAATGTTGGCAGCTCTAACGTATTCTAACGCTAAAACGTCAATACCAATCTTAACAGCTGGTGAATTCGTCCAAGCTAAACTGCCTCTAGGTCCGCAACCAAAGTCTGCCACTATTTTACCTCGCATAAAGGAATCATCTGTCCTTTCAGCCATGCAAAGCAAAATTTTTTTGTAATGGCTATTTTTCAATGTCCCTTCTTCTGATATTTTCATTTTCCAATATCCCAACTCTGCTCGGCTTTTATTCCACGACTTGCGAATCTTTTCAGGATCTATACGATATAAAATAGTTAATTCTTGAAAAATCTGTTGATAAAATTCAAAATTAGGAACTAAAATCCAATCATATACATAATTATTTATTTCTGATGGTTTAATAACAGAATATGTATGCCATACTCCTCCCCACTTTTTAGAATCACTGTCCGAGACAGCTATAATATTGTACTTATTTTCAATCTCTTTTAAATTTTCAAAAGCTTTATTATCTATACCATAAATAATGACTGTTTCCACCGTTTTTTCATTCTCCTTCATAAACCTTCAATACTTTAATCATAAAATATTATAATATCTATTTTTACTTAAATTCTGCAAAATCATACTCTAATATTTCTAATTCATAACAATAATTATAGAGCACTCATCTATTTAAAAGGAAACTCTGACATATGTTATACCAGGATTTCCTTATAACGATCAGATTTCTTCTCCTGCTCATCTAAAATCAAAAATTCTTTAATATTAAGTCCATTCAAACTAAGTAAATCTACTTTTTATAAGCCATTTCATGTGTCAAACATAAGTTCTTGGATGACTTCCTCCAAAGGTATCATTGGACAATTTACCTTTTTAGACAGCATCTTACTAATTTCTCCATACTGATCAATAATCGTTATAACAATAGCGTCAACTTCTGGAATCTGATGATCTGGAGAATATACTTCAACTGGATACTTAGTAGTTTTATAATTCCTATCAATTCCGAAAGATACTTCTATTCCGCAGTGTTTTAATTCATAAAATAAATGTATTCCCAACTTTCCCGCACCATAAATTCCTATTTTTTGATAGCCGTATTTTTTGAAATATTTTGAAAAATCAACTTTAATATCTCTTAAATGCATCCAATTATCCAATAAAATATCATGCCTGCGATTAATTTCATCATGTTCTCTCATCAATCTAACTGTTTTTTCTTTCTCATCCTCATATATTTCTTTACACCCATTTTTCACTATATTTTCCATACTTTTACATTCATCAACTACTTTTGCGAGGGCTTCCAAATATTGATATCCATATCGCTCATCTGGTTCAAGATACATACTCTCTCCCCATTCATTCCATGCGTTGATAAATATAAACTCATGCTCCATCATCAAACTTTTTTGATATAGGTTTTTAAAGTTTTTATAGAATTTTTGTGGAGACGCACCGCTTACAATCCTCCCACTCTTTCCCATTCTTGGAGAATTGTCATAATCTACAAAACCACATAAATACACTTTGTCTTTTCTCAATTTTCTTTTATGTACTATTGACCAAAGTTCATCATATCCATATATCATAGGCCTCTGAAAAGGTAGTGATTTTTCATTTAGATATCGCTCCATAGAATCATTAGGTTGTCTAATACAGCCCGCATCCAAACCAATCATTTCTTGTTCTTCCATTCCAATCACATATACTCCTGGAAATCCATTATCCTTAGCCAATTTATTAAAAAGGTTCATCATGTCCCATAAAGAAAATATCATATTCGGTTTAAATATTACAAACACAGGTTTTCCTTCTAGTTTTATATACCTTTCATCTTTAAAAAAAGGCAACAAATAACTAAAGTGCTCTTCCCATTCTTTTTCTCTTCCATAATTTTGTTTCAATAAAATTCCATTTTTACTACAATCATTTTTTACTTCAAATAAGCTTGTCCAGGTATTTGTCCCCGATAATTTTTTCCATGTCTCATTCGCCCAGCAAAAACAAAACGGCATTGAAATTTCTTTCCATTTTAAAAGATTTTCAATCGGCTTTTCTAAAATACGCTTTCCATTTTCAAACCAATAATGATAAATACACATTCCATCTACACGATACTTTTTCATTAAATCTGCCTGCCAGACCATAATATCATGTTCTAATAAATTATAATAATTTTTATTTAATGGTACTCTTGGTTGATTATGTTCTTTATAAAAACGA
>CAJUJV010000007.1:35603-39969 GCA_910586845.1 uncultured Hungatella sp.
CTATCCAGTCTGTAAATCCCTCCCCCCACCATTTATCATTTTCAGAAGTCCTGTGAAATTGTGGTAAGTACATTGCGATAGTTTTAAGATCCATATTTTACTTTATGTAGTGTTCACAGTTTCAAACACTATTCCCCCTTCATTTTAATAATCTATTCAATAACTAGAATTTTTCATTTTTATTTATTTTTTAAAATTAAATTTTCCCAATGTAGCATCCTTCAACTCACAATACTATAAATATTTCTTCCAACTTTGGAGAATACCTTTTCCTGTTCATTTTTCTTATAACTCAATGTATAATTCATCAAATCATTCAATATTATTTTATCACTTTCATAAAAAATATTTCCGTCTATCATAAAATTATTTAAAATAACTTCATCACATTTTCTGTCAAAACTATATTCGATAATTTTATCACGCAAATTCAAATAATCTATTTCTACAATTTTTTCTGTTTTCAAAGAATATATCCCAAAATATCTGTCATCAATATATTCAAATAAATACATATGATCTAAAACCGCCACTTTAAAATCTTGTGTTGTTCTTATCTCGTCTTCTATATAGTATGTATTTATTTCTAAAGTTCCTTTATCGACATAAAGTATTTTATTTGTTCTAAACGGAATAAACCACATATACCTTCCAGCAAAAAAGGATGTTATAAATGCTGGGGAATTATACTGTTTACTTTTACAATCCAATAATTCGTTCTGATTATTGTTAAAATCATAGATTCCAAATCCAATCGGGAAATCGTCTAAAATTTTGACTTCATCAGACATCTCATTCCATATATATATCTTCTTGCAATGTCCACTTAACCAAAAGTTATCGCCATCAAAACTTATTGTTTGTAACTTATCGTCTATCTCTGGAATATCAATAATTATTATACGTTTTTTTTCACAATCAAATTTATACACTTGTGGAATAATGGCGGATATAGAATAAATATATTTTCCTACCTTAATACTTTTAACAATCTTGTCATTATAGTTATCCGTAACAATATGATAATCCCCTACGATCTCTTCCTTTTCCATATCAAGTATAATTATTTTTTTTTTTTTTTTTGAAACAATATACAACAAGTTATCTACTCTCCAAAAATCATACATTGCTATCCTGCTGCTATCAGGATTACTGACCGGTATCTTTTTCCAATCATATCTATTCAAACTATATCGATAGATATCTTCTCCCATATCTGGAAGGCAATAAATTTTATCATGGTATTTCATACATCTTGGATGCTGACGAAATAATATTCCTCCCACATTTGGCATTTCAGCAACCGGAGCAATTACAGCTTTTCTTTTATCAATACAAAATAAGATATCCAATCTACCAGACAAAAACCATACTTTTTCATCTTCATCGTCAATCCAGTAATTATCACTCCATAAATATTCTTTTCTTCTTGTCTGGTATATTTTATCCGCAACACTCATTATTTTAGTCTTCCTTTTGAGTCAATATTGATTACCGCAGCTGTCATTCCAATACATTTGTGTTTTATAAACTTTCATAAAAATCTAAAAGTTCTCCAATATGATTTCCAATCTTTAATTCTTCTTTTATTATTGCCACATTATTTTTCATTCTCTTTTCACCTTACTCAAATACTTAGAATCATATAGTCGTTTTTTCACTTTATTCCCTTTCTTTCTCGCTTATACAGTACCACTATAATTGTTCAAAAAAATCTATCAATCTGTAAATCTGATTATCAACAAAAAATTTATTTCTTACTCTCTCCACATTGGTTTTATAACGCCTTTTGTTTTCGTTTAGATAGTCGATATCTATATTGGGTAAATCCATATTTACAATAATTCCATATTCATTAAAAAAATTGCATAACTTCAATGGCCTTGTTCCAATTAGTGGAATTCCTGCGTCAATATAATCAAAATATCGGTTGCTTACTGCATTAATATACTGACTACCATAGTACTTATTATCGACAGTTACTGAACATGGAATATCAATTTCTCCATCAAATAAAAAGCATCCATAATCATACATAGATATTTTTTTAATTAAGTCATCATGCCTTGTTCCATAAATAATTTTGAAATTTTTATATTGTTTTTCAAGTTGACTACATATTCTTTTGTTCTCATCGCTGGAAATTCCCGTAAACACATGGAATATACAATCGGCTCTATTTCCTATTTTCTTTAATACATTTACAAATTGAGCTTCTCTTATATATTTCTCATTTTCTTTTGAAGCGCAAAAAAAAGGATGAAGATCTCCCGTCACACAGCATAATTTTAATGGATTTTCCTGCACTTTTTCTCTTTTTAATTTATATCCTTTACAATAATCTAAAAACTGAATAGATCGCCCTTTGTAATGAAATCCTTTTTCCGTCTCTAAATATTCTTTCGAGTAATATCTCCAAACTATCCCACTTGCATTTTCTAATACGTATTTCTCTATACATTTTGCTGAATCTGACACAAAGGCATACCCATCATTCAAAACATCATATAAAGATATGACTATTTTTCCAAACACGCTTTCATGTCTAATCATAGTTTCTGCCCAACTACAATCCCCCCATGCTGGTTCAAAAAAATATACTATAGGATTATACTGTATTGCCTGATAAAATAATTTTTCGATACTCATGCATTCAATACATTCCACGTTTGTTTCTGAAAGTTCATTAATTGCTAAATTACTTCCTATATTCCCATATCTCAAAAGAACTATATGATAGCTATTGGAGACCATAGCATTAATAATTTTCACAATACGAACACTTAGATTTCCCACAATAAATACAATTTGGTTGTGATTTTTAACCGTTTTTTTCCTTGTCTCCACATATTCATTAGCCTTTATCTTTTCATTTTCAGCATCACTCAGCGAATTAACATGATTCCATATACTCCAATCAATTATACAGTCAAGAAATTTTTTATCGGATATTTTGTTTAAATCAGAAATCTCAAAATCTATTAACCGTAATACTCTTTGAAAAGTCATATTTCTTAGTTCTTGTTCGATTTCCAAAGTATATCTTTTACTTACCGCAATTAATATACTATATGATTCTTTCTCATCGAGTTCTAAATCTCCTATACTTTTTACTGGTATCCCGTCTATTATTTCTATATCATTTTGTCTCTCTGTCACTATAAAAGCCGCTATTTTATCTTTTAATCCTGCACGTTTCAAATATGGATAAATTTTATTAGCATATACGCCCGCTCCATAAATTAAAATTTTTGAAGACATATTTAACAGTCTGACTAAATCACTTATAAGACATAGCATTGTCCTTATCCCCTTTTACTACACATCTCAAATGCCATAGTATTTATTATATCTTTTGTATAAACATTTTTATCTTAGTATATATCTCCCCAGCCCCAAGTCCATTCACTGATCTTACGTTTTCAATCTTCCCGTACTCTTCCGCAAATATATCGTTCAATCCAATTTTGAGTGACGGAATCATTATATTCTCATCAATCATAACTTCCGCAATTGCGCCATATAAACCGCCTATTGTGTTGTGCTCTTCTACAATTACAAGCTTTTTGATATTTTTCAAAACTTTTACAGCCGCCTGCGTGTCAATAGGCTTCAGCGTATGAATACTCACTACCTGTACATCTATTCCATCATCTTCCAACCACTTTACCGCTTTCATCACTTCATTGATAATAGTGCCTGTCACCATAACGGTAATATCTTTTCCTTCTTTTACCACCGCCGGTTTTCCTATTGAAAATTCCGTGTTTTCTTTATAATACTCATCATTATTATTTCCCAAACGGATATATACCGGGCCCCTTATTCTATAAGCCTCCTCCATCATCCATCTTACCTCTGCCCGGGTTGCCGGAGAAAAGACAGTCAGATTAGGCAAGCTTCTCAATAACCCAATATCCTCTGTTGTATGGTGGGATGGTCCCAGAGTGCTGTATGTTAATCCGCTTCCGATCCCAATAAGTTTCACATTTTGATTTTGAAAACACACATCGTCTCTTAAAAATTCATATGCCCGATATGCGATAAAGGCGCTGATCGTATAGACAAATGGTATCTTGCCGCAGCTTGCCATTCCTGCGGCAGCACCCACCATATTTGCTTCTGCTATACCGAAGTTATAATATCTATCTGGAAAATCCCGTCTGAAATCATCATATATAATCAAACCATTATCACAGACAAGCGATACAACATTTGAATCTCTTTTTGCCAATTCATATAATATTTTCAGATATGTATCTCTCATCGCGCCAATTCCTCTTCTGAAATTTTCAATTCTTTTTTTACTAATTCCAACTCTTTTTCATTTGGCATTCTGTAATGCCAAATAGGTATTCCTTCCATA
>CAJUJV010000007.1:39979-42614 GCA_910586845.1 uncultured Hungatella sp.
CGGTTTTTGACAATCATTTTTTTTACATAAAACTCTTTCAATTTCTTTTAAATTATGTCCATCAATCTCATCTACCGCGAATCCAAATGCCTCCCACCGTTCTCTCCATGAAGAAATCCCCATGATTTCTTCTACCGTATCCATTGCCTGTAAACGGTTATCATCTATGATAACTGTAAGATTATCCAGTTTAAAGTTAACCGCCGCCATGGCAGCTTCCCAAACACTTCCCTCCTGACACTCCCCATCTCCGAGAATGACATATATTGTATTGTCATAATGATTCATTTTACATGCCATCGCAATCCCAAGCGCAAAAGGAAGCCCATGCCCCAATGAGCCTGTCGATGCCTCTATACCAGGTACGGATCCTAATTTAGGCTCTCCCCCCAGACAGGAACCTGGCTGGCAAAAGCGATTCAGTTCTTTGTCGGCTATAAATCCGACTTTATTGAGCACAGCGTATAAAGCTAAACACGCATGTCCCTTGCTCATAATTAATCGGTCTCTCGACTCCAGCCATGGATTCCTCACATCATAAGATAATATTTGTTTACAATATAATACATATAATAAATCAATAACCGAAAATGCCGAAGCCAAATGCCCTGAACCAGCTTTGTATGCGGTGATAAATATATTCTTCTTTAATTCCCTTATTTCATCAATCTCACTCATTTTTTACCGTCCCTTTCACTCTGTCCAGGCACAAAACGATTTTTTCTTACTTTTAAATAAAATTCACATGCTCCCCCGGATTCATCAAATCATCTAAATACCGATTCATCTCATCCAGTCTGCACAATTCCCGACAGTTCTTTTCCAAATCCATATTCATAAAATAGTCTGCTATTTCTTTTCTATGCTTCCCTTCCCATATCTCTTCAAAGCTCTCTTCATTCAGATTCCCGTATTTCAGTTCATCTTTTCCCATGAATACAATACATGGCCACAGATTTCCCTTTGCGTCTAGGTAGACCATAAACGGCAATGCCCAGCAGTGTCTGTAACATCTTTTATGTTCCAGTTTCTGCATGGAATGCGCTCTGAAATAGACCTTATACGTTTCTGTTTCCAGTCCTTTGATTTCCTGTTCCAATTCAAGCATTTCTTTATAATCCACCTGAAGAATATGCTGGCTTTGTGGGTGCTGAGAAAACGGTTTAACTGTAAAATAGTCTACACCGATTTTTCTAAGCTTTTCCCCCATCTGTACGATTTCATCTTTATTGTCCGGTAAAAGTAATAACTGTACCCCCAATGTAGTTTTCAATTTATTATCACGCTTTACCTTTACCGCTTCTTCCATGTGAAAAAGAACTTTCGAAAGATCCCCTGGTTTTCCGCATTGCACTTTATTATAGGTTTCATCTGTAATACCAGCCACACTGAATCTTATCCATGTTAAAGATTTCAGACACTCTCTTGATACTTCAGGGGTTAACAATACGCCATTCGTTGAGAGTGCCGCATCTATCCCAAAGCTCTTCGTTTTATTAATAATATCCGGGGCTTCTTTATGTAAAAGCGGTTCTCCTTCTCCGGCATAAATAACGCTCTTTACACCTTTTTTTGCCAATGTCTCTAAATTGCCCATTAATATCTGACTATCAATCCTATCTGGCTGATACCCTGTATAATCTACAGCACAAAATATACAGCGATGATTACAGGCATTGGTCAATCCAATTTCTAATTCAATGGGATAAATATTCTCCCCCCTAAGCCATCTGGCCACCACATCCGGGTGGTAGATCAGCTTGTGGGAGTCCATTCTGATATTCTCTGCCATAATTTTTCTGTTTCCTTTCCTCCAATTTCAGGCACAAAAATACTGGTGCTCGTCATAATCTTCCACACCATATTAGACGTCATATCCGTCTCTTACACATTCATCAACGTACTCCCAAACTTCAGCACATTCACCTTCTCCACAGCCTCTTTATTCCCCACAATATTGGCCCCCAGAGCGCCGCCGATGTTACCCATCACCGTTCCCACCTCCGCGGGCGCTCCTGCCGCCGCGAAGATCCCGGCTACAGCGAAAAAGGCGTCTCCGGCTCCGATGGTATCCTTCACATGCAGAGTAAAAGCCGGACAGTCCCAGATCCTGTCTTTCTCAATCCCCCATGCTCCTCTGGATCCTCTCGTCAGCCAGCCGTCTCCTCCCAGATGGTCCGAAAGTCTTTTAAGGCTCACTTTCTCGTCAGCCGAGTCCTCCGGAAAGGCAAGCTTTAACTCCTGCTGGTCCAGGGAGAACACGTCGGCTCTGGTGTATTTTGTGATGATGTTGAGTCCCTTGTTGCTGGAATTGGTCTGGCAGTTCAGGGCCAAAAACCTGGCTTTCTCCTGGATCACTTTTATAATGTCTCTGTTAATCAGCCCATGGCCGAAGTCGCACACAAACACCACGTCGTATTCGGCCAGCCTGCTCTCCAGCTTTTCCCGGAATTCCCGGTAGGTCTCCTCCTCATAGCGGACATTCTCAGGAATATTGTTGATGGCAAATACCTTTCGGTACTCTTCTCTTTTATCATTTCTGGTCAGATATCGATGTTTTACGATAGTAGGCACCGTAGAGCTGCAGGTCAGCCTCAGCTGGATCCTGTCTGACAGCTCGTCGAAGAGCCGGAGC
>CAJUJV010000007.1:42624-59562 GCA_910586845.1 uncultured Hungatella sp.
ACCCTCCTCGTTTCCAATGACAGACATCAAGGTTACATCGTCGGTAAAACTGGACAGATGGCGGGCGATGGCTACAGCGCCGCCTAAGTACTCCTCTGAGCAGGACAGCCTGGAGGAATATCCCATGTCTTTGGTCATCATCCCCTGGACATGGCAGTAAGTATATTTGTCGATGATCACATCTCCCACCACCAGCACTTTCAGCCTGCTGATAACTTCCGCGTAGTCCCGGATCTCCTTCATGGTATGTCTGGTCTTAAAGTCCAGCATAAACTGTCTCACTTCGTCGGAAAGGCCGGACATGGCCGTATTGATCAGTTTTGTGGAGCTGAACACCTGGCCTGTGGTGAAGCCCAGCCTTCCGCCGTGCTTTTCCACCAGCTCCTTTTCTTCCTGGATTTTGCCTGTAATATCGTCGGACGCTTTCGCGTACTCCTCGCCTTTTACATAGATATCCGGCTCCACGGATTCCACGATGTCATCTACCGTGTATCCCTGAGACAGCATGACATAGTCCACACATTCCAGAGCTGACAGCACCTTCATGCGCATCTCGTCGTCAAAATAGGGCCTTCCCGGACCTTTCCGCACATATTTCGCCGCCGTGATGGACACCACCAACACGTCTGCCATGGCTTTCGCCTGCTCCAGATGAATGATATGTCCCGGATGTACCAGATCGAAAACTCCATGGCACAGGGCGATGGTCTTTCCTTCTGCCTGCAGTCTGGGTTTTATCTCACTTTTAAACGCTTCCTTTGAAACCACTTTATCCATGCCAATAAACCTTCTATTTTCCTAAATATTTAAACCAGTCCTCTGTAGCTGTACTGATACTGTCCGGGGTCCACACCGGTGCCTGTCTCCAGTACTCGATATTTTCAAGGACTTTTTTCACACCTTCCTCAAATGAGACCTTTGCCTTCCAGCCAAGTTTCTCCTGTATCCGGGCGGTGTCCGCAAAAGTACAGTCCGGCTCTCCCGGCCTTTTGGGAATATGGGTGATCTCTCCGCCCAGCAGCTCACAGAGCCGGTTGACCGAATAGGTTCCGCCGCTTCCCACGTTGAACGTATCCTGAACCACATCTGACACAGCCGCCGTATAAAAGGCGTCCGCGATATCCGTTACATATGTAAAATCTCTCGTCTGTTTTCCGTCTCCCACAACAGTAAAAGGCTTCCCCGCCAGTTTCTGTGCCAGAAAAACGCCGAACACGGCTCCATAAGTTCCTGATGTCCTGGATCTGGTTCCATATACATTGAACAGTCTCAATGTCACCACGGGAAGGCCGTATACCTGGCCCCAGTGAAGCACCGTTTCTTCTCCCAGCCGCTTTGTCAGGGCATAGGGATACTGAGGCCGGATTTCTGCCGTCTCTTTGGTGGGATACTCGTCAGGAATCCCATAGCAGGAAGAGGAAGCGGCATAGACCAGTTTTCTGATTCCCGCGTTTTTCGCGCACTCCACTACATTAAAGGTTCCCAGTACGTTGGAAGAATAGTAATCCCATGGCCGCTGAATAGACGGCACGATATCCGCCAGCGCGGCAAAATGAAAAATGTAGTCAACATCCCGGAACACCGGTTCAATCTCTTCCCTGTTCCTGATGTCCATGTGGTAAACCGTCAGATTCGGATTTCCTTTCTGATGATCCAGATTCTCTGGTCTTCCGGTTGTCCAGTTGTCGATCACCCGTACCTTATGTCCTTCCTTCAATAATCTGTCTACCATGTGGGATCCGATAAAACCGCATCCTCCGGTTACCAGTGAAATCATAATATTCTCCTCCATCTGCTACAATATTTCTATTACTTCTCTTAAATCCCGGGCTATATGATCCGGCTCGATCTGAAATTCCAGCCTTGCGGTTCCATATCCGGATTCCAGAAGAATGGTTTTTAATCCTGCGTGTTTCCCTGCCAGAATGTCTCCTGCACGGTCGCCTGCCATACAGGAATGTTCCATATCTATCTTAAAATCTTCACGCGCTCTCCAAAACAGCCCTGTCCCCGGTTTTCGGCATGAACATCTTTTCCTGTATGCTTCTACTTTCCCCTCCGGGTGATGGGGACAGTAATAGACAGTATCCACATCTGTCAGTTCTATCAGATACTGATTCATCTCCAGAAGCTGTTGTTCTGTAAACAGCCCTCTGGCGACTCCGCTCTGATTCGTGATGACAATAGCATAATATCCTTTTTCATGGATCTTTCTTACGCATTCCCGGGCATAGGGAAAGACGGTCAGATTTTCCACAGAAGTCACATAACTTTTTTCCTCTGTCAGAACCCCGTCTCTGTCTAAAAATACTGCCGGCCTTCCTTTCATCGGTTAAAGTTTCACCCCGTCTCGCTCCATAATCGTGTCTACAATCTGCTGAAGGATCAGATTATGGATGGATTCTACGATTCCGTACTTCTCACAGGGTACATAAACATTAATATCTCCCAGCTGTCTGGCCCTGTTGTCTGGTTTAAAGCCGGTAAAGGTAATCACTGACGCGTTTTTCTTTTTTGCCGCTTCTATGGCATAAAGAATGTTTTTAGAGTTTCCTGAGCTGCTGATGGCTACCACCAGGTCATGTTCTTTTACCAGAAATTCCATGGGCCTGGAGAAAATATACTCATATCCGTAGTCATTTCCCATACAGGTGGTCACAGAATTGTCATATAAGCTGTAGGTATTCATGCCGCCGTTTTTCATGAAATCTGCCGTCATATGGCCGGCGATGGCCGCGCTTCCGCCGTTCCCCAGGAAAAATACCTGGGTCATGTCCTGTTTATGGCTGGTAAACGTATCCACTAGCAGCTGTATTCCTCCATTATAAGACGGACATGGTTCTCCATCGCCTTTACGGATTTCCGTAAGGTTTAACTGTCTGATCAGTTCTTCTATATATGGGTTGTCAATATGTCGTTCCATGTACTTGTTCTCCATCAGCGTCTAAATCGCTGTAAATTTCCACATTCTGCATCATAATCGGCTTCCCTACCTCTTTACATAGCCTCACCACCGAGCTGGGGTCGCCATAATACCCGTCGCACACCGCAATGGCCCGGTCCAGGTCCGCCGTATCATCATAGATCCCCCACCCGGCACTCCGGTACTCCTTCACCAGCTGCTCATACTCTTCCCACAACTGAGGCCTCATAGATTCGATAGTCGCCTTGATCAACGGATGGGGCCGCCACAGGAGAGCCACTTCCTCCTGATTTTCCCAGAATACGCGAAATACATCTTTCATCTTCCTCAGCATCTTCTCCTCATGCCTGAGCAGAGCACTGACGCTGGTGTTATAGAAGATGATCTTCTTCCAGCTGCCGTCAGTCTTCCGAATCACCTTCAGCCAATCCTCCGGTATCTCCACATCTGCTTTTTGCGTGCCCAGGGCCTTATCTACTTTAGGCGACCCCAGGCCCAATATCTTATCCTCCCAGTACTTCCGATTCATCCCGGATTCTGGTCTGTCTTTGAAAAATTCTGTCATCACCCTGACATAAATTTTTTTCATGTCCTCTGACTGGACCACTACCTGATCGGCGTAGATCACCCCTGGTACCGTGCAGAAATGTTCCATTCTTTTGACGGCATCCTCGTTTTCCGGATTTACCTCCCCTAATATAAAATAAGGTATATATACTAATTTATCTGTAAACTGCTTCAGATTCTTCGCGTAAAAAAACGGATGCACACTGGTGACGTAGTTGCATTCATCATATGGATTATGTATAAAGATCATATCCGGTCTGCGGGCAGCGAAATCGTAATCATTATAATGAGTCACCGGGACATTGTCAGGATATTGATCTCCTTCGTAATGTTCTTCCCGAAAGCTGCCATCCGGATTTTTGTCAAAATAAGGGATTGGGATCACGTAAGCGTCGCAGTCCGGATCTTCGTCCGCTGCTTTCCAGACGCTCTCTAAAGAATCCCACATAGAAGCCTTATACGGAAGAAATACGGCTTCTGTGCGGACTTTGATATCCTGGCTCAAACTGTTTTCTACCAGCACCAGAGCTTTTTTCAGAGTTTTGAATGCCTTATGGCTGTTTATGGTATCTCCTTGTCCTAACAGAACATAGATCTGATAGACCCGTTCACAGTATTCCTCCAAACAAGAAACCGTCTTTGTGCCGTTTCCTTCTGTCTCCTCAATCATCTCGCCCAGATTAATTGCACTTTCCTGGCACTGAGCCAGCATGTCCAGGGCGCTGTCGGTTTTATTGGTCTCTATAGAATGTTTGATACCTTCATGAACCCGGGCAAGGAGTCTTAGGATTTCTTCGGCTTGTTGTTTCTGTGCTTTTCTCATGAATATCCTGCCTCCTTGTTTTTTATAAATATGGTATATTGGTCCCCTCTTATAAGAGTGGGATGCAGATCGCCTGATTCGGTTCTCTGCTTCGCTCCCCGCTACATCATGATCCTTCCCAGAACCATGTTCCCGGGGTCCTGGCATACCCAATGCGCAGATCCTGTCTGCCTTCTAATGCCGTAAGTTTTTTTGTTCCCCTTTGACGAAAGTTTTTCAGCCGGATAACTCCGGCCGGAAACTTTCCGGGATCTATCATAAACATCTGCTCCGGTCCCCTCGGTGAAACGGAAGCGGATGCTTCCATTTATCCGGTCATCTGTTTTTATGATTTCATATTAATATTGGATTCTGACAGCTCTCCCCGCTTTCTGGCGTTGCGGGCTGCATTGACTTTTCGGTCTGCCTCATATCCGCAGTGCGGACAGCGGAATATCTCGCCGATCTTATCTCCGGCACTGCCGCAGCTGCTGCACTCTCTGCTGATGTCCTTTCCAAACACCTCCGTCAGTTCTATGGACTGTTCTCTGCATTTCTGTGCCAGGCGGTTTCTGATGTATCCCCGCTGCCACATGGTGGACTGATGGTTGATCTTCTTCACCGGACCTGCCGGCCCAGGAGCCGGAAGTTTGGGGATGCAGACAATTTTGGGCTTCTCTGTCCTCAAAAATTTATTCAGCTCCTGGTTGATATAACTGTGAAGCTGTTCCTCCAGACGCTGCTTTTTGGCATAGTATTTCTTTCGTCCGGGATTGGCTTCTCTTGTCCTGCTGTAGACTCTGTTCTGTTCCTGGATCCACTCTGAGAGCCTGCCCTGGTAAATACCCAGTTCTTCACCGTACCGGTGTCCCCGGTCCGTGACGATCATAGTCATCATCCCCATGGAGATTCCCACAGTCTCTGTGTAATCCGGATGATCTTTTACTGCTACATCTACGGGAATTTTCAGTTCTACCCTGCTTTCTTCCGGATACAGCTTAATATACATCTGTCTTGTGTAGGTGTTTTTGTCTGTCAGAGGAATGAATATCCGTTTTCTTTTCTCTTTTACAGAAATGTAGATCCCATGGTCTCCATAGCGGTAGGCCCGTTCTGACAGAGAAAAGCCGTCCGCTTTGTCTGTGCCCGGCCTCACATGGCACTTTCTCACCTGACGGCTCACATAATGCTCCATCTTCTTTTGATCCACCTTGGACAACAGCAGATCATACTGGCGCTTCACATCGCCTGTGAGATTGAGAGGCGTCTCGTTTAAGGCAGATTCCAGCGCATTGTTCACCTTCAGCAGATACCGGAGAAAATGCTTCTCCTCCGGTGACAGGTCCTCATTTCGGTTGATATTCTTGAGTACCTGGGTTCTGGTTCTGGCCCACTGTTTTTTGATATCAGCCAAAGCATCGAAGACTGCCAGATAGAAATAAACCGACGGAAGCCCCAGATCCTGCCGCAGACTGCTGCGGGTCATCTCGTTCTGCACCGTATAACCCGGATACAGTTTGGAAAGGCTTCTGACACCACCGTAGCGTCGGTACACATAATTCTTTACTGTACTGTAATCTGCCGCGATCTCCTGTAATTTCTCCATAATCTCCCCGGCTACGGGTTCTTTATTGTACTGGTGAACGATCTTACAAATGGTTTCCGACGGCATCGCCTGTTCCTTTTCTGTGGCAATCATACATAGGATTGGCCTGCAGATGGCCATACTTCTACAACTAAAAAAACAAATATATTCTAATACATTATCGTCAAAAAATCAAGAAAGTTAATCCTTTTCTCTGTCCAATTTGTTCCATGGAAAACTTTTGCCAAAAAGTACACTTTTTGGTCTTTTTCTTTTTTATCCTTCTCACCCCCCTTCACAGCTCTTCTTCTCACGGCTCTTCCTCCGAAACGATGTCAGCGGCATCCCGCACAGGTCTGCTGCCTGTTTTCCCGTGATTTCCCCTTCCAGCCAGCTCTGGCTCAGCTGATCGAAGTTTTCCGGCAGCGGTTTCCGGGGCCTGCCGAACCGGACTCCCCGCTGACGGGCAGCCTCGATGCCTTCCCTCTGTCTCTCCCTGATATTTTTCCGCTCATTTTCTGCCACAAAGGACAGAACCTGCAGTACGATATCGCTGAGGAACGTGCCCATCAGATCCTTCCCTCTCCGGGTGTCCAAAAGGGGCATATCCAGAACCACGATATCCACCTTCTTCTCTCTGGTCAGCAGTCTCCACTGCTCCAGGATCTCCTCATAGTTGCGGCCCAGACGGTCAATGCTCTTGATATACAGCAGATCCTCTTCTTTCAGTTTTTTTATGAGCCGCCTGTACATGGGCCGCTCAAAATCTTTGCCTGACTGCTTGTCCACATAGATATTTTCCAAAGACAGCCTCATTTCTGTCAGAGCCATCAGCTGTCGGTCTTCTCTCTGTTCCTTTGTGCTGACCCGGGCATATCCATACATGCTCATCCTCTCGTTCTCCTTATCTTTTGTCGCTGCATTCCTGCTTCCTCTATCTTATCCTGTTCCTGTTTCAGCGGCCATAACTGGATAATGATTTCTGCAGGATGCAGGCTCCGTGGAACAGCCCCGGCCTCTTTCCGTAACACGAAAAACAGCGCCAGAACCGCCTGTCATTCCGGCGGTTCTGACGCTGTTTTCTTTTCTTTCCTGATAATTCTTCTACTTATTGTACTCCTGGATCATCTCCTCGATAGACGGAATCTTCTCCAGCTCATCCATCATCCGGTTATATCCCAGACGATCCAGCTCTGCCTGATAGTCGCTCCAGGTGGCGTCCACGTCCACCTGCCCCAGGATGGCCTGAGTCCGGTAATTGGACACATAGGCATCCAGGTCCCCCTTGATCTCCTGAAAGATCTGCTCATATTCTGTCTCGTTGGCCAGGTCCACTTTATAAGGCCTGTGCTGCCACTTCAGCCAGATGCCGTCGTCTCCTGCCGCCCAGTACCTGCTTCCTGTCATGAACAGTTCTTCCTCGCCGATCCAGCTGGTCACCTCCTCAGTCTGTCCGAACTGGCTGAAGCTCCAGGTTCCCTTATCGCCGGAGTTCAGCTTGTTTATCTTCACCGGCTTCTCTCCTGCCTCATCCCATTTCCAGTCTGCGTCCTTCTCTCCATAGAACAGGCTGGCCATAATGTCCCTGTCTCCGTTTCCGAAGATAGAGTAATTGAAAAATTCCAGGATCTTGGCCAGCTTCTCGTCGTCCACATTGGCGTTGATAAAGAAACGTCCATAAGCGGGAGTCGGGTTGACTGTAGCCATGACTTCTCCTCCGTCAGGTCTCAGACCCGGAGTCACCAGGATCCTGGCATCCGGATCTCTGTCCAGAAGGGTGAGAGGCGGACGATCCACTGCCCAGCTGTTCAGCGTATTGGTGGAAGTGAGCCAGTATCCCACGGCTCCTGTATTTACCTTGTCCCATGCCAGGGTCCGGTCAGAGCTTATGATCTCCGGATCAAGAAGGTTTTTTTCATACAGTTCATGAAATCCTTTTAAAAATTCTTTATATTCCTCAGTGGCATAGCTCTGTTCCGCTCTGCCGTTTACGTCGTTTGTCTCTCTGGCAAAGCCGTAGGCTGAATAAAACTGGCCGATCTGGCCGATGCCCCAGTCCGGAGCCGCCGCCCCAAGCGTATCGTTCTTGCCGTTTCCGTCGGGATCCCTGTTAACAAATGCATCCATGATCTCCACAAATTTGCTCAGTTCGATGCCGTTGTCGGCCACATAGATCCTGTCGGATACCTGCTCCACGCCGACCCCAAGATCCAGGCCCAAATTCTCGATCCAGTCGTAGCGGTAGCAGTCTCCCGGAAGATAGTAGTCCACAAACTGGAAGGTCAGGCCTGCCAGGTAGATGAATTCATCTTCGTTTTCCGGATTCAGCACCATCTTATAGATCAGAGGATTCTCTTCATAGTACTGGATCAGCTGAGGACAGTATTTCTCCACCATATCCCTGGGTATGGTCCGGATCAGTTCCTGCTCCTGCATCCAGTTAGGTGTCTTGGACTCTGTCCACATACAGTCCGGCATCTCTCCCGAGGCCAGCAGAAGATCGATGGTATCCGATGTCTCTGCCTTCTCGACCGTAATATTGATGTTTAAGGCATCCTCGATCATTTTCTCCGCAAAAGATCCATCCTCATAGTCCGAGTAGCACCACTGTCCTGTATAGCTGATATCGTAAGTCTTGTCGGGATCCGGCTCCCCGCCTCCCCCTCCCTGAGATCCGGTTCCCGAAGGACCGGAGCAGCCTGCCATGGCCATGGTCCCGCACAGTATAAACGGTATCGTCTTTTTTATCGTTTTCTTCATCATTTTTTCATTCTCCTTCTTACGGATGGACATGTCCGTCCCCGTAGCTTCACTGCCGGCTTTCCCGCCGGCTCCTGATCATCGGTTCCTTTTCCTTTCCTTACAGCTTCTCCAGTTCTTCCCAGGGGATGCGGCGGATCTTTATCCTGGACAGGCAGCTTTTGTCCTCCGGGCCTCCTCCGTTGTAGGCCAGCAGAAGTCCGTCCTCCAGAAAATGGATAGCGCAGTAACAGTACCCATGGTCTTCTTCCGTCTCAAAGGCCGCCTCCTTCGTAAAGGTCTGCCCGTTGTCCCGACTCACGGCCAGAACAAGAGGGGTTCGCCCGCCGGTAAAAATTTCTGTCTTTTTTTCCCGTCCATTGTATTCGGGAACAGGATTCCACACTGCGTAAACAGATCCCTCCGGCCCTCTTTTCATGCTCAGAGGGCTGTTGGGAGCTGTGAACCGGGAGGGCCCTGCTCCGGTCCACGTGTTTCCGTTGTCCATGGAAAACATCTCGTACTGTCTTCCCAGATCAGTCCTGGCATATCCCCACAGCACCCCCGGACTCAGCTCCATAACCCCCGGCTCCTGCAGCCCGGTGCTGCAGTTTCTCATAACCGGTATACAGCATTTTCCCTCTGCCGCCTGCCAGGTGTTTCCGTCGTCGTCAGAATAAAAGAATACTGCCTCGGAACGGCTGTCGAAAAAAAAGTCTTCTCCGTTTTTTGGTCCTGTCCCATCCCTTTGGACCGGACCTCTTTTTTCTCCCGCTCTGTGGCAGGCCGCCGGGATCAGGATCCTGCCGCTGGAAAGCCTTGTCACCCTGTCATTATTGACCACGAAGAACCCCTCTTGAGGAGTACACAGCACTCTTTCGCTCCAGGTCAGTCCCTCATCGGCGGATCTGCGCAGAAACATCCCAATTCTGGTGTATGTAAGCCTGGCCAGGTAGAAAAGCCCCATATCCCCGTTATGAGAGAGGGGCACATGATATTCTCCGCCCCCTCTTCCTCACAGGTCAGAAGAACCCTGCCCTCTCCAAAGGTACGTCCTCCGTCTGCGGACACCACTCCCCACAGGTCTGCCGGGATCCAGTCTGCCGGATTATCTCCTTTAAACCTGCAGTAGACGAACAGGATCCGGTTGTCCCTGAGAGTCAGGAAGGCGCCCTCGCTGTTTCTGGGATTGCCTTTTCCCGGTCCGAACTCTGCCGTGATCTCTCCAAGGTTCATCTTTCTCATCTGTTTTCCCCCTGATTATCCTTTTACGGCGCCTACCATGATGCCCTGAACAAAATATTTCTGCAGGAAGGGGTATACTGCCACGATAGGAAGCACCACCAGGATGGTCGTGGCCGCTTTGATGGTGTCTGGATTCGTGTCCACCAGGGCGCCGATGGCCTCCACTCCCGATGCTGTAGACGTATTGGCTGTCAGGCTGTCCAGCATCCTTCTCAGCAGATACTGAAGAGTCGTCAGACTGGCCGTCCTCCGGCAGTATACCATATTGTCAAACCATGCGTTCCACTGCCCCACCATCTGCCACAGAGCCACGGTGGCGATGACAGGCTTGGACAGGGGCATGATAATTGATGTAAAGATCTTTACCTGAGAGGCGCCGTCGATGCTGGCCGCCTCCTCCATGCTCTTGTCGATGGAAAAGAAATAGTTTCTGATAATAATCGTGTTGTAGATGGAAAATCCCGACGGCAGCACATATACCAAAAAGTTGTTCAGCAGTCCCAGTCTCTTCATATTTAAATAAGCCGGGATCATGCCTGCCGAGAAAAACATGGGGATCAGCAGTACGGCCGTTATGAATTTCCTGAAAGGCATATCCGTCCTGGTCAGGGAATAAGCCGCCATACAGCAGACGATGGCGTGAATAGCCGTCCCTGTGACAGTCCTTAAGACGGACATGAAAAACGCCATGATGATCTCATTGTCCTGGAAACAGTATTTGTAGGCATCCCATGTCCATACCTTTGGAAACAGATTGATATGCATATAGGAAATATCCTGTGCTCTGGAAAAGGATCTGACCACCACATCCCAGAACGGAATAAAAATAGTTATGCAGAAGGCAATCATAAACAGGGTATTGCAGATATCGAAGATACGGCTTCCCGTGGATTGCTTCATCTTCACTTTCGCAGTTTGACGTGCCATAAGTTTTCTCCTTTCTGTCGGCCTTCATGGCCGTAGGGATATGTCAGATGATCTTATACTCGGGATTGGCCTTTCTGGCGAACCAGTTGGCGATCATCACCAGAGCCAGGCTGACCACATTCTGGAACAGGCCGATGGCGGTGGAGAAATCGTACCGGCTCTCCACCATACCTTTTCGGTATACATAGGTGGAGATCACGTCCGCCGTCTGATAAGTGGCATCATTGTACAGGTTGAACACCGGGTCGAAGCCTACGCTCACCAGGCTGCCGATATTGAGGATCAGCATGGTGCACATGGTAGGAAACATAGCCGGCAGAGTGATGTACAGAATCCTGTGGAACCGGTTAGCCCCGTCGATGCTGGCCGCATCGTACATGGTAGTATCGATGCCGGAAATGGTGGCCAGGTAGATGACGATGCTGTATCCTGTGGTCTTCCACAGATTGGTGATCAGATAAATGGGCACAAACATGTCCTTCTGGGCCATGAAATACAGAGGTTTTTCCAGAATCCCCAGCTTTACCAGAATTCCGTTGACTACGCCCCCGGTCGGAGACAGCAGCTGGTATACGAACGTACCCACAACGACCCAGGAAAGAAAATGGGGCATGTATGTGATGGTCTGCACTACGCTTTTAAATTTCCTGCTGGCAATCTCGTTGACCAGGATGGTGAAAAGGATGGTCACCGGAAATGTGGTCACCAGGGTCAGGATGCTGATCTTTAAAGTATTGCCCAGCACCCGGTAAAAGTTGGGATCCGAAAACAGTGCCTGAAAATGCTTGAGCCCCACCCATTCACTCCCCTCGATCCCTCTGGCCATCTTGTAGTCCTTAAAGGCGATGATCAGCCCCTCCATGGGCATATAGCAGAACAGGATCACAAGGATGATCGCCGGAAGCAGAAACATGTAAAACGGAAAATATTTTCTTAATTTCTTGGCGTTATACATCATATCCTTCCTTTCTTTGTTGATTTTTGATCCATCAAACGCTGTTTTTTCCGGAATCTGCATGCATCCAGCGCCTAATACCCTTTACCTTAAGCCCAGCTTGTTTTATAATGGACTTAATATGTAAATATTATAAAAATTTTTTTCTTTTTCGTCCATGAACTGTATTGGACAAACCATGCACAAAATGATATAAATGTAATTTTGACGGAAGGAGCCTCCATCATGTACATGAATTCCGGTTATCTGCACAATTCCATGGTAGACTTTAAAGATAAGACAAGGCCTCTGGTAGTGGGAAGCTGCGGCACCTACCGCCTGTACACCCGGCCCAGACTCCCTACTTACCGTCCCAGAGGGCGCATCGATTTTCAGATTCTCTATGTGGCCGGAGGAAAGGCCCATTTTTTCCTGGACGGGGAGGATGTAGTGGTCACCGCAGGCCATATGGTCCTCTATCAGCCCAAGGAAGTTCAGAAATATGTCTATTACGGGGTTGACCAGACAGAAGTGTTCTGGGTTCATTTTACGGGAAGTGAAGTGAGAAATATTTTAAAGAGTTACAATATCCCTCTCACGGGACATGTGTTCTACTCCGGTAAATATCCGGAGTATCAGAAACTGTTTCAGGAGATGATCCTGGAGCTGCAGACCTGCAGGCCCCATTACGAAGAACTGCTGTCCATGATGCTGAGACAGCTTTTTATCCTGATCAGCCGCCATCTGGAACAGGGGCCCAGACTGGCTGATTATGTACAAAATGAAATGGAGGCGGCTATTCGTCATTTCAGTGAATATTACAATACCGAGATCATCATCGACGAATATGCCGCCGCCATGCACCGGAGCACGGTCTGGTTCATACGGAGTTTCAAGCAGTACACCGGCGTCACTCCCATGCAGTATATCATCTCCCTCCGTATCCAGCAGGCCCAGCGTCTCCTGGGCACGTCGGAGTACAATGTGACCGAGGTCTCCTCTCTCGTAGGCTATGACAATCCTCTGTATTTCAGCCGCCTCTTCAAGAAGCAGACCGGTATGTCGCCGTCAGAATATCGGAAGAATCTTTAAACTTCTGTCAGAAGGTGCCCGGAGTCTGTACTCCTTCCTGATCCGTGGTGTACAGGGCGCACTCCAGGGGATGCCCCTTCCTGGGCTCAAAGTAATACCATTTTCCGTCTATCTCCTGCCAGCCGGTCAGGGCGTATCCGCCTTCGTTAAAGTAGTATTTGTGGGAATTGATGATCTTCCAGCAGGATTTCAGATAAGTGCTCTCCGTATCCGCATACCACCACCCTTTCTGATCCTCATGCCAGCCGACTCTGTATCCGGGCTCTTTGGCCAGGCTCCAGTCAGGCCGCCCGTATCCGGCGATGCGCTCATAGGACCGGTCATAGGATTTTTCCCACACGCCTCCTCCGTTGGCCACCACGCCGCCTCCTCTGGCTGTATTCCCTTCTATTGTATAGATCTTTTGGGAAGTAACTTTTTCCACGATGCCTGTGTGGTAGATACGGACGGAATTTTTGAAAAATACCTGGTCTCCCTTCTGAGGGGTTTTTTTCCACATTCCTTTGTCCTTGTAGTACTGGGCCGAAGTGGGAGTGTAGGCGCTGAAGCCTCCTCCCACCATCTGCCGGGCCCTGACTTCCCCGAAAGCTTTCACGAAACACCAGTCCACGAACATGTCGCACCATGGCTGGCCCTGAAGGGAAGGGTACAGGTCTCTGGCATATTTGGTGTAATTGCCGTTTCCGCTGTTGCCGGCCTTACTGTCCAGATCTTTTGCAGACCGTTTCTCCAGATATCCGGCCTCTTCTTTTGCGACGGCGATCACTCTCTCTGCTCCGCTCACGGACAAACACTCCTTTCTCTGCTAAAAATCATATTTTTCCGGATGCACAAAAGGATATATCGGGCAGTCCGGATGTCTGCCTGATATATCCTATGCAGGTTGTACCATATTTGTCCCCGGGACGGGGGCAGATCTTACACGCCGTTCTTTTTGCAGATGTCCTGAAGGCAGCAGCGGTCGCAGTAAGGCTTTGTCCTGGCCGTACACACCTCTCTTCCGTGGTTCACCAGACGGTGGCAGAAGTCGCTGCCCTCCTCCGGCGGCACCAGCTTCCGCAGAGCCATCTCCACCTTTTTCGGATCCCGGATGTCATCTACCAGCCCCATGCGGTTCACAAGCCGGATACAATGGGTGTCCGTGACGATGGCAGGCTTGCCGAACACGTCTCCCATGATCAGGTTGGCACTTTTTCTCCCCACTCCCGGCAGCTTTAAGAGGGCGTCGAAATCATCGGGCACCCTGCCGCCATACTGGTCCCGGAGGATCTTCATACAGGCGCTGATATCCCGTGCCTTGCTTTTTCCCAGGCCGCAGGGTTTTACGATCTTCTCGATCTCCTCCACCGGGGCGGCGGCCAGGGCATCCACATCGGGATATTTTTCATAGAGGCCCTCCACCACCACGTTGACCCGGGCGTCGGTACACTGGGCCGCCAGCCTGACGCTGACCAGCAGCTTCCACGCCTGATCATAGTCCAGGGTGCAGTCTGCCATGGGATATTCTTTTTTCAGGCGTTTTATGATCTCAAGAGTCCGTTCCTTCTTTGTCATTGGTCTTCCCCCTTCTCATGGAACTTTTGCTCCTTCTTTGGAATTTACACGGAAAATATCTTTTCTCTCTGCTTTTTCGTCACTACAGGCAGGGCAAACAGGAGAGCCTTGCACACATTGTCTCCGATCATGCAGAACCACACGGCCTTAAGGTCCAGATGCCATACCTTTACACAGAGAAAGGTGAACAGGATCCGGATCCCCCACATGCTGAAGGTCTCCACACAGAACGCATACCGGGTCCGGCCCAGGCCGTAAAAGATTCCCTCCAGCACAATCATCAGCCCGAAAAAAGGCTCTGACAGGGCCACCAGCCGCAGCATGGCCGCTCCCAGGGAAGCCACAGTCCCGCTGGGGGTAAAGAGACACATGAGGGGATAGGCCAGGAGATACAGGATGAGTCCGCTGAAGCACATGAGTACTACTGTAAGGATGACGCTGAGGTTTCCCGTGTCTTTCAGTTTCTCCTGATTCCGCTCCCCAAGGGCGGCTCCGGTGAGGGCCGACGTGGCTGTCCTCAGGCCATAGCCGGGGATATAGAAGATCGTCTCCGCCGTGACGGCGATGGAGTGAGCCGCAAAGATCACGGTCCCCATGCCTGACACCAGCCCGGCAAAGACCACGTATCCCATACAGGAGGTCACGCTTGTTCCCAGAACCGGCATCCCGATGCGGGCGCACTCTTTCAGCAAAGGCAGCTCCAGAGCAAAGTCTCTCCATCTCCAGTACAGCATCTCGTTTTTCCGGTAGGCGGCAAACATCAGGATCCCGGAAACCGAGTAGGACAATGCCGAGGCCAGAGCCGCTCCTGTGACTCCCAGGCTCATCTTGTAGATCAGCACGTAGTTCAGGACCACATTGCAGCTGTTGGCCGTCATACTGATGATCATAGGCGTCCTGGTATTCTGAGTTGCCCGGACAGCGGCTCCCAGGATGGTGGTCCAGGTCCGGAAGATCATGGGGAGACTGATGATCAGAAAATAGGTGGAGGCCTGAGCCTGTATGGCCTTCTCCGCCCCCATCCACACCGGAATCTTCGGACTTAGAAGGACGCATAGGCTTCCGGTGATCACACCGCAGCCTGTGGCCAGAAAGAGGGCCTGTTTGGACAGGCTCTGTATCTTCTGCCTGTCGCCGCTTCCCACTGCCCTGGAGATCATGGCCAGAACCGCGGTTCCGATGGCTCCTGCGATACTGCCCACCAGCCAGTTAATGGTTGTGGTGATGCTGACAGAGGCCGTGGCCTGCTCTCCCAGCCTTCCCACCATGGCAGTATCCACATACTGGAGAAGGGTTGACAGGACCTCCTCCACCATGGTGGGGACCGACAGAGCAAGGAGTGTGTGCAGCAGCTGCTTTTTGTCTCCCTCTCTACTCATGGCTCTGGGGATCTCCGGAAATATCGCTGCCGAAATATTTCTCCGACAGACGTGCCAGATCTCCCGAATCCCGGATCTCGGTGAGAGCCTGATCCACAGCTTCTCTCAGACTGGCCGAATCCTCCCCTTTCCTCATGGGGATAGCTACCAGAGAAGCCTCCTCTGTCAGGGCGGCGATCTTCAGGCCCCTGTCAGGATGAGCCTTCATATAATCATAGTAGGTCAGTTCCGCGTTGAGGGTGGCGTCGATACGCCCGGAAAGCAGCAGTTCAAAGGTCTGGTTCAGATCATCCACGCCTGTCACTATGGCGCCGTAGCTCTCCGCCAGCTCCGCATAAGTACTGGAAATGGTGTTGGCCGTCTTTTTTCCGTCCAGATCTTCAAAGGACCTGATCTCCTCATTATCCTCGTTGACCACGATGGCTGTGCGGATATAGGCGTATGGGGCTGAAAAATCATATTTCTCCCCTCTCTCCTCCGTGATCTCCACGCCGTTGACCACCAGATCATACCGTCCCGCATCCAGGCCGGCAAACAGGCCGTCCCATTCTCCTTCCACAAAGACGACTTCCACGCCCAGCTTTTCCCCGATCAGCTGAGCCACCTCCACATCATAGCCGACCAAGCGGTCATCCTCGTCATGGTAAGTCCAGGGCGACCAGGTTCCCTCCATGGCAGCCACCAGCTGTCCTTTCTGCCGGATCCGCTCCAGCTGATCCGCCCCGGCCTGCCCCTTCTCTCCGCCTTCCTGAGCGTCGGCTCCTGCTCCCTGGGAACCGCTCCCGGGCTGAGCTTTCTCCTCCTGGGAATTACCCTCTGTCTGAACTCCTGCTGCCCCCTTGCCGGAATCGCCGGCTCCCGACCCGCCTGCGTTCCCGGAACAGCCGACCGCGCCAAACATCACTCCTGCTGCCAGTAAAGCGGCAGCCAACCGACACATCTCTTTTCTCATCTCTCATCTCTCCTCTGAAATAAATTTTTATGATTTCGCCCGGAAGCCGCCTCCCGGGCTGCACCCGGTTTTTCCGTTCTCTCAGCCCCTGTTTGCCGTCCCGCTCAAAAACTCCTGTGTCCTCTCCATCCGGGGATTCTCAAACATCTCCCGGGCCGTGCCCTGTTCCACCACCTTCCCGTGCTCCATAAAGACGACTCTGGTGGACACGTTTCTGGCAAAATTCATCTCATGGGTCA
>CAJUJV010000007.1:59572-63850 GCA_910586845.1 uncultured Hungatella sp.
GATGTGGGCTCATCAAACAGAATGATCTCCGGCTCCGGGGCCACGGCTCTGGCGATGGCCACTCTCTGCTGCTGACCGCCGGACAGCTGATGAGGATAGTAGTCATACCGGTCAGACAGCCCCACCTTGTCCAGGGCCCTCTTCCCCGTCTCCTCCGCCTGGGCCCGCGGCATCCTGCGGGCCACGATCAGGCCTTCTGTCACGTTTTCCAGGGCAGTCTTGTTGAGGAACAGATTAAAATTCTGAAACACAAACGCGGTTTTTCTCCTGATCCCCGCGATCTCTTTTTTGGAGATACGGCTCATGTCCCATGTTTCTCCGTCAAATTCCATGGTCCCCTGGTCCGGGATCTCCAGAAAATTGATACACCTTAAAAATGTGGTCTTGCCGGAGCCGCTGGGACCCAAGATAGCCACCACGTCTCCCTTATCCACATGCAGGTCCACTCCCTTCAGAACTTCAAGGGAGCCGAACCGTTTCCTTACATCTCTGATCTCCAGCATGGCCTACCTCCCGTGATATCCGTAAAAATCCAGCCTCTTCTCTCCCATGCGCTGCAGTCTGGTCAGCACTGTGGAGAACATCAGGTAGATGAAACCTACTTCACAGTACAGCGCCAGAGGCTCATAAGTCCTGGCCACGATCCTCTGAGTGGCCATAAACATCTCTGCAACCGTAATATTGGCGGCCAGAGAAGTATCCTTGACCATGGCGATGAGGGAATTGGACAGGGAGGGAAAGGCCGTCCTCAGAGCCTGGGGAAGAACGATCCTCCTCATGATCTGCAGATAGGACATGCCTGCACAGTATCCGGCCTCCATCTGCCCCCTGGGCACAGACTCCAGAGCCGCTCTGATGATCTCTGAACCGTAAGCCCCTTCATTGAGTGCAAATACAATGACCGCTGAGGGAAAGGGATCCAAAACGATGCCCACTTTGGGCAGACCGAAGAAGACCACATACAGCTGAACAAGCAGAGGGGTGCCTCTGACGACCCATATGTAAAATCTGGCCACATGCTTCAGCACCTTTACATTGGCAAACTGGATCAGAGCCATGATCACTGCAATCACCATGGCCAGGGAAAAAGCGATCACCGTCAGAGGGATGGTCACCTTCAGCCCCGGCAGCAGGATCTTCCAAAAAGAATCCACCAAAATGCTGTATAACCGTTCACTTATCATGGTTTACATGTCTCATCCTTTCTGTCATTTTTTTCCGTTCCCCTATTGTAACCTAAATAGAGCGGGATATCAAGTACTCTGTTTCTATAACAGCTCATGCCCGGCAGGTATAGATACAGGTGTCAGATCAGAACCTGAGATCAGAAACACCGGGATCCTGAAAACTGCCAAAAACAGGAGCCGGTTTACGGATTCCGGCTCCTGTTTGAAAAAACTTCTTTTATTTTCCCTCTCAGGCCGCTTTCGCGGAACTGTTTTTTGTCTTTCTCAGATCTCCCGGCTTCTCCGGTTTTCCTGCATCCTTGGGTTTCTCCGGCTTCTTCCATGCATGCATGGCCAGAGCCATGGCGATGACGCCATAGGATACGAACACCCGGAAATACTCGCCGATCACCGCATCGCCAAACAGCTCCTTGCCTGCCAGCGGAGACACGATGAACAGTGTATGGAACAGGATGATTCCCAGGATAGCCTGCTTGTTGGTCGCCTTCTGCACGGAGGCGCCGCCTACCAGAAGAGCTGCGATGGCAAACTGTCCCACCTGTGTATGGGCGCCGTAGGTAGACACGGTTCCCACATTCTGAAGGAAGATCAGCTGTCCCCATCCTGCCAGAACCGTGGAAAAGATCATGGCGATGATACGGGTCTTATCCACATCGATGCCTGCCGCATTGGCTACGGTCCGGCTCTGGCCTACGGTCCTCATGTTCTGTCCCAGACGGGTCTTCATGAGAAGATTGTTAAAACAGCACAGCGCTCCGATACAGAGATAGGTCATGACCGGAAGACGGACGGCGATAAGCACATTGTACAGCATGGGCACATAGGTCAGACCATAGACGACAGCCGCCAGGACCACATAAGCGACGGCCTTCTGTACGGAAAAGGTTTCCGGCCCGCCGTCCTTTCCTCCCCTGGTGCTCTGGATCTTCCATTTTGCCAGTCCGTATATCTGCCACAGAACCACTGTCAGACAGCCCAGCTCTACGGCCGACAGAAGCAGAAGACGGTCTGCAGACAGGAACCGTTCCACAGGTCCGATAAAAGTCAGTCCGTAAACTGCCGCCGCGGCAGCCGCCTTCAGGATCAGTGATTTCCACTTCACAGCCTGTTTCTTTGCCAGTTTAAAGACAGCAGAGCATACCAGAAGGACCAGAACCACATAGAACAGGACCTCCACGATCGTCAGCATGGGCACTGTGTCAAGAGCATATTTTACCGTGTCTTTCAAATCAATGGTATTTTTTACTCCGATTCCCGTAGGGATCATCAGAGTGGAATTGTTCATCTTGATGACGCCGCCGAAGATAAACAGGAACAGGAGCTGATAGAGACCGTCTGCAAAATATCCCAGAACCAGTCCGCCGATCATCTCGTTTCCTTTCATATAATTAAACAGCCTTCCTACCAGATAGCCGAAAAACACGGCAATAGGGGTAGTCAGAGCCACTGTGGCGGCAAATCCGCCGAATCCTGTCATACCCCAGTAAGTGGTCAGGAAAATGGCGATCTGAGCCGCCATGGCACCGATTACGATGCCGAAATTCAGACCCATGCCTGCAATGACCGGGATGATCAGAGACAGCACGATAAAGGAATTTCGGGCAATACGGGTAAACAGCTCGGGGATCACGAAAGTCAGAGGCTGTTTGGAGGCTACGGTCGCTCCCACACACAAAACAAGAAAGATCAGGGCTACCTTGTTCTGAAACAGAAAGTCCGCTGCATTAAATTTTTTCTTATTCACGTCCGCTTCCTCCTTTCACCTGACTCAGGGCATAGATAATAATACCGTTGGATATTACCAGACGGGCCACTTCCGACAGGTTGGATTCCGGTATGAACTGGTTGGCCACCGGAAGTCCCAGTGCCAGAATCCCCTGGAACAGGAAGGTACCAATGAGCACGTGGGTGATCTTTGCTCTTTTTGGACTGGCCCCTCCGATAAGGACCGCAGCCACGGAAGTAAAGCCCATCATCATGGGACCGTTGTACAGCTGCATAAATCCGTATCCCTGAGCATAGACCAGGATTCCTACGGACGCCAGCACTGTGGACAGGACCGTCCCGATGAGACGCATCTTGTTCACATTGATGCCCGCCGCCGTGGCAAACATGGGGTTGGCTCCTGCCGCGCTCATGGCCATGCCTGTTCTGGACCGCATAAACAGCCATACCAGGAAGCACATGAAAAAGAAAAACAGCAGAAGGCCTGTGGGTACCGTCAGATTTCCGATATTGAAGGCCAGTGTTTTGTTCATGACATTGCTGAAGGAGGCTGCCAGGGAGATCGTATTTCTCAATCCTTTTCCGGCATTGGGCCAGATCAGCTCACCGTCTGTAAAGGGAAGGAGCATCCACATCATATTCATAAATGCGATAATGGAAAATCCCACATAGGTGGTAACCGTCATCTCGGAGCCCTTAACTCTGTTTAAAAGCAGTCCGTAGAGGTAACCGATGCCCGTAGCCAGGATGACGCCGATGACTATGGCGATCAGGATGGCAACCCACATGGCAAAGAGAGGGTGAATGGCCACAAGCGACGGATATTCCGCAATCCGCATCTGAACTACCACCAAACCTCCCATAAGGCCTCCTACGATACCCATGGAGATACCGAAATTCAGGCCAATGCCGCACTGTACTGCCGGTACCATGGCCAGAGCCAGGATGCCGAACATGCCCCATCGTCTCAGACAGTCGCTTAACAGCTGCATCAGGTCCATGTGGAAGCCGCCTGCCGCCGCGATAAGAAACAGAAAGAATGATACGATGATGACACGGGGCAGACCAAATTTATCTGTCAGCACTTTCAATGGATTACGCATCTTTTTTTCCTCCTTTCCAGGCCCCTGACATGGCCAGACCGAAATCTGCATCCGAATCATCCGGCTTTAAGATACAGGCCAGTTTTCCGTCTGAGATGATTCCGATCCTGTCAGAAACGGAGCGGAGCTCCATCAGCTCCGAGGACACGATGACAACCGTCATGCCCTGTTCCCTGTTTAATTTTGTCAGATACTCCAGCACCAGCTTCTTGGCGCCGATATCGATGCCTCTCGTAGGTTCGGATACAAACAGGATATCCGGT
>CAJUJV010000007.1:63860-75588 GCA_910586845.1 uncultured Hungatella sp.
CATTAAATTATGAATCTCTTCTTTTGCTCCCACATCAATTCCCCGTGTAGGCTCCGACACAAACAGGATATCCGGTTCCAGGGACAGCGCCCTGGCAAGACACACCTTCTGCTGGTTGCCTCCGGACAGAGAGCCTGCGGGCTGTCTGATGCCGGTACAGCGGATATCCAGAGTCTTTACCATCTCTTCCGCGTGGCTTTTGGCCGCAGCACTGTCATACAGGCTCATCCAGCCTATCTTTTTCAGGAATTTTCTGTTGGTCTGCATGGCGGAAAAGATAATGTTCTGTTCGATGCTCTCGTCCAGAAGGAGTCCCACGCCCCGGCGGTCCTCAGATACAAAGGCAACCTTGTGGTTCAGAGCGTCGCCCAGCTTGTCCAGATCCAGAACCTGGCCCTGGATCTTCACCTGGCCTTCTGTTTTATAGAGACCCATGATCCCGTTGGGGATCCCCAGCTTTCCCTGACCGGCCAGACCGCCGATGCCGAAGATCTCTCCCCGGCGGATATCCAGGTCTACCCCTTTTACCTGCTCACCCGGCATATCCACTCTGTAGTCTCTCAGGCTGACTGCAATGTCATCGTCCCGGATGGTGCGGCCGTCGGGGATGCTGTCATCTACCAGCTTCTCCATCTTCCGTCCGATCATCAGCTCTGCGATCTCCACCGCACTGGTATCTCCGATCTCTTTCCTGGCCACAAATTCTCCGTCCCTGAGAATGGTCATGGAATCTGCCACAGCCATAACCTCGTCCAGACGGTGGGTGATAAAGATGATGGCGATCCCCTTGGAAGAGATCACCCGCATGGCCTCCAGAAGCCTCTCTGCCTCCGACTCTGTCAGCACGGCTGTAGGCTCGTCAAAGACCAGGATCCGGATGCCGGTTTTGTCCAGCTCTCTGGCAATCTCGATAAACTGCATATAGCCTACGGGAAGACCGGCCACCTTCACATATTCTTCGATCTGAAGCCCAATGGTAGCCAGGGCCTCTCTGGCATCCTTTCTCATGGTCTTAAAATCCAGAGATTCCATGGACTGGCCGAACAGACGGCTTGCCAGGTTGGGGGTGCTGATCTCACGTCCCACCTTGATATTCTCTGTCACACTGAATCCGGGGATCAGCATAAACTCCTGATGGACCATCCCGATTCCCAGTTCCATGGCCTTCAGAGGAGTGTCGATCTTGACAGGCTCCCCGTTGACCTCGATCATGCCTTCATAGCCGCCGGTGGTGTGAATCACGGGCATACCAAACAGGATGTTCATCAATGTGGATTTTCCTGCGCCGTTCTCTCCCATAAGAGCATGGATCTCACCCGGGCGGATACGGAGATCCACTCCCTTTAATACCCGGTTGCCATAGTACTCTTTGGCGATGCCGTCCATCTTCAGGACATAGGTTTCATTTGCTCTCTCCAAGTCACCAACCTCTTTCTATCATTCTCTGTATATCCTGTGTCCGGGTCCGTCCGGACACGAAATCCGCCCAGAAACCGTTGAAGCTTCTGAGGGTCTGCGGTAACAGAAAGTTCTGCCAACTGATGTCCTAAAGACCCCCGTCGGCAGAACTCCGGATACCATTTACATTATTATAAAAATCTCTTATTCAAAGGTAACGAAATCGGACATTACCAGGAAATGATTCTCCTTTGCGTTGCCGTCATCGTCAACATAGTAATCCATGGTCATGGAAGCGTTGGGTGTAAACTCCTCAGCACATGCCTGGATAGTGTCTCTCAGGACCTGCTCGTCGAGAGTGCCGTTTGTCTGGCCTTCCAGAACCTTCTTGGCATACTCTACGCCTGCGCTGATGAACAGCATATTACAGGGAACTCCCCAGGTGGATACACGGCCGCCCATGTTGTACTCTGTAACCTTCTTCTGAAGCTGCTCCATCATGTAATCCACATCAGCCTCATGTCCTGCCATGTCGATGTTCAGGGCAGCGGGGAATGCGTGGAACGGAGACGGACAGCACTGCAGAGAGTAGATGGCGCCGTTCTCAAATACGGAACGGATCAGAGGCTCCTGCATACCGCAGTTAGTGGTAAAGAATACGGTGTCTTTGCCGTACTTGGCGATCTGACGGGGAACATCTTCAAGGATGAACTGCTGAGCACCTGTGATACCGGAATCACCTGTGGGGTCCGGAGCAGTAACGTCTACCAGCTCGATGTTGTTCTCTGCACAGTACTTCTTAAAATTCTCGTGACGTGCCACGATCAGAGCATAGCTCATGTGACGCGGGAAAGAATAGTGGATCATGGTCTTGGCGCCCTGCTTCGCAGCCTGAGGCGGAAGAACAATACCGCAGCCAGGCTCGTCTACCTGAAGAACGATATCTGCCTTGGGGTTGATCACGCCCGGATCCTCGCCCGGCGTACCTACAATGAAGATCATGTCCGGACGGGTCTCGCGTACCTTGTCGATGGCTGCCGCCGTGCCCGGGATAGCCTGGCACCAGATAATCGCCTTTACATCCGGATCGGAAGCCATAGCCACGGTGTTGGAGATAACGGTCTCTGTCTCTGTGGTAAAGTTATCGGGATAGGTAGAGGTAACGATCATATCGCCGTACTTCTCTTTCATCTTGTTGGCCTGAGTGATCTCCTCATCGCCCTGAGATGCCGTACCGGTAATGATACCGATCTTAAAGTTTCCTGCCGGAGCCTCTGCTTCGGTCTCCGCGGAATCTGCTCCTTTGGTGGTCTCCGCTGCTGCTGTGGTGTTGTCCGCTGCTGCCGCTGCCGTCGTGGTCTCTGCAGACGCTGCCGCTGTGGTCTCCGCAGGCGCCGTCCCACGGCAACCGGCCAGGGAAAGGGTCATGGCTGCTGCCAGTGTCAGACTAAGTAATCTTTTTTTCATTACTTTCTCCTCCTTTTTCTAATCGGCTTTGTCTCACGATTTTCGGATCATGAGATTTACCCCACTTTATCACTGTTTTACTACGATAAAGTGTTTCGATTATAACACATGATCTTCCTTTTGTCCAGCAACATTTGTACGCTCTCTGCGGATTTAGGCACATTTTTTAAAAAAAAACAAAAAAATAAAGAAAATATCTTCCAAAAAAAGAAAAACCCCGGGAAATCCCAGGGTTTTTATCACTTTTTTAATACTTATCACTGGATGAATAGTTCATGGCCTCATATCCGTAGTCATCAGCCGACATACTGTGGGGCGCACTGGTGTGCTCCGAGAAAGACACCATGGAGCTGCCTCTCAGGCGGAACTTACCTACCTGCTCTTTCATCAGCTGAGCCTGGCTGGACAGTTCCTGACTGGCAGCCGCGCTCTGCTCTGCCGTAGCCGAATTGGTCTGGATGACACTGGATATCTGATCGATACCTATGGTAATCTGAGTGATGGCGGCGGACTGAGTATTGCTGGCCTCGGAGATCTTATCCATCAGCTCCGTAACTTCTCTGGCTCCGGCCACTGCCTGACTCAGAGTCTTAGCTGTCTCGCTGGCGATCTCGGTACCGTTCTGTACTGCCCTGGCCGAATTCTCGATGAGAGCCGCAGTGTTCTTGGAAGCTTCCGCACTTTTGCTGGCAAGGTTTCTCACTTCATCGGCAACTACTGCAAATCCCTTTCCTGCGCTTCCCGCCCTTGCGGCTTCCACGGCTGCGTTCAATGCAAGAATATTGGTCTGGAATGCGATATCTTCAATGGTCTTGATGATCTTGCCGATCTCGTTGGAGCTGCTGCTGATCTCCTCCATGGCTTTGATCATATCATGCATCTTGGTATTGCTCAGATTCATATCGTCGCCCACGGAATTGACCTTTTTGTTGGCGTCGCTGGCATTGTCCGCATTCTCCTTGATTCTCTCGGAGATATCGGAGATAGTTGCCGCCAGCTCCTGAATAGAGCTTGCCTGCTCGGTAGCGCCCTGAGAAAGCGCCTGGGCCCCGCTGGAAACCTGCTCGGAACTGTTGGAAACCTGCTCGCTGCTGGTGCTGATCTGGGACATGGCCTCATTCATACGGGATGCAATAGCCCGGAAAGAGATGAGAACCTGATGGAAACTGCCTATATATTCCTGCTCGCAGATGGAATCCACAGTCAGATCACCGGAAGCCATCTTGGCCAGGAACTGATTCTCGTCATCCACAATAGCCCGAAGCTTTCTCACTACCTCTCTGAACTGATCGGAAAGAACGCCCAGTTCATCTTTGGACTGATATCTGATCTCCACATCCAGATTACCTCTGGCCATCTGGATAGCAGCCTCCTCAAGCTCAGTCACCGGCTCACGGATACTCTTGATGATGATCATGGAGAAGATCACTCCGATCAAGATCACTACCGCCATCAGCAGGACCATGATAATGATGGCATTCCGGTAAGTAGATTCGCTTTCCCCATAGGCGCCTTCACTTCCCCTTGTGTTGAAGTCAGCCAGTTCTTCCATGGCAGCAGTCACTGCCTCATAGGCTCCGTTGCCCTCGTCGCTGTCCAGAAGCGCCCATGCTTCCGCTATCTGACCATTCTTGACCAGTTCTGTCAGCCTGCTGTCGATCTGCTTATAAGCCGCCCAGGTTGACTGCAGATTCTCGTAAAGCTTCCGTCCCTCCGCAGTAGTTACATAGCCGGCGTAGGAGGAGACATAAGAATCCATGTTGCCCATCTCCTTGTTCACTTTTCCCGAATAACTCTGAACCTTGGCCTCTGTGTCCGATGTCACATATCTTACCTCATAGAGCCTCATATTGGACACTGTAATGTTCATACGATCTGCCAGAGTACAGCTGGGCATCCACTTCTGTGCGATAATGTCTGTCTCTCCGTTGAGGTTATTCATAAGCACGAAAGAAACGGCTCCCAGAGCCAGCATCCCTGCCAGGGCAATGCCCACCAGCAGATAAAGTTTTGCCCTGATCTTAAAATTCCTGATTTTTTGTCTCATGATCTTCTCCCTTCATTCCCTTTTGTTCCTTAAAATATATTCGTCTCAGTGTTTTCTCAACTGAAACCTTCCGATCAGTGATTTCAGGATCTGAGCCTGACCTGCCAGCTCTTCACTGGCTGCCGCGCTCTCCTCCGAAGTGGCGGAATTGGACTGGATCACTGTGGAAATCTGGCAAATACTGTCTTTAATATGATTGATGGCCGTCTCCTGTTCCTGGGAAGCATCGGAGATGACCTTGATCTGACCCGTCACCTTTCCTGCTCCCTCTACGACAGAAATAAGGGATTTCTGAGTCACTTCTGTAAGCCCGGAGCCGGTCTCTACCATATGAAGAGTCTTTTCGATCAGTTCTGTCGTCTCTTTCACCGCATCCGCGCTCTTGGCCGCCAGATTACGCACCTCATCCGCCACCACTGCAAATCCCTTGCCTGCGCTTCCTGCTCTGGCTGCCTCCACTGCCGCATTCAATGCAAGTATATTTGTCTGGAATGCAATATCATCGATTGTCTTGATAATGTGCTGAATCTCTCCGGAGCAGGCGCTGATCTGCTTCATGGCCTCTGACATCTCCTGCATCTGGCTGTTGCAGATATGGATCTGCTCCCCTACCTTGTCGGCTTCCGATGTGGTGATAGAAGCGCTCTTTGCATTGTTGTTGATCTGTTCTGTCACCTGTTCGATCATATGGAGCAGGTTGTCGACTTCCGAAGCCTGCTCTGTAGAGCCCTGAGCCAGAGACTGAGCTCCCATGGCCACCTGATTGGCGCCGGAATCCACCTGGCTCGCAGAAGCGTGGATCTGCTCCATAATGGTGCTCTGCTCCCGGCTGATGGTCTCTATAGCCTTCTGGATCTGGATAAAATCACCGATATATTCGATCTCACTTTCACTGGCCAGGTTCCCCGCCGCCAGCCCGTCAAGAACCTTGGTGATATCCGAGATATACATCTTCAGATTCTTCACGGAAGTATTGAGTGTACCCGCCAGCTCACCGATCTCGTTATTATCCTTTACATCGATCTGGAAGTCCAGCTTTCCTTCCGCCAGATTCCTGCTGGCCCCCGTGATCACCTGAACAGGAGCCACGATGCCTTTCATCACATACAGCATAAGAAGAGCACTTACGATCAGAATCACCACAACCGCAACGATAGAGATGAGCTCTGACCGGGAGACCCAGCTGAAAAGCCCGGACTGGTTGTCCTTTACCTGCTCCTCCGTAATCCCTGCCACCTGATCCAAAAGGGAAACCAGTTTATCCACATTGGCCTTGGTCACTTCCAGATACATCTGCCTGGCCTGGGCCGGATCCGTGCTGTTAAGATCCAGAATCGTCTGGGCCGACTCATGAATCGCCTGATGGATAGGCTTCATCTCTTCGATCAGGCGAAGAAGATCGCTGTCCGTGATCATGGAAAGATCGGACTGATAGAACCATTTTCCCAGCACACAGCCCTTATAGTCCTTGCTTCCTGTAAATTCCGTGCCCAGCGCAACTGCAGAACACAGATTCTCGACCCAGCTGTAGTGGGCTCTCTCTGCCGTCAGTACCAGGCTGTGAATCTCCGTAGCCTGTTCTGTGGACTTGCTGTAGGCCTTTATTTTATTCATGCCGCTGACAGTCACCAGTCCGGTGACAATAACACACAAAAATATAAGAGCGATCCGTATCATAACCTGTTGTTTTATGCTCTGCCTCATGTTTTATTCTCCTTACTAAAATGGAATCTAAAGGAACATCAATGTACGGAGGCACAGCTGCCCCCGTACATATCGGTTCTGTCTCACACCAGTTTCTGCTTATCTGATCCTAATATTTTCCGTCATCATAGGACCCGAAGGAAGCGGTCCCGGAGTCAGCGGAAGAATATCCTGAATCATACTGAGGCACAGCAACAGTCATGCCGGAATCTCCTTCCAGTTTGAATCTTCTCACCAGTTCTTTCATGATCTGAGCCTGGCTGGACAACTCTTCGCTGGCCGCTGCGCTCTGCTCCGATGTGGCGGAATTGGTCTGCACCACGCTGGAGATCTGATCAATACCTACGGTAATCTGACTGATGGCATCTGCCTGTTCCCGGGAAGCCTTTGCGATGGCATCCATCATCTCCGTGGCTTCCTGGATCCCTGACATCACCTGTTCTAAGGAACGGGCGGTGTCGTCTGCGATCCTCTTGCCGTTCTCCACTGCTGTCAGAGAATTCTCGATCAGTACGGCCGTATTCTTGGAAGCCTCCGCAGACTTGCTGGCCAAGTTGCGGACCTCGTCTGCAACGACTGCAAAGCCCTTGCCTGCCGCGCCTGCTCTGGCCGCTTCCACTGCCGCGTTCAGCGCAAGGATATTGGTCTGGAACGCGATATCCTCGATGGTCTTGATGATCTTGCCGATCTCGCCGGAGGAAGCGTTGATATCCGCCATAGCCGCCAGCATATCCTGCATCATGCGGTTGCCCTCGCCGGCAACTTCGCTGACCATAACAGACTTTCTGCTGGCCTCCTGAGCGCCCTGGGCATTCTCGTTGATCCGGGTAGAAATATCGTTGATGGAGGCAGCCAGCTCTTCCACAGAAGAAGCCTGCTCCGTAGCGCCCTGGGAAAGAGCCTGTGCGCCGGAGGATACCTGATCGGAACCGGAAGCTACCTGGTTGGCAGACTGGTTCAGTGTGGTCATGGTGGTGTTGAGGCTGCTCTTGATGCCCCTCATAGCCTGAAGGATCTTCTGGTAGTCGCCGATGTACATGCTTCTGTCACTGGACTTGGCGGCGAAATCTCCTCCTGCCATGGCTGTCAGGATAATCTCGATGTCCTTGATGATCCGGCTTATGCCTCCGGTCATCTTATTCATGTCCTCAGCCATCTCGCCGAATTCGTCGGCTGACTCATAATCAATATTTACAGAAAGCTGACCCTGGACCACATCAGCCATGGCTGACTGGATCTTCTTGACAGGAACGATGATATTGCCTGTGAGAGTGAGGGCGATAACGACCGTCATGATAAAGGCCACCGCCGCAACCCCGACTGCAACAGCGATCAGCATAGTCTGCATGGCCATGGCAGCGTCAAAAGATTCCTGGCTTTCTCTTCCCATCTGAGCAAAGGCCGCCTGAAGATCTTCCACATAACCTTCTACCTGAGGGTTATACTCTTCAAGCACCAAGCGCTGAGCCTCGGCATCGGCCTCATCCGTATTCTGACTGGCCAGCTCGATGATCTGAAGCCTTGTGCCCTTATTGTTCTGCATCCCGTTCTCGAAATCCTTGAGGCGGGACACGTCGCCGCTGTAATTGGCATAAATGTCCTGAAGCTCCGAAGTGACTGCATCCATATACTGGTTCACCGTGGCCACACGCTTGGCTGTCTGGGCGGAATCCGTCTCCACAACTGCCAGCAGCAGTTCCTTCAGGCCCTCCTGCAGCTTCAGCTGAATCTCATAAACTCCGGTGACGGCTTTATAATCATTCATATAGAATTTCTCATAGCTGGCCCTGGCCCTGACGATCCCTACGGTCGCTACGATCACCGACACCAGGAATACGGTCAGGATCATGCCGAAAGACACTATGAATTTCTTGCCGACTTTTAAATTCTTCATTTGTTGCTCCTCCTTGTTGAGTCTTTTTAGCCCCGATTTTGGAAGGTCCGGGGAGAGGGGATCCCGTCACGCACTCTTTTATGATACATCGGCGGATTTTCCCTTTTCATAACACCTGTCCTTAATACATTTTTGGAATTTATATATGTTTATCGGCAGATTACAGAAAAAAATAATACTTTTTTCAAAAATTTTTCTCAGGCCCTTAACAAAAAACAAATTTCGCCGATAAGTAAGACAGTATGTTGCGGTCTGTTGTATTTTGCAGATTGTCTTCTTTCTATGCAAACTAAAAAGGATAGGTGGTGTAATAGAATGGATAATGGCATGGAGGGTATGCTTGACACATACCTCTTTGAAACAAATTCCCTTTTAGACCGGTTGGATGAGATGCTGGTGGCTGACGAGAAGATCGGTGATTTTTCTCTCGACGATGTGAACGAGATCTTCCGTATCATGCATACCATCAAGGGTTCCTCCGCTATGATGGAATTCGGTTCTCTGGCGGAGATCGCCCACCATATAGAGGATCTGTTCTTCTATATCCGTGACAAGGGCATTGATTCTCTGGACCCTCAGCACAAGAAGGAGCTGTTTAACCTTATGTTCCGTTCTGAAGATTTTCTCCGGGGACAGGTGGAAAAAGTGGAGGCCGGAGAAGCTCTGGACACTGATCTGGATTCCTTTTCCGCCGATATCAACAATTTCCTGAAGAAGATCAGCGGCGCTCAGACGGAAGAACCGGCTCCCCCGGAGGCTCCGGCAGCGGCGGCTCCCCCCGCTCCCTCCACAGACAATCTTCCCGATGACAAGGAAGCCGTATGTTTCCTTCACGTCTATCTGGAGGAAGGTATCGGGATGGAGAACCTGCGGGCCTACATGATCGTCAATGCAGTCAAGGAGTGCGGCATCGATTTCCGCTATTATCCGGAGAATATGGAGTCCAACTCAGAGACTACCGCTACGATTATCGAAGAAGGCTTTTTCATGGCTTTCAAATCAGAAGAGGCGGCCAATAAAGCTTCCGATATCCTCAGGACACAGGGGCATATCCGTTCTTATGAACTGGCCTTCCTTCCGGAGGAAGAGCACGCCGCTCCTGATCCCGTACCGGAAAAACCTCAGACCGCCGCTCCCGCCGAAACCTCTGTCCCGGAAAAACCGGCTCCCAAACCGGCGCCTCAGGCAAAGCCGGCCCAGAGTGCTCCTGTCAAGCAGAACCTGATCAGCGTCAACCTGATGAAGCTGGACAGTCTGCAGAACATTGTAGGCGAGATCGTCATCACCGAGTCCATGGTTACCTCGTCTCCGGAACTGAATCAGTTAAGCAGGGATGCCTATGATAATTTCATGAAATCGGCCCGTCAGCTGCGCAAGCTTACGGATGATCTTCAGGATATCGCCATGTCCCTGCGGATGGTGCCCATCTCCGGCGTGTTCCAGAAGATGAGCCGTATCGTCCGGGATATGAAGCAGAAGCTGAACAAGGATGTCCGCCTTACCCTCATCGGAGAGGACACGGAAGTTGACAAGACCATCGTGGACAGCATCCAGGATCCGATCATGCATATGGTCCGTAACGCCATGGACCACGGTATCGAGGACGACGTTCAGGACCGTATCAATGAAGGAAAGAGCGCTCAGGGCGAGATCGTTCTGTCCGCTACTCATACCAGCAGCGAAGTCGTCATCACCATCGCCGACGACGGCAAGGGCATGAACCCGGACAAGCTGCTGGCCAAGGCCAGGGAGAAAGGCATCCTCACCAAACCGGAGAGCGAATACTCCAAGAAAGAGGCCCTGGGGCTCATCATGCTGCCCGGTTTCTCTACCAATCAGGAGGTTACGGAGTTTTCCGGCCGTGGCGTGGGAATGGATGTGGTGAAGAAAAATGTGGAAGCCGTCGGCGGTATGGTATCCCTCAACAGCGACGAAGGCAAGGGTACTACTTTCACCATGAAGATCCCTCTGACCATGGCTATCGTGGACGGCATGAAGGTGACTGTGGGAAGGTCCATCTTTACCATCCCAATCTCCAACATCCGTCAGTCCTTCAAGGTTACTTCCGATGACATTATCCGGGACGAAAGCGGCAACGAGATGATCGAGCGCATGGGAAGTTTCTATCCCGTAGTAAGGCTCCACAGATTCTACAATATTAATACCGAAGTGACCAATTTAGAAGACGGTATCCTGATGTGGGTGGAGAACAGCGACCGTTCCTTCTGCCTGTTTGTAGATGAACTTCTGGGAGAACAGCAGGTTGTGGTGAAACCCTTCCCTGCATTTTTGAACTTTTTCGAGCTTAAGAATTTCGGATGTTCAGGCTGTACCATCTTAGGTGACGGCAATATCAGCATTATTCTTGATATACAGAGCCTTTACTCAGCGGCTCTGGAAAATTCACAGTAGAGGGGAGGAATTACCATGTCTGAACAGCTTAACAACCAGGAACTTCTCGATATTGAGGAGGTTGAGACAGACGACGAAGAGTCTTCCAGTATCGAGCGCTGTCTTACCTTTGAATCAGGAGATCTGATCCTTTATATCAGCACCAACTATGTAATTGAGATCATCAATAATCACTCTATTACCACACTGCCTCTGATGCCGCCCTATATTCAGGGCATCATCAACCTGAGAGGCCAGATACTCCCCGTTGTGGATATCCAGCAGCTCATGGGCAAGGAGGAATCCGACTGCTCCGGACAAACCTGCATCATTGTTCTGGACATTGATTCGGTTTCTCTGGGGATCATCGTAGATTCCGTGCGTCAGGTAATCGATATCGACCTGAAAAATGTCAAACCCATTCCTCTTAAGCGCCAGCAGAAGCTGCTTAACGGAATGGTGACCATGGAAGATGGAAGCGTCTTTATGTCCATCGACTGTCAGGCTCTGGCCACTCCTCAATAATCACAGTCAGGAGTCCGCCGGCCGGTTTATGGACCGAATTGCGGTTGGGCAGCCAGAAGGCTGCCCAATTGATATATCATAGAATTTGGGTAGTAAGGGGGGATTTTATTATGCTGACACTAACCGACAGTGATTTTCAGCGCCTTTATACTTATATCAAACAGCATTACGGAATTGATCTGAGCAAAAAAAAGCAGCTTATTGTAAGCCGTCTCTCACACACCCTGTCCTCTCAGGGTTATAACGATTTTTCCTCTTATGTGGATGACATCCTGTCAGGCCGGGATTCCGAAATGGTCACG
>CAJUJV010000007.1:75667-79112 GCA_910586845.1 uncultured Hungatella sp.
AACTGACTACCAACTATACATATTTCCTCAGAGAGGAAGATCACTTCAAATATCTCTGGGATGTGGTCCTTCCTGAACTGGAGCAAAAACATGCCAAAGACCGGGTGCTATGTATCTGGAGCGCCGGCTGTTCCTCCGGGGAGGAGCCTTACACCATCTCCATGTATTTGAAAGAATATTTCGGAGCCAAGGCTTCCCAGTGGGACACCCGGGTGCTGGCCACCGACATCTCCCAGAAGATTCTGAATACGGCTCTGACGGCAACTTATAATGACGAGAGCCTGTCTTCTCTTCCGGCTACCTGGAAACAGAAATATTTTGTCAGAAAAGACGGCAGCACTTACACTGTGGCTCCTGCCATCAAACAGAATGTGATCTTCAGAACCTTTAATCTGATGGATCCTATCCAGTTTAAAAAGAAATTCGATCTGATCTTCTGCAGGAATGTCATGATCTATTTCGACCAGGCGACCAAGGATGCTCTGGTCCGCCGTTTCTACGGCGCCACGGTTCCCGGCGGCCATCTTTTTATCGGCCATTCCGAGGGCCTGACCAAAGCTACCTGCCCTTATGATTATATCCAGCCGGCTATCTACCGGAAAAAGGCCTGATTTGTCAGGCCGCCGGAACAGCCGGAACAGAAAGAAGGTTAGAGTATGCAGCAAAAAATCCGTGTAATGGTGGTAGATGATTCTCTCGTATTCCGCACCTGGCTCGTCCAGAGTCTCTCGGCCGATCCCCGCTTTGAAGTGGTAGGCTATGCGGTCAACGCTCTGGATGCCAAGAACAAGCTTCCCCTGCTGAAGCCGGATATTATGACCATGGATATCGAGATGCCCGGTATGACCGGAATGGAATTTTTAAAAGAGGTCCTTCCCTCCCATCCCGTGCCAGTAATCCTGGTATCTTCCCTGAACGTGCGGGTGTTCGATGCCCTGGCGGCCGGGGCCGTTGATTTTGTCCGCAAACCGGAGGAAGGCCAGCGGGATGCATTCCTCAGAAATCTGATGACCAAACTGACCATCGGCAAAAACGCCCGTGTCCGCCTTCCTCAGCAGAATGCTGCCTCTGCAGCCGCTCCCGTCACTGCCGCCTCTCATCTCAGATCCGGCTTTGTGCCGGGTGTAAGCTCCGGCATCGATCTGATCGCCATCGGCGCTTCTACAGGAGGGACCGAGGCTATCCTGGAAGTGGTGCGGCAGTTTCCTGCCAAGATGCCGGGAATCGTCATCACTCAGCATATGCCTCCCGGCTTCACTGCCATGTACGCAGAGCGTCTGAACCGTATCTGCAAGCTGGAAGTAAAGGAAGCTCAGCACGGGGACAAGGTCCGGCCGGGCCTCATCCTCCTGGCTCCGGGAGGACTGCAGATGCGCATCGTGCGTATGGGAGCAGGATACAGCGTCAGCTGTACCAATGAAGATAAAGTCAGCGGTCACAGACCCTCTGTCGACGTACTGTTCACCTCCGTGGCTTCTATTGCCAAGAACCGGGCGATCGGTGTCATCCTTACAGGTATGGGAGCCGACGGCGCCGCTGGAATGCTGCGTATGAGAAAAGCCGGTGCGTTTACCATCGGCCAGGACCGTGATTCCTGCGTCGTCTACGGCATGCCCATGGAGGCTTATAAGATCGGCGCCGTGTGTCAGCAGGCTGCCTTAAGCAACATTCCCCAGGTAGTTATGGGTCGTCTGGCCAAACAGTGAAAGGATACATGCCATGGCTTCCAGAATATCGCCGGGACATCCAAAAAAAAATCCTCTGTCCAAAAACCAGGGGGCCGGAAAGCGGACTTCCACTCTCCGGCCCCCTGGTTCTCCTGCTGCGCCCAAATCCCGCCCGGCAGACGTCACCCCTCCCCCCGGTCCCCGCAGATCTGCCGGGACTCCCAAAAATACCGGCAAAAAGTCCCGAGCCGAGATCCTGATCACAGGCGGGATTCTCACTGCCGCCACGGCTATGGCAGTCAGCCTCCTGGCCTATTTCCACCCTGTCTCTCCGGAGGATATCCGGTCCGCTGTCCAGGGCTTCTGTTCCTATGTCTCCAACCGTCTGGATCCGCCGGAAAGTTCTGCCGACAGTCAGCAGCCCGACGACGCTCAGACCGATCCGGCCGGAGACAACAGCCGGTCCGACTCTTCCGTGGACACAAAGGAGATCTCCCAGATGGCACGTACTGACGAGTTGGGAGAGATCTCCGACATGTACGGGGAGCCTGTCTTTCCTCCCCAGGATACGATCTATTCCTGTATGCTGGACACTGCCATGGGCCCTCTTCTCTACTATAATCAGGGTGACATCCGCTGGAAAGAATATCTCTACGGCGGGCAGGATCGTATCGCCAAATACGGCTGCGGCCCTGTGTGTGTAGCCATGGTCATCAACAGCTTTTCTTCCCGCAGCGTAACTCCTGTGGAGATGGCCGACTGGTCTGCCGACAATGGCTTCTATGCCCGCCAGAGCGGTTCCTACCACAGCCTGATCCCCCAGAGCATCTCTGCCTTCGGTCTTCAGGTGGACAGCGTCACGGAGCGGACTCCCGAGGAAGCCGCCCGCCTTCTGGACACCGGCCATATTCTGGTGGCCCTCATGGGCAAGGGAAGCCTGACTCAGGGCGGCCACTTCATTATCATCGCCCAGCTGGCCTCCGAAGGCCATGTCTACATCGCCGATCCTGCCAGCTATGAGAACAGCACCAAGGAATGGGATCTGCAGCTGCTTATGGATGAACTGAAGCGGAGCTACGACAGCGGCGGACCTCTGTGGGCCGTATCCTACCCTCCGGCCCGGGAAACGGAAAACAGTGAAGAGAATTGAAAATCATGAAGACATCCGACGTTTACCATATTTTTCCCGGTTTTGCCATGAATCCTTTCCGGATACCGGTATGTGTACGGTTGTGTACGATTTGTGTACAACAGGGCAAAAAATCTCTAAAACGCCTTTGCTACCTTCTTCATCTCCTCCGCCTTAATATCCGGAAGGACATGGGAATAGAGATCCATGGTCATGGCCAGTGTGGCATGGCCCAATATGGTTTTCAGCACCTGGGGATTCATGCCGTTTTCAATACATCTGGTAGCAAATGTACGGCGGGTGCTGTGCAGCGTAAAATACGGGAAGGCGATACCGTCCTCCTCCATATTCCGTAAGATCACATTGATCTCATGGGTGATTCTCTTGCAGCTCACGGGTCCTTTAGCGGCATAGAAAACAAAGTCGTCTTTATTGCCTTCGCTCTCACTCTGCTGTCTCTTTAAAATATTGTAGACCTTTTTTGTCATAGGAATATCCCTGGTGCTGGTACGGGTCTTTGGAGTATCGATCTTCAGTCCCTCTTTCGACGACGTGATCAGATTATGCCTCACATGGATGACTCTTTTATTAAAATCTCAAACTTCGCACTCGCATAAGTGCCTATGCACCTTGAAAATTCAATAAAAAC
>CAJUJV010000008.1:0-27495 GCA_910586845.1 uncultured Hungatella sp.
GCCGGATTATAGGCGGTTTTCTATAGTCCGACAAATTGGGAAACTTTTATTTAAAGAACATCTCCATTCCTCTCCCTTTTTTACCGGGGCTGGACAACACATAGCTAAAAATAATATGACAAAATATGCAATTCCTATAAATAACAATATTTTTCCCATACCACACCTCTTATTCTACGTTTGCACTAATCCTTATAACTAAGACAGCCCTGTCGCTCGGAAGGATAGTAATAACTCCCATAATGGTTACAATACTGCCTACCATTACTATCTCTTTTATAAGGTTCCCAATAAATACACCCGTCTCCACAGTTGTGTCCACAAAATCGTCCCTTTGGCAAAACAATCTGAAATTCTTTCTTTCCTTTCATTTTTCTTCCTCCTCTTTTATATAATTTTTAATGGAATCTTATTAATCAAAATTGTCTCATCTGATCGATAAGCATAATAGATATGAAATGATTTATCGGGAATTATCACCGGAAAAACCATTTCCATCAAAGTTTCATTGTTTTCAAAAATAGAATTTATGTATCGGATATCTTCCTTTGATAATTTTGGATTGCCATTAAGATGTGTATGGACAATTCCCAGATTCGTAATTTTCTCTTTCTCCCACCTCCTAATTATAGTGTGGAAATGGTCCTTATTTGGGCAATAGATTCCTCCTTGTTCGCTCTTGATCCCCTTATCGAAAGACCACATACAAACTTTATTATCACGAATACCAATAAATCCACCTGTCTCATAGTCCAAACCTGAAGCGCTATGTACTACCTGATCAAATAATCTTTTTTCTATTTCCAGCCACATAAATTATTTTTAAATGCTAGATTATGCTGTTCTTTCCACTGATTTACAAGACACCGACCCTTCCAACTCTTTTTCTATTGTCTGTTTTCCTGCCCTGAATCCAACAATAAAGACTTCAAGAATATCAGCCTCTTTATCTGTCATATTCTTAATCTTTTCAATAATCTGTTGCTTCTTTTCACTATACATACTTTCTTTTCCTCCTTTTTCTTATCTAAGATAAGTTTATCATTTCTTAGATAAGTAGTCAATGCTTTTTTTCTTGACTGAGAAAAGTTTCTCTGCTATACTTATCTGGAGGTGACAAACATGGAATTAAAAGATCGACTCCAACTTATTCTAGATGAACAGCATATTAAGCAAAAGGACCTGGCAAAGACAATCAAAGTGACTGAGAGTTACGTTTCTAATATGTTAAATGGAAAACGAAGTAATTTATCAGAAGCTCTAGCTCTATTGATAGAGCAAGTATATGGCTATTCCTCCCAATGGATCTTAACCGGGCAGGGTGAGCGCTATACTACCCAATCCAATATTCCTGAATTATCTCCTACGAAAAAGCGTTTGATTTCTGAAATTGAGAAAATGCCGGAATCAGATCTTGATGCAGTAAAAGTATTTATCGATTCTTTGGACAAATATAAAAAAGCCTTCCATGTCTCAGATAGGGATTAATGTTGGTTAAAGTAATTTATTTGATGATCATCTCTTACCGATTTCGTTATCTCCTTTTTACTCCTGTACCTTACAATACAAACTTTGGGAATCGCTATAAAGTTCGTCAGTGGCTACGCTTGAATGGGCTTTCACCACAGGCCACGGGCGTACCTGTCATGCAATGAAAAGGACTGTCTGTTTTCGACACACAGTCATGAAAGAATCTCTCCACAATAAAAGAAAAAGTTCCTTATCGAGATTTAGGATCAGATTATTATTCTATTATCAATCAGGAGAAATTAAGAGAAAAAAGAATAGCCCGCCAAAAGGCGAGCTTATTCAGAATACTTTGTTATATGTTAATGCTAAATTATATTTTCAGGATAGCTTTTTCCAATCTCAAAACTCATAATTCAAAAGCAATCTTTTACAGCCTACAGAGACGCCATCAGCTCCTTTAAGCTTCTCCCGTCCTCCAGCTTCCAGTAAGCCGGGCCGTTGAGAGACTTTATCGTCTCCTCACTGCCATTCAGCCTCCGGTTCCGGTTAATCAGGTCAATTCCCGCCTGTGAGGATGTTTTGTAATAACCTATCTTTGCGCCCTCCTGATCGATGAAGGGCTCTCCTTTTTCATCCAGCACTTTCAGATAGCAGACATCCCCGATAAGCTCTGCGACTGCGTAATACAGAACACCGGCATATTCCATCGTAAACCGGGTTCCGGCCTGAATTTTGCCGCTCTTGTACAGATCGTCAAAGGTTACCGTACTCCTCTCCTGCAGGGACTTGGGCGTTCTTCCATAATTGTCCACGGACAGAAAGATTTCGTCCAATACGGACGGATACCGGTGATAGAATACACAGGAAATGTTGCTGTCATCTGCTGTGTTTACAGTCTGCTCCACTGTCTGGAAAATCTCGTCAAATGTCCCTTTATAATCGCTGTACAGTTTCTCGCACGTTTCCATGTTTACCAGGGCCATGGGCGAACGGTTTACGGTTTCCCTCAGATTATTGGCATACTGCTCCAGCACATATCTGCTGTCTGCGCCAAGCCGGGGATGTTCGATGCACTTGGCTATGATGCAGTCATACATTTCCTGGTAGGTAATCTGCATATATTTCCTGTGAAACGCATTCTGCCTGGGGCTGGGAGTGATGAAAAAATAAAAGCTTCTCTGTCCTTCTTTCTTGTGCTCTTCGATGTAGTCATAGTAGTCCTGTGTCTGACCCACGTCGGAGCCGTTGAAATTTTCTCCGGCTTTTACCTTATTTTCTATGACGATGATCACCTCGTCGCTCTCTCCGTAGACATCTACAGACCTCTTTTTCGCGCCGTCAAGCATAAATGTCTTTTCCGTCTGAAAATGTACCCGGTTCAGATCAAGTCTGTACAGATCCTTCAGCGTAAAATCCGTATCTTCCGCCTTGCTCAGATAAATATTCAGAAGCCTGGCAAGGGCATAATGTCCCAGACACATGCTGGAATGGGGATCCAGAAGCCAGCTGATAAAAGAACTGTGCCAGTGCTCCGTATGAGTCTGTCCTACAATCGTAAAAATATTCGTCTTTTCCTGAAGATACTTCAGCTTTTGAAAACGGCTGTCCGTGACAATCTGCTCGATCTGACTGTTTGTCATACAATTCCTCCCAGTCCGAATTTATGTTCGTCGTCAATGGCATTGGTCTTCGTGCCCGAGGCCCCGCTTTCCCCTGCGCCGTGGAGCTGCCCGAAATTCTTCTTCAAATTTATCTCTGTCAGTGCCAGATTTCCGTTTACAGAGTTCCCGCTTACCATTTTGGCCGCCCCTGACGGGCTGCTGCCTGCAGGCATATCCTCCAGCACTTCCATGTATCCCGAAGCTCTCTGGCTGGGCTTCAGCTTTCCGCTCTTCAAATAATTCGTATACACCTCCATCAGGCCCGCCGACTTTGAGCGCTGGGAGGTCGGTTCTGCTTTGATCAGGCTTCCGGACAGGATGGTAAATGTCTCCTTCCGGGCATCATAGGTTATCCGGGCTTTCTGGTAGCAGTAGGTTTCCACAGAACCGCCGTCTGTGGATCCTGTCTCTTTGCCCTGGTTCCCGGTCTTATCATCTCCTCCCTCTTCTACGGCAGGCGGCAGAATATCTCCTGCCCCATCCTTTACATATTCAAAGAAAAAGGCGTCCAGAGGCAGTCCCAGTTCCATCATCCGTCTCCTCAGTACCTGATCGACCCAGCCATACTGTCCGTAATGACGGTTCATGCTGTAGCCGCTCAGTCCGGGAAGTTCGATCTGCCGGTATGTTACCGGATTATTTCCGGCTTTTCTGGCTTCATGATCTTCCTTTGTAATAAAAGGAGGATTTTTAACTTCGGAATTTTTTCCATTTACAAAATGAATGTATTCCTCGCCTTTTTCCTTTAAAATCTTCATCACAAAATCCCATGTCAGATCAAAGCTGGAATCATAAAACTCCGTCGTGTAGTCTGCATATCTGTCTTTTCCGACTAACCGGAATTTTGTGAAGGTGCCTTTTTTAAAATTATTGTTATTGTATTTCTTTAAAAAGTCTTTGAAAGTGATCGTATCGGTCAGAGGTTCCGGATCAGGGGAAGGTGGTGTCCCCGGACCATCAGGACCTATCGGTCCTGAGCCCCCGCCCTCAGTCTTGTCGTCGGGCTTTATGGGAGGCCCGAAAACGCCTGTCAGATGTTTCAGTTTATCGTGTATCACTTCCACAAAATCCTTGTTCCTGCCGTCATTATTATTGTTGTCAGGACAGACCTTCTTCATGATTGCCCGGCACTGTGTTTCATTCAGATACATATCGCCGTGAGCCGAGTCATCCGCCGTTTTTTCTTCATAGAGTTCTGAGTCACCCTCCCTGTCATATATATATTTTAACTCACGTAATCGTCTGTCATCTGTAATTTCTTTAAAAATCTTGTTGAACAGCTTCAGTTCCGTCCCTGCCTGTTTATTTATTTTCGCATCCGAAAAACGTTCTGTGCCAAGTCCGGTATTCTTTTCGCTTTTTATATCAACAATATCCTCCAGGTTGATGGGCACAAAAGGCAGGGAATCAAACTTCATATCGCCGCCGGCTTTTCTTGTCATCCTTGCCATCATTTCAAGCAGAGTGGCGTAGCTTGAATAATACTTATTGCTGATAAACGCCACCATAGCCTTACATTTTACATTGCACATATTGCCGTAAAACTGCTTGATCCAGGACTCTGATTCATCATCAAAGGCCGTATCAAAATACACTCTTAAATTATATTTTCGGCATACTTCGTATACAATACCTTCCAGCACCTGTTCATAATCATCAGACTTATAGCTGATAAAGACATAAGGGTCGTTCCCATCCTTTGTCCGCAGGCAATGATCCTTTATCCACCTGATCTTCCCGCTTTCAGCAGACTTCTTTCTCGCCTCCTGTTGTGCTTCCGTCATATGCTCTGTCCTCCTCAAAGTATTTTTGAATTATCTCTGCCTGTAAATCCGCAGCCTGTCCTTTTGCCCATGTGTCGAAACCTGTCTGCGGCTGTCGGATTTTCTCTTTTTATCATACATGGAACCTTCAAAAATTTCAACCCTGCGGCATAATCTGTTTCTGCATCCATATTATCATATGAGGGTCCGCAATGTTGCCCTGTTTTCTATCTTGTCATTTCATACAGCCTCGCCAGTATCTTCACCATGGCCAGGGTGTCCAGCCTGCAGTATGCCAGAAGGTTCTTCCGGATCCGTCTGATCTCATCCCCGGAACGGTCGAGCAGATCTGCAAAGGCCTCCATTGCCTCGCTCCCGTTATGTATATCCTCCAGCCCATGATAATCCAGCTCCGGATCGCCGCCGCACAGGGCCGGGAGAACTTTCTTTATGGAATAAGAGCCCTGCAGCTCCCTGCAATAATAATACTGCCGTTGAAAAGGAACCATCAGATCCTGCATACGGCTGTGGATGTTCATCAGATGATCCGACAGATCCGGATACAGATCGGCCAGATTTCTGATCACGGTTTTTTCAAATGACATATTGTAGGCCAGGGAGCAGACATCCCCGGGAATCTGCCTGCAAAGCTGTTCTGCCAGGGCTCTTCTGGGATCCGTACCCTCTTTTGCCAGAAATTCACAGTGTTCCGGCTCTGCCCCCATTTCTCTCTGAATATGGAGAGAATACTGGAATGGGATCTGCATATAAGGCTTCACGCCGTCAAACCCGGGAACAGCCTGCTGGTATGTCTCAAAATCCAGATAGTACAGGGGGTAGGTCAGACCGTCCAGAAATTCCCCGAGAGCCTTTCGATCGATCTTTGGAGGTTCCTCATAGTATGAGGCCTTTACCTGCCTCCACTGCCTGTCGTTAAGGGCCGGCTTCGCCTCGATCACATCGCCGAAGGTGACAACCCCCTGACGGTACAGCTGATATTTCTTTTTTGCGCTTAACCGGTGGATAGAAAACACCGAGGGCTCCTCCACATGCCTGCGGCAGTACCGCTTATATTCACACTCATAAGGCTTCTCGCAGTACAGATCCAGGTCTCTGTCAGGCTCCGGGACGCTGTCCAGATACGTCTGTATCACTGCCAGGTTCTCCTCGATCCCCCTCTGCATATCCAAAATCTGATCCGTACAGTCCTCCAGCCGGAACAGTTTGTCCAGTTCCAGCTCTCCCCGCCGCTCATAGCTGCTGTCAATGTGCATGTTGTAAACCTTTGCCACCGATATCCCGCAATGGGTCAGCACATAGTACTGATACGCCATATCGTGAAGATAGATCTCGTGGACTTCCGTGGAACTCTTTACCTCTATGAGCTGGATCTCCGTCTCCGTCCTTCTGAGAATATCCACGCTGCAGAAATTATTTTTGTACAGAAAAGAGGCTTCCGCGATCACCGGTTCTCCCGCATTCATAAATCTCCTGGTATCCTGACACATCTGCTTCTTATCCGGGCTGAATTCCACCAGAACATGTCCCCCGAAATAATCCCTTGCAAGCTCCCCTACCTCCGTGCCCGTCCTCAGTACCGCCTCCGGGGCCGTGGCCTCTGCCTGTTCCGGCATATGGATGTCCATCCAAAGCATCTTGGGGCATTGAACGCCGCGGCAGTATTTTGATTTGCTCATAGAAAATGTCATGTAGGTTCTCCTTTCGCCTGGCAGCCGTCTGCCTGTAATCTGACGAATCCTATATCAGCATAATTTTCTGTCACAGTCCAAATCATATCATATCACCTGTGGAATGTACACCCATTGCTGAACACAGGTTCCGAAAAAAACAGCCCGGACACCGCACAGACTCGGTTTCCAGGCTGTTTCCTGAACATATTCTTTTTCCCGTCTACAGACTCACCTTCATGAAATTCTTCTTGCCTCTTTTCACGATGATACCGCCTCCGGAAAAATCTTCTTTTGTAAAGGTCTTCTTAATATCCTTCATCTGCTCTCCGTCTATGGAGACTCCGCCCTGTTCCACATTTCGTCTGGCCTCCGCACGGGATGGGGCAAGACCGGATTTCTGCAGCACTGCCAGGATATCGATGAGGCCGTCCTCGTTAAAATCGCTGTCGCTCAAAGTATACCCGGGCATATTCTCCAGACTTCCCTGGCCCTTAAACAGAGCTCTGGAAGCCTCTTTTGCCTTCCCGGCCTCCTCCTCGCCATGGACCAGTTTGGTCAGTTCGTATGCCAAGATCTCCTTGGCAGTGTTCAGCTGGCTTCCCTCCCACTTGTCCATGGCCTCGATCTCCTCCAGAGGCAGGAAGGTGAGCATCCGCAGACATTTCAGCACATCCGCATCCGCCACATTCCTCCAGTACTGATAGAACTCGAAGGGGGTGGTCTTATTGGGGTCAAGCCACACGGCGCCTGACTGAGTCTTGCCCATCTTCTTGCCCTCGGAATTCAGCAGAAGGGTGATGGTCATGGCGTAGGCGTCCTTGCCAAGCTTCCGGCGGATCAACTCCGTGCCTCCCAGCATGTTGCTCCACTGGTCATCCCCGCCGAACTGCATATTGCAGCCGTATCTCTGGAACAGCTCATAGAAATCGTAGCTCTGCATGATCATGTAGTTAAACTCCAGGAAGCTTAAGCCCTTCTCCATCCGCTGTTTGTAGCACTCGGCCCTCAGCATATTATTGACTGAGAAACAGGATCCCACCTCTCTCAAAAGCTCCACATAGTTCAGATTCAAAAGCCAGTCCGCGTTGTTCACCATCAGAGCTTTTCCTTCGGAAAAATCAATGAATCTGCTCATCTGCTTTTTGAAGCACTCGCAGTTGTGCCCGATGGTCTCCGTGGTCATCATCTGGCGCATATCCGTTCTTCCCGACGGATCTCCCACCATGCCTGTTCCGCCGCCGATGAGAGCGATAGGCTTATTGCCTGCCATCTGCAGCCGCTTCATCAGACACAGCGCCATAAAATGACCCACATGAAGGCTGTCTGCCGTGGGGTCAAATCCGATGTAAAATACGGCCTTCCCCTCATTTACCATTTTTCTGATCTCATCCTCGTCTGTCACCTGGGCGATCAGGCCCCTGGCTACCAGTTCGTCATAACACTGCATCTTCTCTTCTCCTTTCTGATCAATCGGGCAGGGAGGCTTTTTTCCCTGACCACCGCGCGGCCCCGTGCCGCCCACAGGCGGTAATACTCCTTTCGGGGGCCTGCACAATCGGGCAGGGAAGCTTTTCCCCCTGACCGCCGCGCGGCCCCCGTACCGCCCACAGGCGGTAATACTCCTTTCGGGGGCCTGCGCATAAAAAAACCCCGCCCTTATCAAAAGGACGAGGCTTATGTCTCGTGGTACCACCTGATGTTTACAGAAAAGCCATGGCTCTTCTGCCTCTCCGAACGCATCGCCGCTCCCCTGTCCGGGTCTGACGGTTACGCTCCTGCACGATAACGTGTGCTGATCCGTCACAGCCTACTAAGCCTCTGCTGTTGGGTGTGAAGCTCAAAGATGTATTCACATAGGGCTTTCCACGCGCCTCTCATCACCCGGCTGCTTTCTGTGTGCTTCTGCCAAATGCTACTTGTTCTTATCATCGCCTGTGTTTCATGAAATTAAAGCTATTATAGGGAATCCCTTTCTGTTTGTCAAGAGGCAAAACAGATTCCCTCGGAAATCGGCGGATCACCTGTCCGAATCCCAAAAATCATATAAAATAACCACGCCGTGTTTCAGAGAAGGCTCCGCTGCCGGTCTGTAAGATCAGCTTTTCCCCATAAAATCACTGCCGCAGCTTGGGCAGTGGATCTGAATTTTTCCGTGGCCCCGGGGGATGCGGATCCGCTGGCCGCATCCGGGGCAGCGAAAGATCTTATATCTCCTGCTCTCCTTCAGCCTCCTTCTCAGTTTCAAAACGCCTTCCCCGGCGTGAAACCGCCACTGGAGATAAAACTGGTTTTCCCGGAATCTCCTGCCCGTATTTCTGGAAAACGTTCTGGCATATATGACGATCAGACATATCAGTTCCAGCCAGAAGAACAGTCTGCTCCTGATAAAGAGGTGGAGTACAATGCACACCAGGACCGCGCCGCTGAGAAACCGGTTCAGTTCATCGGTGCCGTAGCGTCCCACCATAAACCGGCGGAACTGATCTTTCCAGTCTTTCAACTCTCCCTCCGGATCTTCAGAACCGCCGTCTGATTCGGCGTCTCTTTTGTCACTTCCAGCACATTGGTCTCATAAACCCTGACATCGTCACAGAGTTTCGTATAGTCTTCCACGGTTCCCAGCACGTCAAACCCGAATCCCTCTCCCCGGTAATGCATGGGTACCGTGATCCTGGGGCTTATCTGCTCCGTCAGTTTTCTGGCCTGCACCGCGTCGATGGTGTAATAGCCGCCTACAGGAATCAGAATCACATCCACGCCTTTCAGCATCTCCAGCTGTTCCGGCGCAAGCCCGCAGCCCAGATCTCCCATATGAGCCGCCCGCACCTGTCCGTCATCCAGGATATGAATCTTGTTGCTGCCCCGGAGCTCACCGTTTTTATCATCATGCCAGGTGGATATAGTCTCCACCTTCAGAGGTTTCCCCTCCGGCTTTCTCAGGGTCACTCCGGCTCTGAAATTATGATCAAAATGTTCATGGCTGCACAGCACCTCATCCGCCGTCTCCCTCACCGGCAGACAGCCGGGCACACTGCCATCCTCATAGGGATCCAGCACCACGGCGTAACCTCCGCTTTCCACCTTAAAACAGGAATGCCCAAGCCAGGTTATCTTCATCATCGTATTCCTCCTTCTCTCAGTTCTTTACCTAAGAGTATACTCTATTTTACAGTCCGGGGCAATCATTTCGATTAATACTCTTTATCCACCTTTTCCAGTCCGTACATCTCCATAAACCTTTGGAGATCCTTCTCGCCTTTTACGAGCATAACCTCCTGGAACTTTCCTGTCTCACAAATACACAAAAGGACATCTCCCCGATGTCCCGATTCCCGCCACAATCTTCTGATCATGGCATCATTATGATGTGATTCGCCCTCAGCACCCCGATCACAACCACCGCCACCAGGGCGATAACGCAGAGGAGAATAAAACGGTCCAGAGATTTCACGGAGATATCCGGCAGCCGCTCATAGATCCCGTCGAGAGCACTCACCGGCTGAGTCTGCCCGTGAGGCTGAGTCCCCTCCTCATCCAAAACAGTCCTGTCATCCAACTCTTCCTTCACTTTCCGTCTCCTTTTGTCTCACCCGTTTCCTGCTGACCCCGGCCCGGAGGGCGTCCCCCGGGCCAGGTCCGGCAAAATTGTAACAGGTTCTTTTATTTCTTCTGCAGATACTTCCTCAGATCCAGGGCAACCGCGATCACGATCACGAGACCCTGTGCAATATAGGTGTAAGCCGGGTCCACACGGAGGAACTGGAGACAGATCTTCAGGATCTCAAATACCAGCACGCCGACCAGGATTCCGCCGACCCGACCCACGCCGCCGTTGGCAGACACGCCGCCGATGGTACATGCAGCGATCGCCTCCAGCTCGTAGCCCTGGCCCGTAGCCGTGGAAGCACCGCCTGCCTTGGCTCCTACCAGGAAGCCGGCCAGTGCATACATGCAGCCTGCCAGAATATAGATACGGACCAGAGAAGCCCGGACATTGACCCCGGCCACCTGAGCGGCGTTCTCATTGCCGCCAATGGCGTACATATATTTACCGTGACGGGTCTTGTTGTACAGGAACAGGAAATACAATCCCACGATCACGGCGAAGATCATCAGATAGGGGATAGGTCCTACGGAACCGCTGGCCACTGTCAGATAGCTCTTCTTATATCGGCCCATGGGCTGGTTGTTGGTGATCAGGGAACAGAGACCATAGATGATGGTCTGCATGCCCAGAGTCGCGATGAAGGGAGGAACCTTCAGCACAGAGATGACGATACCGTTGACGGCGCCGAAAGCTCCCATGATGATCATAACGATCACCAGAGCCACAGGCCAGGGGATATCCGGCATCCACGGAAACATACGCGCGGCATAATCCACACTCTGGAGCATCATGGCAGAAAGACATGCCGCCAGACCTACGGCACGGCCGGCGGAAAGGTCCGTACCCTTGGTGATCAGGCAGCCCGACACGCCGCAGGCGATAATAAAACGGGGAGCTACATTGACCACCAGATTTTTAAAGTTGGTCGTGGTAAAGAAATTCTTTGTGGTACATCCTGTCAGAATAGCCAGCAGCACAATCAGGATGATGATCGCATTGTTGGACATGAATTTTTTGACATCAAAGGGAGCTGCATGATTGGATTCAGCTGATTTTTGCATGATACGTTCCTCCTTCCTTATTCAAACCGGGTTGCCAGCGACATGATATTCTCCTGATTGGCCTCGCCGCCTTCGATAAACCCGGTGACCCGGCCGTCGCACATCACCATGATGCGGTCTGACATACCGATGAGCTCGCTCATCTCGGAGGAAATCATGATAATACTCTTGCCCTGTTTTGCCATCTCGGCGATGATACAGTAGATCTCGTACTTGGCCCCCACATCGATACCTCTTGTGGGCTCATCCATGATGAAGATATCCGGATTGTTGGCCAGCCAGCGGCTGATCAGAACCTTCTGCTGATTGCCGCCTGAGAGGGACTGAATCTGAGTTTTGGATGACGGGGTCTTGATGGAAAGCTTGGCCACATTTTCCTGCACCAGGTTTTCGATCTTGGCGTCATCCAACATCACTCCCCCGATCAGATACTGGTTCAGGGAGGCGATGGAAACATTATCTGCAATAGAGAGAACTCCCAGGATGCCCGTGGCACGGCGGTCCTCTGTCAGCATGGCGATACCGTTGTTGATGGCATCCTTTGGCTGGTTGATCTTAAGCTCCTGTCCCTTGTATATGATTTTTCCGGCCGTGTGGCTCCGGAGTCCGAACAGGCCCTCCATCAGTTCTGTACGCTGAGCGCCCACCAGCCCTGCCACTCCCAGGATCTCTCCCTTCCTCAGCTGGAAGGAAGCATGACGGAAGCTTTTGGGATTAATGGAGGTAAAATCCTCTACCTCAAACACGACCTCGCCCGGCGTGTTCTCCCTGACGGGATACAGCTCCGACAGTTCCCGGCCCACCATCTTGGTGATGATAAAATCGGTGGTCAGCTCTTTGGCGGACCAGGTACCGATATACTGACCGTCCCGCATGATGGTCACTTCGTCGCTGATGCGCAGGATCTCATCCATCTTGTGGCTGATGTAAACGATGGAAACTCCCTTGCCCCGCAGCTCATTGATGATGGTAAATAATGCTTCCACTTCGGCTGCGGTCAAAGAGGAAGTAGGCTCATCCAGGATCAGGACCTTACAGTCTGCGGAGACGGCCTTGGCAATCTCTACCAGCTGCATCTGGGAGACGGAAAGGCTCCCCAGCTTCGCCCTTGGTTCAAAATTTAAATGGACCTCTTCCAGCACTCTGGCAGCATCCCGGTACATCTTGTCATGGTCGATGACGGTTACGGGCCCTATTTTTTTCACGGGATACCGGCCCACATAAATATTCTCTCCGATGCTTCTCTCGGGAATAGGCTGCAGCTCCTGATGGACCATGGCAATGCCTCTGTTCAGTGCATCCAGGGGGCCCTTGATCTGGACCTTTTCTCCCTCATAGATCACCTCACCCTCGTCCATGTGGTAGATACCGAACATGCACTTCATCAGGGTAGACTTTCCTGCACCGTTCTCACCCATAAGAGCATGGACTGTACCCGGACGCAGCTTCAGCTGCGCGCCGTCCAGCGCCCTGACGCCGGGAAATGTCTTTACGACATCGTGCATCTCCAAACGATACTCTGACAATTTGCTGACCCCCTTTATGTTTTTCTGGTCCTGCACGCAGGTACCTGATCCTCCATGCAGGTTTCCGGCCTCTGTGCCGAAAATCAGGAAGTGCGTGCGCCAAAGCACACGCACTTCCCAATGTTTTCAGATCATTATGAATCCGCTTTGATTACTGGAAATCAGCTGCGTTCTCCGGAGTAACCTTTACATAGTCAACATAGATGGACTGCTCGCCTGCCGCATAGGTCTTGCCGCCCAGCAGAGCTTCCATAGCCTCTACCGCACCTGCTGCCTGACCCTTGGCATCGTTTAATACGGTACCGGTCATGTTGCCGTTGACAACCTCATTGAGGGCTGCGTCCAGAGCATCGACGCCTACCAGATAAATGTCTTCGTTTACCTTGCGTTCTGCCGCCTGGATAGCCTGCAGGGCGCCGATAGCCATATCGTCGTTATTACAGAACACAACTTCGATCTCGTCGCCGAATTTTGCAAGGTCATTCTGAGCGATCTCCTGGCCTTTGTTGCGGTCCCAGTCGCCGCGCTGTAAGTCAAGTTCTTTTACTGCCAGACCTGCGTCGGTCAGAGCCTTAACGGAGAATTCGGTACGATACTGTGCATCTACGTTCTCGGGATCGCCCTGGATCATGATGTAGGAAATGACGCCGTCACCGTTGATATCACCTTTGTTGGGAGTATCCAGGATCAGTTCGCCCTGCATGGTACCGGACTGGCGTGCATCACAGCCTACATAAACCAGTTTGTCATAGGCTGCCATCTGATCCGCCGTAGGTTCGCGGTTGATCAGTACCGTAGGAATGTTGGCATCTTTTACGGTAGCGATGATCTGATCTGCCGCAGATGTCATAACCGGGTTGATGATCAGAGCGTCAACTTCCTGGGCGATGAAGTTGTTGATCTGGTTATTCTGCTCCGCCTGATCGTTCTTGCCATCCATGAAGGTTACGGTATAGCCTTTGCCTTCCAGGATCTCCTGCAGTGCATTACGGTAAGTTGTCATAAATGCGTCGTCGAACTTATAGATGCAGACACCGATGGTGCCGCTTCCGGAAGCTCCGCCCTCTGCTGCCTTGGTCTCTGCCGGAGCTGCCGTGGTAGCTGATGCAGAAGAACCGCCGCCGCAGGCTGCCATCGATAATACCATCATGGATGCCATAGCCATAGCTGTCACTTTTCTTAATAATCTCATAGTTGTAAAATCCTCCCATTTTTCTGCCCCTTCCGGGCGATTTTTCAGTCTGAGTCATACACGGATAATCTGTCTTGTGCATTTTGTTTTGTGTACTATGACCTGCTGATTAATCCATTATAGAGGATTTTTTGACGATTTTCTATAAGAATTTTTTTGAAATTCTATGGATTTTCTTTGAAGGTCCCATGTACCAGGATTTCCTGAGGCGTCCAGTAGTAGGTTCCGTTTTCCAGAGGATACTCCGGAGGCAGTTCCTTCCCCAGGGCGCAGCTGGCCGCCAGTTCCATGATGGCGCTGGCGTAAAGCTCCTTGTTGGCGGAAACCGTTCCCAGCATCCTGCCGTTTTCCAGAGCCTCCAGACCCGGCGTGGTGCCGTCGATGCCGATCACGTTCATCCGGGTGATACCGGCCCTGTCCAGGGCATCGATGGCCCCCAGAGCCATATCGTCATTGTTGCTGACCACCAGTTCTATGGTATCCGGGTAGGCGCCCAGCCACTGTTCCATCAGGGCGGAGGCCTGGCTTCTCTCCCAGTTGGCGATGCCTCCGGTGATCTTTTCGATGGGCACGCCTCCGTCTTTCAGGGTCTGAATAGACCATTCCGTGCGGATCAGAGAATCCTGGTGGCTGGTTTCCCCCTCCAGAAGCACATAGCTGACAACTCCGTCCCCGTTAAGATCCACGTCTTCCGGCCGTTTCCTATAAAGGTCTACTACCATCTGTCCCTGAAGGACCGCCGTCTCTTTGGCATCCACTCCGATATAGTACAGCCTGTCCCATCTGGCCATGTCCTCCTCCACGGGCTGCCGGTTGAAAAATACTACAGGGACTCCCGCCGTCATGGCCCGGTCGATCATGACAGAGGCATCCATCCGGTCTACCGGATTGATGCACAGTACATCACAGCCGAGAGAAATAAACCGTTCCACCTGGTTGTTCTGTGTGTTCTGGCTGCCTTTGGCATCCTGGATATCCAGAGTTACCTTGATGTTGTTCTGCCGCTCATACTCCTTTGCCTTCTCCTCCAGAACACTGCGGATATTATTGATAAACGTGTCGTCTCCCCGATACAGGCTGACCCCGATACGGATAGAGGTCTTCTCATCCTCTTTCTGTGCTCCCTCACATGCCGTCAGCAGCACGCACGCCGCCGCCAGCAGCAAAAATTTTTTTCCTGACATGTTTCGTTCCTCCTCGGCGTTTCTCCTCACTCAATGGGGAACAGCATCTTTTCGTATGCGGGGTCCCTCAGATCGTCTTTTTCGATATACCAGGAATCCATGACCGCAGAAGATCTTGTCCCCGCGGTCTCCAGGGCTTCCACTGCCATACCCACGCTGAAATATCCGATGCTGAACTCATCGGTGACGCAGAGTCCCCTGATAAGCCCCCGGTCCAGATAATTGAGGACAGGAAGGGTACTGCCCCGGCCATAGAGAGATACCCGGCGGGAAAGGTCCGGAAGCTCCGCCAGGATCCCCGCAGTCTCGGCCAGGATCTCCGGACTCTCAGCCAGGATCAGCACCTGCCCCTCCGCATCCAGAGACTCTGTAAAAGGCTTAAAGCCCTGCTCCCCGTCTCTGACTACCAGCCGGCAGAGGATTCCTTCCTCCTCCATGACAGTCCTGGCTCCTTCCAGAAAACGGCGGCTTGCCCCGCTCTGTGCCGACGGATCCGAGAACACCAGCACCGTCCTGTGTTCATCCATGTGCTCCGCCATCTTTTGTCCCAGCAGCTCTCCCATTTTTCCGTAATCCACCACAACCGTTCCTGTCACTCCCTCTCCTGTAAGCCCGGAGCCCAGAAGCACCATGGGAACAGTCACCTGATGTCCGGCCAGGGCATCGACTACCCGGTCCTCATCGGCCGGAACCACGATCAGGGCATCGGCGCCGTCCTGCTGTTCCCGCCCGATAAGCTCCATCTGCTGATCCGCATCCAGTTTTTCATACAGGGTAAAAAAGCGGACGTCGGCGTTAAGCTCCAGCGCCGCCTGATCCATGCCTTTCCGGAAGCTTCCGTAATTGTCGTCGCGGGAGTCTTCGATGATGACGGCAATCTGGTAGATCTCTTTTTCCGGCTCCCTGATGATCAGATCCGTAGAACACATGAGAAACAGGACTGCCAGAAATATCATATACAAAAGAAGTGTTGCTTTCCCCCGTTTTCCTATCATGTCCCCTCCTTCTCCATGGTCTCCGTGTACTGCTGGGCAGGCAGGCGGATAGTGATGACGGTCCCCTCATCCGGCTCCGACTGGATGGAAAGGCCGTAATGTTCCCCGAAATACAGTCTGATCCGCTCGTTGACATTTTTAACTCCGATGCCGGAACCTCTTCTGGAAGACACATGGGGCCTGTCGCTGAGAAGACCGTCCAGCTGTTCCTGTGTCATGCCCAGTCCGTTGTCGCTGATCTGAAACCACAGCTCTTCCCCTTCCCGGTACACCCGGATCATGATCTCACCGTCGCCGTCCATAAACTCCATGCCGTGGTAAATCGCATTTTCCACCAGAGGCTGGAGCATCAGCTTTAAGCCGGCCAGTTCCATCACGTCTTCCCCTGCCCGGATCACATAGGTAAATTTATTCTTAAACCTCATCTGCTGAATCATCAGATAATTGCGCACATGCTCCAGCTCGTCTTTCACCGGGATGATGCTTCTGCCCCTGCTCAGGCTGATGCGGAAAAACCGGGCCAGGGCCGTCACCACCTTTACTGCCTCCTGCTTCTGTTCATTTTCGATCATCCATACGATAATGTCCAGAGTATTGTAAAGAAAATGGGGGTTGATCTGAGACTGGAGCGTATCAAATTCGCTTTTTCGCTTGGATTCATGCTCTGTCACAATATCCTCCATCAGCGCTTTGATCCTTTTGGCCATGTCACCGATAGATCGTCCCAGATGCTGAATCTCGTAGGAACCGCCGGTATAAACCTCTGTGTCCAGTTCTCCTTCTTCGATGGCGTTGACCGACTTTTCCAGCTCCTGGATAGGATTCGTGATCCTGGATGAGATAAAGGCGTTGATCAGCACCAGGACCAGCAAAAAGGAAGCTACCACAAACACCACGAAGAGACGCATTTTCAGCGTGCCTAACGGCAGACCCTTCTCCGGCGTGACACTCACAAGCTTCCAGCCCGTGTATCCTACTGATTTGACGCTGACCTCCCGCATCTCGCCGCCGAATTCCTCTCTGTAGCTGCCATCCCGATACCCGGCCGCCGCCATGACGTTTTCCGTCATCTGTCCTGTCTCGATCAGCTGCATCCGGGGATGGCAGATCAGCTGGCCGCTGCTGCTGATCATATAGAGATATCCCTGATTGCCCAGGGTAATATTTTCCAGGATCTGCTGCAGGCTGCTGTAACGGATGTCGATGAGCAGGATCCCCTGATCCGTGGAAGTTCCCTGGGTGATCTCCACGGCTCTGGTCAGGGTGATGACCCATCGGTACTGGTTCTCGCTGTTGTCAAAAATATACTGGACATGGGGGATGGTAAAATGGAGGTTGTCCGTCCTCTCCAGAGTGTTGCCGAACCATTCCTCTTCCCTCACATCCAGTCCCGTCTTCAGCCTTGCTGCCGGAACCGCTTCCAGAAGTTCTCCGTCTTTTGACAGAAGGGCGATGTTGGCGATGCTGTCCTTGTTGTTGTCATAGAGCAGCGTAATCCGGCTGTTTATGGCCTCCCTGGACAGGTCCGCATTTTTGATCACCCCGTAATACAGGCTGTCCGACAGCTTCATGATCGTGCGCAGATAGGAATCCACCGAACGGCTCACCTGGCCGAGGACCGCCTGGTTCTCTTCCTGGACCGCCGCAGTCAGCTGGCGGGACATCTGCACATAGAGGGCCACACCGCTGAGCAGCAGTGCCACCAGGGCGCTGACCGTAAAATAGATGAATATAGTATAGCGGATACTGGTCTTTTTCCAGAAACTGTCTTTACCCATTGTTCTGGGCCCCCCTGTATCTGGTAGGAGAAATGCCGTATTTCTTTTTGAACACATAGCTGAAATAGTTCTGCTCCTGATATCCCACCTTCTGGGCAATGACGTAGGTCTTGTCTTCTGTGGTGTTCAAAAGCTCCACCGCTTTCTCCAGCCTCACTTCCGTCAGATAGTTGATATAGGTCTGGCCCGTCTCTTTTTTAAATACGGTGGAAAAATAGGCCGGGCTCATATGCAGATGGCGGCAGAGCATCTCCACGGACAGCTCCGGATTGGAATAATTGTCCTGAATATATTCCCTGGCCTCCAGGATCACCTTTCTGGTGGTGTTGTCCCTCTCCCGGTTCAGGGCTTCATTCATACGACAGGCCACAGGAATCAGCCAGGCCGCAAACTCTTCCCTCCGATGGATACCGGCCAGGATCTCTCCGTAAGGAGTCTGGCCGCCGAACATCTCTCCCATGTCCAGATCATACTGCTGCATCAATCGGATCACACAGTTGACGATGGACAACATGTAGACCTGATACTGTCTGGCATGGACCCTGACGTCATCCATGCGGGAGATGAGCCCCTGGATCACGGTGCCGATCAGCTCTGCCGGACCGAACTTGATGGCGGAAACCAGTTCTGCCTCCCCCTTGGCATCCAGCTGCAGCTTTCCCCTGCTCACAGGCTCCACGTCGTTGATATAAATGGTCTTGCCACTGCCCACAATGGCCCGGTAGCCCAGGGCATCCACGGCAGTCTGATAGGACCGGCTGATCTCCTGGAGCGTACCGCAGCTGTGCCCTACGCCTACGGTAATGGTCACCTCCAGAAAGCGCCGGCTCTCTCTGCAGATGTCGTTGAGCAGATTAATGAGTCCGGTCTGTGTATTATCCTGGTCCACAGCCGCAATCACGGTGATGCCTTCTATAGAGTCAAAGACGGCAAAGCGGCAGTAGGGTTTCAGATGGTCTTCCACCAGTTTTTTTACGGAGATGGGGATCAGTTCCTGATGCTGGGACAGTACCTGGTCTTCCGACCGCTCCATCTTCTCCACATGGATCACTGCCGCCAGCCATTTGCGCGCATCCAGAATGTCGATGCCGTACTCCCGCAGCTTGGGCACCACCGTGTCCACATCCGCAGTCCGGCTTACCAGATTGTTCAGAAACATAATTTTCCCGCAGCGTGTTGATGTTGCGGCGCTGTTCGATCTCTTCGTCCAGGCTGATCCGGATCCTCTGAAGAATCTCCGCCAGCTCCTGGCTGTTCACCGGTTTTAAGATATACTCTGTGACATGAAGCTTGATGGCCTGCTGGGCGTATTCGAAATCATCGTAACCGGAAAAATAAGGATTTTTACAGAGGGATATTTCTCCCTGATCCGGGCCGTCAGGGCCAGACCATCCATATAGGGCATCCGGATGTCCGTCATGACTACATCCGGTTCCAGCTGTTCCAGCTTCTCCAGCGCATCCCGTCCGTTCTCCGCGTCGCCTGCCACCGTAAATCCCAGCTGTTCCCAGTCCATCTGGCGGATCATGGCCTTGCGGACTTCCTCCTCATCATCTACCAGCATAATGCGATATAAACTCATATGATATCCCTGCCTTTACCCTGTTCTCGGTTCTCACTGTAATTCTTAATTATAGTCTATCTCCGGCAGATATGCCACTGTTACTTTCCGGAATTTACACAGCTGAATTTCCACAGCAAAAGCCGGAAGCGTTTTTCAGCTTCCGGCTCTGTCTCAGCTCATGGTTCTATCTCTTCCGGTCTCCCAGTTTTTTTGTCCGCACGGCTTCTTCCATATCCAGCCCCGTATCATAATCCAGCTGTCTGGGCTCGTACTCCTCGTTCTCCCTCTGCCTGGTAAATCCGTCGTTTTCCCACAGAGGCTCTTTATCCTTTCTCCAGGGACGGCACTTCCACTGATATCCCCGGTACAGGTCTCTGGTCCTGTTCATATGGTCCAGGAGCCGGTCATGAAGCCGGTCCCTGACCTCCTCATAAGACGGATCTTCGATAAGGTTCCTGACTTCATAAGGGTCTGTTTCCATATCGTAGAACTCGTCTCTGTCCAGAAGGTTGATGACCAGTTTATACCGTTTTGTCATGGCGGCCCTCATCATCTGAAGGCCTCCGAATCCGTCATGGTCCGCCTCGTATCTGGTAAACTCCGTGTACACCGTATCGTTGATCCTGACGGAAGTGTCCCGGATCTGCGGGAGCATGCTCTTTCCTTCCAGGCATTTCGGTATCGGCACTCCCATATATTCCAGGACCGTGGGAGCGATATCGATATGGGAAGCCGGATAGTCCACGGTTTTTCCCTTCTCTCCCCCTTTGATAATGAGAGGAATGTTGGCGATCTCTCCATACGCCGCGGGACCCTTGGCCTGGAGTCTGTGGCTGCCCAGCATATCTCCGTGATCAGAGGTAAAGATCACCAGGGCATCAGGCACGGTCTCTCTGATCTTGTCCAGGACACGCCCGATCTCATAGTCCACGAAACTGTTGCATCCCAGAAACAGCTCCAGCTTTTTGGAGGGAACGTTGAGTTCCTCCACCGGTCTGTTCAGATCCTCTCCTGCCCACAGCCTCTGCAGCAGAGGTTTGTCCTTTAAGTCATCTGCAAATCCCGGATTGTCCTCAAAGCAGAATCCTTCGTACATGGTGTTGTAAGGACCTGGACACAGACAGGGACCGTGAGGCTCGTCGTAGGACACCGTCAGGAAGAAATCGCTGTCCCTGTAGGTATCGAGAAATCTCAGCGCCCTGTCGGAACACCGGTGGGCATAGGTAAATTCTTCTGTCATATCCTCTTCATAGGATGTCTGTGAGTTCCTGGACCTGACCCTGGCCTCCGGAGAAAGCTCCTCCAGATAAGTCCGCATATCATACCAGTATTCCTGATCCCAGCCCTCCGGACATCTTCCGTTTCCGAAATAATCGCTTCCATCCAGATGCCATTTGCCGATATAACCGCAGTGACAGCCCTGATCCGTGAGACGCTGCCCGATGGTCTTGATATTGTCCCCCATGGCCACACAGTTTGTCACCACACCGTTGGTATGGGGAAACATCCCTGTAAAGATAGCCGACCGGGCCGGGCCGCACACCGGCTGGCAGGTATATGCGTTGTCATACCGGATCCCTTCTGCCGCAAGGCGGTCCAGATTGGGAGTAATCATCTTTTCGTTTCCGTAACACCCCAGCATATCTTTGCGGGTGGTGTCTGTCATGATCAAAATCACCTGTCTGCTCATATGGTTTTCCTTGTCCTTATATATTTCCTCACCTCATAGGGCCAGTCCGTCTGGATAATGGTCACACCCCTGTCTATCAGTTCTTTCCACCCCAGGTCTCCTCCGTAGCGCAGAGACTTAAGATCATCAAATCCGGCGCCGTAGACCAGACGTTTTGCCAGGCTTAAAGAATTGCACCAGACCTTAAATCCGTGTTCCGAAAGCCAGCTAAAACTGGATTCCCGGAAGATATCGTCTTCCGGCTTCCGGGGAAGGATCTCCAGAGCCGGAACCTTTGTGCTGTTTTTCAGCTCCAGAAGCCGTCCGAAAGCGGACACGTCCCGGGACATGGGGATAAAACTGCAGTCCCTGTGGTCCGCGGCCCACCGATACGCCTTCTCGTCTTCCAGGTAAAATTTAAAGATGGCCTGGGGGACCATATCCAGCTCCTTCAGCTGCTCATAGACAGGATCCCAGTAATCCCAGCATTTGTCCAGAACCACCACGGTTTTATCTTTCAGAGGCCTTATCATCTCATCAAAAGTCTCTATGGTCTCCTCGCAGATCTCCCCCACATAGTTGTAGAGAGGCAGCTGTTTTAATTCCTCCAGAGTCCAGTCGCTGATCTTTGTCGGTTTTCTGAACAGCCTGTCCATGGTCTTGTCATGATGGCCCACAAGACCACCGTCCCTGGTGATATCGATGTCCATCTCCATCATGTGGGCCCCTTCTCCCATGGCCGTGAGAAACGCCAGAGAAGTGTTCTCCATGACGCTGGAGCTGAATTTACCCCTGTGGGAGGCCAGCAGCACCTCTGCGTTGTCCCTGTCCCACAATTTTTCCAGAGTATCTTTCCAATATTCCATAGTATTCCTTTCTTTCAGGAACAGACAACATGCTATTTTACCGCGCTGTCCATAGCTCCCTGAACAAAGTATTTCTGAAGAGCGATGTACATGATTACAGGAGGAAGCACCACGATAAATGCCGCCGCTGCCGCCGCTCCCATATCGGTCCTGGAATCCGTGAAGAAGGTGGTGATGGCCAGCGTGATGGTCTTTAAAGCCGGCTTCTGCAGGAAATACAGCTGGAACTGATAGTCGTTCCAGATTCCCACGGAAGTCCATATGATGACGCTGGCCGTGACCGCTTTGAGGGACGGCAGGATGATCCGGAAAAACACCTGCAGACGGCTGCATCCGTCGATCATGGCCGCTTCGTCAAGCTCCCTGGGGATGGTGCCGATAAAGTTGCTGTACATGTAGATGGCCCGGGGAAGGTTGAAAGTACTTGACACGATGACTACTCCCCAGTAGTGATTGATCCCGCCCATGGCCACCAGTTCCTTATAGAGAGGAACCAGGACGCTGAGCTGAGGCACCATCATGACTCCCACGATAAACGCCAGGATGATCTTGTTCTTCTTTGTGCCTTTCCGCGCCAGGGGATAGGCGGCCATGGCTCCCGTCACCACGATGATCACCACGGAACAGACTACGATAAACAGTGTGTTCCCTATGGCCTTAAACAGATTCCCCACGGTTACTGCATTGACATAATTGTCAAAGAAAGGTTCCATGGGCGGAAGCCATCTGGAAGTCCTCTCCTGAGGAGACTTTAAGGACATGTTGATCAGGATATAGAAAGGGGCAATGTGGAGCGCCATGATCAGAAACGCCGCCGCCGTTTTTATCCAGGGGATCCATTTCCTTCTGTTCATTCCAGACTCGCCGCCTTTCTCTCAAGATATCCCCGCACAAAAGTGCTGATAAACATGATAAACAGGAACATGAAGATCCCCACCGCCGCCGAGTAACCTGCGTTCTGATTCTGGAAATACAGGTAATTGATCAGTGTGGACAGGGAGTGGGAGGAATATCCGGGGCCGCCGGAGGTGGTGGCCAGGATGATCCCGAACAGCTTCAGTCCGCCGATCAGATTCAGTACCACGCTGGTGGTAATGGCGGGGAGAAGGAGGGGCAGCGTAATATACCACAGTCTCTGGACATAACTGGCTCCGTCGATCTCTGCCGCCTCATGGTACAGTTCCGGAATCCCCTGGAGTCCTGCGATCATGACGATCATGGTCTTTCCCACAAACTGCAGGGCATTGATAACCACGATGATCCATACCGCCCGGCTTCCGTCCGCCATCCAGTCAACGGGTTCGGCTCCAAACAGTTTCATGACATCGTTGAGAGCGCCGTTGTTGTACTGTACCAGAAAGTAGCAGATGTATCCCATGATCAGTGACGCGATCATGGCCGGCAGATAGATGATCACCCTGGCCAGGGTCTGCCCGTGAAACTTTTTCTGCAGCAGCAGGGCGTATAAAACTCCTATGACAGTCTGGAGAGTCGTGCTCCCCACGCCGTAGATGACGGTGTTCTTCAGGGCAGTGTAAAACATCTTGTCCTGAAACATCCGGACATAATTGGCCAGTCCCACATATTTGTATTTTGCAGAATATCCGTTCCAGTTGGTAAAGGAGATCTGAACTCCGGAGAGCATGGGGTATACCACGAACATGGCCAGCAGAATCAGCGCCGGCAGGTAGAGCAGGTCAATGGAAAAGCCCTTAGTTCTGCGCCCGAAGTGTCTCATAGTCCGCCTCCATGACCTTGATGCTCTCTTCCACGGTCATCTCGCCTCCGATGATGGCGGAGCCCACGGTCTTTAAGGTGCTCCACATACCGTTGGGCAGATAGACCCGGTCAAAGATGGGATAGATCGCCACATCCGCATACTCTTTAAAAGCTTCGCCCACGGCGCCCAGATCCGGATTTACATCCTTGATGGCCGATCTCTTTCCGCTGGCCTCACACACGATCCTTACATTTTCCGGTCTCGCCATGTACTCCAGAAGGGCCAGGCACAGTTCTTCATTTTTCGTGTCTTTCCAGATTCCGTAAGCCTCTCTCTCGCCTCCGCAGAAGGCAGACTCATAATTCTCGTTTAACGCGGGGATGGGTCCAAGGCTGTAGCGGATGTCCCCGTTCAGTTCTTCTGCCTGGGAGATCAGGTAAGCGCTGGAGGTGATCAGAAACAGCACATTGTCCTCTGCCATCCGGGAAGGGATATCGATGGGATCGCAGGTGACGGCATCCACATTCAGATATCCGTTTTCTTTCAGAGTCATCAGAAGTCCCGATACGGGCTCCCAGTTGTTCCAGTCGAAGGTTCCGTCCTTTAGCTGCTGTCCGTAACCCTTGTCCTCACAGTTGATCAGATAGGTTACGGCGGAGATATTCATGACGCTGGCCAGCTGTCTGCTGTCCTTGCCTGCCACGAAAACTCCTGTATACCCTTTCTCCTTGGCCCTGCCGCAGAGGCTTAAAAACTCATCCCATGTCCTGGGATATTCTGCATCCAGCTCTTCCAGGATCCTCTTGTTATAGATCACGCCGCTCTGGTCCATATCCAGGGGGAGGACGAAAATGTCTCCGTTGTCATCCTGGATATTACTGAGGAAGGATTCTTCTATCGTACCATACCAGGGCTGGTCTGTCAAAGGTCTCAGATATTCGCTGTACCTGGCCACGGACCATCCGTGGGTCACGAACATATCCGGCAGATCATTGGAAGCCATCCTGGCCTTCATCAGCTGCTCATAATCAGAGCCCTGGGTGGTAAAGTCGATGGTCACTCCCGGATTCTCTTCCATAAATTTCTGGAAAATGGCGGTGACTGCGTTAAAGGTGGCCTCGTTGCCGTTGGTGACGATCTCCAGGCTTCCCGATAGAGGAGCCGCTTCGGTCTCACCTGACCCCTGGCTCTCCTGCTGTTTCCCCGCCTCTGCTGCCGCCTGAGTTGTGGGGGCCTCCGTCCGGGCAGGCTGCTGCTCTTTCTGACAGCCCGTAAGGCTTCCTGCCGCCATAACTGCCGCCAACCCCAGTGCCGCCAAATCTCTGAACCGTTTCTTCATAATTTACCTCCTGACAAATAATAGATTCCTGTTGCGTTGCTGATCTTATTATAATATAGCCAGCCTTCCAAAAGATGTCCCATTTTTACGATTTTATTGTATATTTTTCCGAATTTCATCCGTTTCATTGAAGTAAAACAGGAAAAAGTATATAATGATCATATGTTTTTGCCAATCGCCTGTGGAGGATTATCATGATTACCAGAAAGTCGTTCTCTTTTCAGCTTATGAAGAACTTCCTCATCAGTACTCTGGGGCCCTTTCTTCTCATAACAACCGTTATCGCCCGCATATTCACTGCCGAGTACAGCCGGGACATCAGACTTTTGCTGAATTCTACCATCAGCTCCATGACCAGCAATATCACCACCTATCTGAATGAAGCCCAGCAGGTTACCATGCAGCCCTACTACAACGACACTCTCTACGATTACCTCATGGGACTTTCCAAAGGATCCTCCTATGATATCTTCAACAAGATCCAGCTGGACAACAGTCTGAATTCCAACATGAGCTTTGTACGTTACACCAGAGAAGACGTAAACGGAATCTTTATCTGCAACGATCACCAATGCCTGTACTACACGGTCATGGGCACGGACCGGAAAACTCTGGACAGTTCCTATGATTATTCGGCTCAGAGCTGGTATCAGGAGGCCCTTCGGGCCGACGGCCGGTGTATCCTCATCGGTCCCCATACTCCCGACTATATCAGCCCCTATAATCAGGTCATCTCTCTGGTCCGCATGATCGTGGATATTCCCACCAGGGAACCTCTGTATGTGATCAAGATCGACATCAACACCTCTATCTTCAACAGGATCTTCAAGGATTTCGCTTTTCATGTGGATTCCAAAATTATCCTGAGAGACGAGAACCGTCAGATCATCTACAGCAACTGTCCCCTGGAAGCCTCCGACACACAAAAACTGAGCGGAGATCTGAAAGACAAAGGCAGGATCTCTCTGGAAGACGGAATATTTCAGACCTACACCTACCCTGTCGACGGCTATCCGTGGACCATCTCTATCCTTCTCTCCGACACACAGCTGAAACGGAAAACCAGTCTTATCTATGTCACTGCCGTCCTTCTCTATATCCTCGGCGCGGTCATGGCGGCAGTTTCCTACATGATGTGTTCCAAGAAGATGGTCACCGCTATCAGTCATATGAAACGGATCCTTTCTTCTATCGAAAATGAAGATTTCAGCCAGAACTACGAATATAGATCCGACACGGAGCTGGATGATCTGGGTGACTCTTTAAATCATATGGCAGCCCAGCTGGAAAAGCGGATCCAGACCGAATATGTCATGGCTATCCGGCAGAAGGACATTGAATTCCGTGCGCTGCAGTCCCAGATCCATCCCCATTTTCTGTTCAATACCCTGAACAATTTTATCGCTCTGAACCAGATCGGAGACAGGGACACCCTGGAAAACGCCCTCTATGAGCTGTCGGGGATGCTCCGCTATGTCCTGAAGGCGCCGGCCCTGATTCCTCTCAGCCAGGAGCTTTCCTTCATTGAAAATTACTGTGCACTGCAGAAACTGCGTTTCAGTGAACGGCTTACTTATGAAGTCATCACCGATGCCGGCCTGGGAGACGTCATGATCCCCAAACTGCTGATCCAGCCCGTGGTGGAAAATTCCATCCTCCACGGCATAGAACCCTGCAGCAGAGAATGTTTTATCCGGATCTCTGTAAACCAGGCAGAGGAAGGCATCCGGATTCTTGTGGAAGACAATGGCTGCGGCTGTGAAACAGACAGGATCCCGGAAACCGGCATCGGCCTGGCCAATGTCCGGGCACGGCTCATGACCTGCCGGCCCAAAAGCAGGTTCCACATGGAAAGCGAGCCGGGCAGGGGAACACGAACAGAAATTTACCTGTATCTGGAGGAGGAAGAACGATGAAAATTCTCATTGCAGATGATGAAGCTCTGGTACGCCAGTCCATTGTGCTGTTTTTAAAAGATCTGGGAGTCGACCAGGAAGATATCCTGGAGGCAGACAACGGACTTTCCATGGTGGAAAAGCTGGATCAGCGTCATTTTGACCTGGCCATCGTGGACATCCGCATGCCATCCATGAACGGGCTGGAAGCCATCCGGTCCGCCAGGAAGACAAGTCCTGACACGGATTTCTATGTGCTGTCCGGATTTGACGATTTTAAGTACGCCCAGGAGGCTATCCGGCTGGGGGTAAAAGACTATCTGTTAAAGCCTCTGACCCGCAGAGCCATGGAGCTGATCCTTGACAGTACCATCTCATCCCTGGAGCGGAAGCGGACTCAGCTGATCGAGACCCTGAGACTGAATATCGTGTCTCTGTTAAACCAGCCCGACCATCCCATGGTCCTGCCTCACCTGTGCCATCCCCTGCTCCTGGTCAACGATATTGCAGGCCG
>CAJUJV010000008.1:27505-45805 GCA_910586845.1 uncultured Hungatella sp.
ACTTTCCCTGTCCGAATTTCTGGAAAAAAACGACGAAAAAATCCTGATGATCCCCTACGGGACGGAGACCGGCTCTCTCCTGTTCCTTTTTGAGACTTCCGAATATCCGGGGTATTATCAGGAGATGAAAAAGACTCTGGCCCGTTTCTTTCTGCCCGGCTATACCATCGTGGAAGGAAAACCCTTTACTGTCAGCGATCAGTGGCACTCCGATTATTCCCGAATGAAAAAGCTGGCAGCCTGCCGGCCTGTGTACGGTCCCTGCCGCCTGTACAAGAGCAACTGCCGTCCCCCTGCTCTCGATCCGGAGGTGGAAGAGCTGTGCACCCAGTGCTGCAAAACCCTGTCCGCCTTTTCCCGGGCCGATCATGTGGAGTTCTCCATCATCTGCGATACCATCATCCAGAAGCTGCCGCAGACAGAGGAGAAAAATCCCGAATCTGCCCGGCGGATCCTGAACTTCTTAACCGATGCCTATCAGACCGAACCTCTGTCCGGAGACAACATCAAACAGCAGCTGTTAAAGGCAGCTTCCGTCATCATGCAGATCCCTTCTGCCAGAGATTTTAAATACGAGGAGATCACCGCTTATCTGAAAACCCACTACATGGAAGATCTGACCCTTACCGGAGTGGCGGCTCTCTACGGACTGTCCCCCAACTATTTCTCCACTCTGTTTAAGAAAATGTCCGGCTCCAATTTTATCTCCTGGCTGACAAAGCTTCGGATCGAGAAGGCCAAGCGGCTCCTGATGGAGACAGACCTGACCATCCGTGATATCGCCGGTCGGGTAGGATATTACAGCACCAGCTTCTTTATCCGCTCCTTCAAGAAAATTGAAGGCAGAACTCCTTCAGAATACCGGAAATCTTTGTCGCTCCGTTAAGACTGGGACAGGTGGCGACAGTTTAGGATTCCGAATTACCTGTCAGTCCGGACGAATCTGCTTTTTTATATTTTAACATAAAGCGGTTTTTATGGAAATCAATCAGCCCTTCCCTCTTCATTTTTCCCAATTCTTTGGAAAGCGCGCTGCGTTCCACATTGAGATAATCCGCCATTTGTTGTCGGTCAAAGGGAATGGTAAACTCCATACTTCCGGCCTGCATGGATTGAAAAGAAAAATAGGAGAAAAGCCGGCCCCGCACTTTCTTGGAACTTGTGCAGAAAATACGATTGCTCAACGCGAGATTTTTTTGAAGAGCGTTCATTAAAAGATTGCGGTACAGTTTCTGGTACCAGATCCGCCGCTGATTTTCTTCTCCAAGCAGAGTTCCGATGTCGATCAGCAGGACTTTTGTGTCGTCGGCGCAGACCACGTCTACCATCAACGGCTCATGGCACAGTACATAAGTTTCGGCAAACGTCTGTCCTGCCAGAATGTTTTGAATGATACTTTTGTTCCCCCACAAGTCCACATTTTCAATATAAATATTTCCCGTCAGGACTACGCCCATTTCATGAACCAGATCTCCCATGCGAAAAATCGCCTCTCCTTTGGAATAGGAGCATTGGCGTATGCATTGCAGAGTCTGTATTTCTTCCAGTTCTTCCTTGCTGATACCGCGGAACAATGGTGCAGGAATGAAACTCACCCATATCCCTCCTCCCGAAAATTCTCAATTTCGTGGTTATAACAACAGAAATTTCTCTCCTATTATACTATAATCATATCAGAAAGACAAGGGAGGTATCCACACATGATTCGCAAAATCATTCAAATCAACGAGGAAACATGCAACGGCTGCGGCGCCTGCGCTGACGCCTGCCATGAGGGAGCCATCGGCATGGTAAACGGTAAGGCGAAGCTGCTGCGGGACGACTATTGCGACGGCCTGGGCGACTGCCTGCCCGCCTGTCCCATGGGAGCCATTACCTTTGTGGAGCGGGAGGCAGCGCAGTACAACGAGCAGGCTGTCAAGGAAAATAAAGTCAGGCAGTCCGGCGAAGTTCCGTATCATACCGGCTGTCCCGGCCAGCAGATGCGCCGGTTTGATCGGGAAGAGAAACCTCCTGTTTCCGATGTCCGGCCGATTTCCCGCCTTGGTCAATGGCCCTGTCAGATTAAGTTAATCCCTGTCAATGCCCCCTTCTTCAGCGGTGCAAAATTGTTGATTGCCGCCGACTGTACGGCTTACGCCTATGCCAGTCTGCACCAGGATTTTATGAAGGGCAAAATCACACTCATTGGCTGTCCCAAGCTGGATAGCATAGATTACAGTGAGAAGCTGACCGAGATCATCAGGCAGAACGACATTCACGGCATTACGGTTGTGCGTATGGAGGTTCCCTGTTGCGGCGGCCTGGAAGCGGCGGTAAAGAAGTCTTTGCAGGACAGCGGAAAATTCATTCCATGGCAAATCGTAACCATATCAACGGACGGCAGAATCCTGGAGTGATTTCGCAGAAATACGAAAAAAGCCGACAAGATTTTAGGAGGAATGATATGAGCGAAAGGATAAAAAATATCAAAAAAGCAGAGGTTCTTACCCTGAAAGAACAGATTACCTATCAGGAAGGCCAGGTAGTCAGCAAGACGCTGGCGCAGAATGAACATCTGAGCATAACCCTGTTTTCCTTTGACAAGGGCGAGGAGATCAGCACCCACGAGTCCGGCGGCGATGCCTTTGTCACCTGCCTGGATGGGACCGGAAAAATCACCATTGACGGGAAAGAGTATTTTCTGCATGAAGGTCAGTCCATCGTGATGCCCGCCGGTCATCCCCACGCCGTCTTTGGCGAGGAGCAGTTCAAGATGCTGCTGGCCGTTGTATTTTGATGAACAAAGTTCCAGATTTTGCATGTAATAACTGCCAATCCAGGCGGACGCTGATTTAAGCGGTTTCCCTCCGTATCAGCTTGCCCGGAAACAAGAGCACACTCTGAGTGCGAGATCAGAATAAGTCCTCCCATTATGATATGCATTATCAAACGTCTCTAATGACATCCCCCACATTTTATGCTATAATATTTGCCGTAAAGAGGGACCCATCGCAAAATGGGAGGATCCCTTATTTGTTGTAATTCAAAGAAAGAAGGATCATGCCATGGCAAATTCAAACGGATATTTATGGAAGGACAGAAAGCACCATCTGTGGTTTCCCATCAGTTTTACCTCTTATTACATAGAGGACGACCGGCTTATGATCAAACAGGGGTTTCTGAATACCACTCTCGATGAGACCCTGCTCTATCGTATCGTGGATCTGACTCTCCGCCAGACTCTGGCCGGCAAGATCTTCGGCACCGGCGACATCATCCTGAAGACAAAGGTAGATGCCACCCAGGAGATCACCCTGAAAAACATCAAAAACCCTATGGAGGTCCGCCGTATGCTGTCCCAGACCATAGAGGACTGCCGTCAGTCCCGCAATGTGGTGGGTAAGGAATTCTACGCCGGTTCCGCCCATGAACATGTGGATCTGGACGACGACGGATTCTGCGACGTGGACCACAGACCTATGTAGACAAGAAAAGATAAGGAGAATCATTACTATGGGACTTGAATTCATGAACATGCTGCCCTCCCCGGCAGAGATCCGGGATCAGTTTCCTCTTCCCGCGGGGATGGCAGCCATAAAAGAGAAGCGGGATCAGGAGATCCGGGATGTACTGACTGGCAGGAGCGGCAAATTTCTGGTCATTATCGGCCCCTGTTCTGCAGACAATGAACATGCTGTCCTGGACTATGTGAGCCGTCTGGTGCCTGTCCAGGAGAAGGTGAAGGACAAGATCATCATCATCCCCCGGGTCTATACCAACAAACCCCGGACTACGGGAGAAGGCTACAAAGGGCTTCTCCATCAGCCGGATCCGGAAAAACAGCCCAACATGTATGAGGGCCTGATCGCCATCCGCAAGATGCATATGCATGTGGTGGAAGAGACCGGCCTGACCACGGCAGACGAGATGCTCTACCCTGAGAATCTGAGATATCTAGACGATCTGATGTCCTACATCGCTGTAGGAGCCCGCTCCGTGGAGAATCAGCAGCATCGGCTGGTTGCCAGCGGCTGCGATGTACCTGTCGGGATGAAAAATCCCACCAGCGGCGATCTGTCCGTTATGCTCAACTCCGTCGTGGCCGCACAGGGCTCCCACGAGTTTATCTTCCGGGGCTGGGAAGTCAGGACCCCCGGCAATCCCCTGACTCACACCATCCTCCGGGGAGCCGTCAACAAGCACGGACAGAACCTTCCCAACTATCATTATGAGGACCTGATCCTGCTTCACCGGCTGTACAGCGAACGGGATCTGAAGAATCCGGCCTGTATCGTGGACGGCAACCATTCCAATTCCGGCAAGCAGTATGCGGAACAGATCCGCATCGTGAAAGAGGTTCTCCACAGCCGCCGCCACAGCACGGAGATCCATGACATGGTAAAGGGCGTCATGATCGAGAGCTATATCGAGCCCGGCAGCCAGAAGATCGGCCAGCATCGATATGGCCAGTCTATCACCGATCCCTGTCTCGGTTGGGCAGACTCGGAACGGTTGATCTACGATATTGCAGAAGGACTGTAAACTTTCGCTTTTTATCGACAGCCATTCTGTAATATACAAATTTTTTCAATTTTCTTACATTTTTTCGCACTTCTTGCTTGTATTTTAGATGTTGACATGCTACAATAGAACTGTAGTATATCGGTGTCACCTATTGGCTTTATTCAAGTAAGGAGGCTAAGTTATGTTACGGAAAACGATGGATATCCGTCAAAGGTACCATCCCATTCCTCTGACTGTACTTATCACGACTGCCAACTCTTGTGATTGCGATATATTTGTGGAATATGAAGCATCCAGAGTGAACGTGAAAGATTACGAGGCGATGATACGAAACTTTGACACACACGCACGAACCCAGTTGTTCTTTTTTAACGGCAGAGATGAACAGAATGCGGAAGAGCGGATCGAAAGGCTCTTTTCTCCATAATAGAGGGTTCCACCTATGATTCAGAGTACATAAAAGGGGCTGTGAACAGCGGATAAGACTCCGTTCTCACAGCCCTTTTCATCATCCCCAGAACGCAGCCAGGGCCTTGATCCCAAAATACAGGATCACCAGGATTCCCAGCACGATCCGATAGTAACCGAAAAGTTTGAAATCGTTTCTGCGGATATAGCTCATAAGGAACTTGATCGAATACACGGACACCAGGAAGGCCACGATCATCCCGAACAGCAGTATGAATACTTCTGCTCCTGTAAAATGAAATCCGAACTTCACAAGCTTCAGAAGACTCGCTCCGAACATCACAGGGATCCCCAGGAAAAACGAGAACTCGGCGGCGGCGCTTCTGGAGCAGCCCAGGATCATGGCTCCCAGGATGGTGGCTCCCGACCGGGAAGTCCCCGGTACCAGAGAGAGGACCTGGAACAGCCCGATATAGAAAGCCAGCCGGACGGATATCTGCCCCGTCCTCTCGACCCGGGGCCTCTGCCCGTAATTTCTGTTCTCCACTACAATAAACAGGATGCCGTACAGGATCAGCATGGCGGCTACGATATAGCTGCTTCTGAGATGAACCTCCATCCAGTCATCCAGAGGGATCCCAATGAGGGCGGCAGGAAGACAGGCGATGACCACCTTCAGCCACAGGATCATAGTGTGTTTCTTTACCGTGATCAGCCACGGTCCCAGAGGCAGCCTCCAGACGGCAGAGGCTTCTCTCTTTCCCACCACATGGGGATCCACAAAAGGATTCAGCTTTTTAAAGTATAAAAGAACCACTGCCAGGATAGCCCCCAGCTGGATCACCACCATGAACACTTCCCGAAATTCATCGGTCACGTTCAGATGGATCAAATCGTCTAACAGAATCATATGTCCGGTGCTGCTGATGGGAAGCCACTCTGTAAAGCCCTCCACGATCCCGAACACCAGAACCTTTAAGATTTCAATGATACTCATTCCGTTAGCGCTCCTCTTCTAAATATTCTCGATCTGCCAGTCTATGGGCTCTGCTCCATGGGATTCTAAAAACTCATTGGCCTGGCTGAAATGCCGGCAGCCAAAAAATCCCGTATCCGCCGAATAGGGGCTGGGATGGGGGGCTTTGAGGATGAGATGCTTCGGATTATTCAGCATGGAGGCCTTTTTCTGAGCCGGACGCCCCCAAAGAAGATACACAATGGGGCGGTCCTGTTCATTGACCGCACGGATAATGGCATCCGTAAAGTATTCCCAGCCTTTTCCCTGATGAGAATTAGGCTTGTGAGCCCGGACCGTCAGCACCGTGTTCAGCATGAGAACTCCCTGCTTTGCCCACTTCTCCAGATATCCGTTGTTGGGGATGTCACACCCCAGATCATCGTGAAGCTCCGTATAGATGTTCTTGAGAGACGGCGGAATCCTCTGCCCCGGCAGCACGGAAAAAGACAGACCGTGAGCCTGATTGGCCCCGTGATAGGGATCCTGCCCCAGGATCAGAACCTTCACATCCTTCAGAGCCGTCAGATGCAGCGCATTGAAAATATCGTCGGCCGGCGGATAGACGGTAGTGGTATTGTATTCCTCTCTGACAAATTCATACAGTTCTTTATAATACGGTTTTCTGAACTCTCCTCCGACTGCTTCCACCCAGTCATTCTGCAATGCTGCCATATTCATTCCCCTTCTCTAAATGTATTTCTGATCCTTTTTTCTTTCGTGTCCCCGTCCCTTTTGTCCCGAAAAGCCCAGAGGCTTCCCGGACAGAACGGTTTCCATGGTCTGTACCTACATGCGCACGGCAACGCCTCTGTCCCGAAGATATGCCTTCAGATCACAGATCTCCAGCTCCTTATAATGGAATAAGGAAGCTGCCAGGGCCGCATCGGCCTTTCCGGCAGTCAGGGCATCGTAAAAATGCTCCTTAGTCCCTGCGCCTCCCGAGGCAATGACAGGCACCGACACATGATCCGCGATCTGAGCCGTGAGGCAGCAGTCATATCCTGCCTTCGTCCCGTCGCAGTCCATGCTGGTCAGCAGGATCTCTCCCGCCCCCATACGATCCGCCTTCATGGCCCACTCCACCGCGTCAAGGCCCGTGTCGATCCTGCCTCCGTGTTTATATACATTCCAGCCCGAACCGTCCCTGCGCCGCCTGGCATCAATGGCAACCACCACGCACTGGCGGCCGAATTTGTCCGCAGCATCGGAGATCAGACGCGGGTCATCGATGGCCGCGGAGTTGACGGATATCTTGTCTGCCCCTTCCCTGAGGATCCGTCTGAAATCCTCCACGGTCCGGATCCCTCCTCCCACGGTAAAAGGGATAAACACCGTCTCTGCCACCCTGCGCACCATATCCACAATGGTTCCCCTGGCATCGGAGGAAGCCGTGATATCCAGAAATACCAGTTCGTCGGCTCCGGCCCTGCCGTAAGCAGCCCCGATCTCCACCGGGTCCCCCGCATCTCTCAGATTTACAAAATTCACGCCTTTCACTACCCGGCCGTTATGCACATCCAGACAGGGAATAATCCGTTTTGTAAACATATCCATCCTCCGCCAAATTTATGTTACAGTTCCACAAAATTTTTTAAGATTCTCAGTCCCGTATCTCCGCTCTTCTCCGGATGGAACTGACAGCCCCAGAGACTGCCTGCCTCCACGGCGGCGTGAATATGGGTGCTGTACTCCGTGGAAGCCGCCACCACAGCCTCATCCTCCGCCTTCAGATAATAGGAGTGGACAAAATACACATACTCCCCTGAGGATACGCCTGCGAACAGCCGGGAACCCTGTCTGATATCCAGAGAATTCCATCCCATATGAGGGATCTTAAGGCCCGGACTGTCAGGGATCTTCAGGATCCTCCCTTTCAGAAGCCCCAGCCCCGGCACGCCCCGGCTTTCCTCGCTGCTCTCAAACATCAGCTGAAGGCCGAGACAAATGCCCAGAAAAGGCCTGTGTCTCTCTGCCACCTGGCGGATCACCTCCGTAAGGCCGTAGTGATTGAGACGGTCCATGGCATCGCCAAAAGCCCCCACCCCCGGCAGGACTACTTTGTCCGCCGACAGGATCAGGGCTTTATCCCTGGTGATCACCGGTTTCTCTCCCAGAAAGGTCAGAGCTTTTTCTACACTTTTCAGATTTCCCGCATCGTAATCTATGACTGCAATCAACTTATCTTCCCCCACACAGCTTTTTTATCCATTCCACGGAGTTCTCCGGTACGGCCGCCGCCCGGTCGCCGATCTCCTCCGTCACCTGGCTGAGGCTCCGGTGTACCCGGTACATATGAGATTTCCGGTTAAAAAAGACGGTTTTCTCAAAGGGCCAGCGGATGACTGTGGGAACCTGAAATCCCTCTCCCAGCTCCAGAACCAGCAGTTCCCGGTTCATGGTCATGGCCAGCCACCTGGTATATCGCTGCCACTGAGGCAGATATCCTTCTTCAATATAAGTCTCTGCCTCTCTGGTATTGCCTGTCAGCGGCGCGCCGCAGTGAGGGCAGACGTCGTCAGGGATCTCACCCGGCTCCCAGATGTCCTTGGTACAGGCCTTAGAGCACTGTCTCCAGGTCTCGTTTCCGCAGGGGGCCACGATCTTCTCTTTATCCAGAGGACTGTCATAGATGGCGGCATCCGTGTTGGTGGTGACGATAAAATAGTCTTTTCCCTCCAGCAGACGGCTCAAAGCCTCATAAGCCTGACGGATATGAGGATCCTTATCCAGCCTCCACTCTCCCCCGATCCCTACCAGCACCTTTCCGGCGCCGGCCAGGTAGTCCAGCACCTGTTTCTCTTCCCTGTCCATGTTCTCTCCTGTCTTTCAGGACGCCGCTGCAGCGGCGTCCCTCCCTGCTTCTCAACACAGTATATCATTGACCGGGGGATTATGCAAGCAGCCTTTTTAAGGACCTGCCGGCTCCGTCCGGCCGATAGTCTCCGGGTTTTCTCCGTTTTCCTGACTCTCTTCCGGCAGCACCTCTTCCAGCCGTCCGCTTCCGGAAGCCCGGTAGGTCCTGTCTCCTATGACCACTTCCGTATCGGAGGCCATCCTGCCGCTGTCAGGATCCAGATAATAGCTGATGCCGCCGACTTCCACCAGGCCTACAGCCATGGATCCGTCACCCTTTAAATAATACCAGCTTCCGTCCGGCTGCTGCCAGCCGGTTGTCATACTTCCGGTGCTGTCAAACCAGTACCATTTGCCTTCTATCTGGCGCCAGCCCACTGCCATGGCCCCGGTCTCCGTCAGATAATATCTGCGCCCGTTGTCACTGAGCCATCCTGTTTCCATCACACCGTTCTGATCCAGATGATACCATGCTTTTCCGTCATAGGCCCACCCTCTGACCATGGCGCCGTTTCCGTTCATATAATGCCATCTGCCTTCCGGTCTGATCCAGCCCGTAGCCATCCGGCCGGAACTGTCCAGATAATATGTACGGCCCTGATCCTCCAGCCATCCGGTCTCCATGGCTCCCGTAGTCCGGCTGCCGTAGTACCAGGTTCCGTTGTCATCGATCCAGCCCTTCACCGCTGCTCCGGAACTGCCCAGATAATACCAGGTTCCCTCATCCATCTTCCAGCCGTACTGCATCTTTCCGGAACTCTCGTCCAGATAATACCTCTCCCCGTTGATCATCTGCCAGTTTTTGGAAGCCAGACCGTCGCCGTCCATATAATACCAGCCGTCGCCGTCATGGATCCAGTTATTTTTCTGCATCTTATAGTCTGCATAATAATAAGTCTTTCCGGCGATGGTCCTCCAGGTATGGGCCGGTATCACGCCGGAAAAATCCCTGAACTGAAAATCGATATCCACATTGCCCCGGATCCCGCTGACGGCTCCGCTGTCGGTACACTGCCACATCACCGGGGAGGCGTAGGCAGGCTTCTGAGAATACCTGGCCACCCACACCGGGTAATTTATTCTGGACATGTCCAGATAATGACTGAGCCAGTATTCATTGGCATAGATGATGGGATAGTATCCTGCCTGGGAGATCCTTTGGCAGAATGCGTTGGCAATGGCTGCCCGCTCCTCCGAAGACAGCGCCGCCTGAACGTCATCCTCCATGTCCAGTGCCACAGGGTAGGATACGGGATAATCCTTGATCAGATCCAGCACAAAATCTGCTTCTTCCACCGCCATCTCGGGCGTGGTGGCAAGAGAATAGATATATACTCCCACCTGGATTCCGGCCCGTGAGGCTTCCTGGATATTTCTGTGGAAATAAGGGTCCACCTCTCCCCTGGAGCGGGTTCCCAGCATGACAAAGGATATATCGTCTGCCGCAACCTGATCCCAGTTTATCTCTCCCTGCCATCTGGACACGTCGATGCCTCTCCGAAATACATTGGTGATAGGAGAGCCGTCGGGCATCAGATAATGATTCCCCGACCGTTTCCACGCGTTGGGGTTCGCTGCCGTCTGACCGCTGTCGGAAGAGGAACCGCCTGTGTCCGTCTGTCCCGGACCCGTATTTCCCCCGGGACCGATGGTATTTCCGGGACTGATGGTGTTTCCGGAACCGGGACCACCTCCCGGGCCGGCAGTGTTTCCCGGGCCGGCGCTGTTTCCCGCCCCGGCAGGGTTTCCTCCCGGATCTGCACTGTTTCCGGAACCGGGGCCTCCTCCCGGCCCCGACAGACTTCCGGGTCCCTGCGAAGAGTAATTCCCCTCCCCCGGACCTGCTGCCAGGACCTCCTGTACCGGAAGCACGGTCATCGCCGCGATCACTGCGGCTATGGCTGCCTTTTGGCAGTGTTTTCTATTACAATGTTTTTTTCTCATGAGCCTCTCCTTTATCTCGGTCTTATGTCTGTATACATCACCCGTGAGTGGGTCTTTCTGATTTTAACACAATTTTCTTACCTGTTTTTTACTTTATTCCAACGAATCGGTTAAAATTTTATAAGGGACTGTCATCTTTTTGCTTTTTTAAAGCTTTCAGGGGCGGATGTGACATATTTGTATCACATCCGCCCCTGTTTAAGGTTATCTGTTTTCCAACGATCCCTCTATCTCTAAACAGAACAATTAATCCATACGAATATTAATTGGAAGACCTACTCGTATAAAATAACGTGCAAACGCCTGAGAAAGATGCTCTCTGTAAGGCGGGCACAATCTTAATCTTTTGCCATTTTTCTCTGCAATTGCTCTTGCTACATCCACTGGAACACTAAATATCTCCTTAAAATTAATAATGTAATAATCTTGCGAAAACTTCTCAGACTTATAATTATTTATAATATGGTAAGCATTTTGCTGCCCCTTAATGATTCCTTCGATACTTTTTCTTATTTCTTTTTCACTTTTTCTGAAGCTTCGTTGTGTCACCTCAAATTCGCTTTTCGATGTGATTGCACATAAAATAATATTTTTAACTTTTTTATTAACAATATCGCAGGCCTGTGTTAATACAATGCCATCAATTGTCACAATTTCAGCTTTTACATTCTGCCCCTCTTCACTAATATCGAATTCTTTAAGAATTGGGACAGGACAGCCTTTAATTATATCGCCCTGAGTAATATCCGCGCTATTTTCTTGTAGTTCGAACCATGGATACTCCATCAAATCTCCTCGTACTCTTCCTCAAATTCAAAATTTGATACATATCTGGTAATCTTTGTAATTTGAAGATTTACATTTATCTTTTCATGCTGCTGCATAAAATCTGCTTTCTTTTCAACTGAAACTATATCTCCTACTGCCTGCCTTGAAAGCATTGATGAATTACACACTGTATTATCGTTATTGATATAATTATAAGCCTCGTAATAATAATCCGGTCTGACATTCAGAGTGGTAAAAGAATTATTTGAAAAACTTGAAGACATTGTCAATAAGCCAAAAGCAGCAACAACTCCTATCCCTGATATTCTCTTTATTCCACCTTGCTCTTGTAGCATAAAATCACTCCCACCTGCTGAGTTTATCAATCAATAATGTAAAAATAGTATCTACATCCTTTGAGCAATCATCTATAGAATTTTTCTTATTTTTGTATACATACTGATATCTAGTATTAATATCTAATGCTAATGAAACACCTTCGGATATTACTGTACCTTTACCAATTTCAAAAAGATTTGGCACAATTCCTGGTCTTCCTTGGAATTCCTTGTATGTTCCAATTTGCTGATTAATAAAAAACTTATCGTTCTCTATCCATACAATGTTCTGTGAGGCCTCATATAAGCCGATCTTTGGAATATCCCCTCCCAAAAATCCTCTGATATAGTCAATTGATGTTTGAGTCCCGATATCAAGATGGGCATTATATGTTATTCCACAAAATAGATACTCATTGATATTTATCTTTTTCAGTAATTCAATTATCAGACTAATTCGTTCTTGAATATACCCTTGCGTTTTTTTGAAATCATTTAAAAAATCATTATCAAAATTTACTATAAAATCAACTGAAATCTGTGAGAAGCTAATTTGACTATGCCCATTTTTTGAATATAAAATAATCCTTGGTGCTTCTGGTGCAAACTCATCTGGTAAAGGCATCGTCTGCGGAGTTCCGTAATATTGCTGAAGAAAATCTTCAATATCATTCGCTGATCTTCTTATCTTAATCTGCGGCTGGTACTTGAGTGAAAACTGCGCCTGAACAAACCTCATCCTATCACCTCCTGAACATAGATACACATAATTTATTATATGTCAAAATCATCTGTTCTGCAATCTGTTTTTCACGGTTGTCTGGTAGTTTTAAAAAGGAGAGAATTCCCCGGAACATGAAAGACTTGAAAATGTCTGACTTTCCCGGAATTCTCTCCTTTTTAGGAATCAAGGGTTATGTATATTTTTGGTCCGCCGATCGCCTCTCTACATCAGCGACTTGTACAGAGCGACGATCTCCTCCACAGAAGTGTCTCTCGGATTGCCCGGACGGCATGCGTCGGCATAGGCGGACTCTGCCAGGAACTGGATATCCTCTTCCTTCACGATCTCCTTCAGGTCAGCAGGGATCCCCACATCCTGGGACAGCTTCCGGACTGCCTCCACGGCTGCTTTGCGGTACTCATCCTGACTCATCTTATCCACGCCTTCCACGCCCATGGCTTTGGCGATGTATCTGTACTTGTCTCCGGTGCAGGGAGCGTTGTATTCCATGACTGTGGGCAGCAGGATGGCATTGGCCACGCCGTGGGGAGTGTCATAGACAGCGCCCAGAGAATGTGCCATGGAATGAACGATGCCCAGACCTACATTGGAGAAGCCCATGCCTGCCACATACTGTCCCAGAGCCATGCCTTCCCGGCCCTCGGGAGTATTGTCCACGGCTCCTCTCAGAGAGCCGGAGATGATCTCGATGGCTTTTAAGTGGAACATGTCCGTCATCTCCCAGGCGCCTTTTGTGATATAACCTTCGATGGCATGGGTCAGGGCATCCATTCCTGTGGCGGCCGTCAGCCCTTTCGGCATGGAAGCCATCATATCCGGGTCGATAACGGCGATAACCGGGATATCATGAGTGTCCACACACACGAATTTTCTCTTTTTCTCTACATCCGTAATGACATAATTGATGGTAACCTCTGCTGCGGTGCCTGCCGTGGTGGGAACCGCGATAATAGGTACACAGGGGTTCTTGGTCGGTGCAACACCCTCCAGACTCCTTACGTCTTCAAACTCAGGATTGGTGATGATGATTCCCACGGCCTTTGCCGTATCCATGGAAGAGCCGCCTCCGATAGCGATGATGTAATCGGCTCCGGAAGCCTTAAATGCGGCCACGCCGGACTGTACATTCTCGATGGTGGGATTAGGCTTGATATCGGAATAGATCTCATAGGCCATTTTCTCTCCGTCCAGAATATCCGTAACCTTTTTGGTAACCCCGAATTTCAGCAGATCCGGATCGGAACATACAAAGGCCTTCTTAAACCCTCTTGTCTTCACCTCTGCCGGAATCTCCCTGATCGCTCCTGCTCCGTGATAGGATGTTTCGTTTAAAACGATTCTGTTTGCCATAACAACACCTCTCCTTTTCGTTTATATTTCTGTTATGATTTTAACGACTGGAAACAAAAAAAGAAAGTGACACTTCCGTCTGTCTGTCACTTTCTCAAAAATTTGTAAGAATTTTACAGTCTGATTTGTGCATTTTTACAGGAGTCCCAGATCCAGGAACACGGTCTCCAGCTTAGGCGGTATGGCCTCCACCAGTTTTCTCGCCACCTGCTCCGGTTCCTCCTTCATCCCTCCCAGGATCCATTTTACCGTCATATAGACCGAGCCCTGGCAGTACATCTCCAGCAGGAACCGGATATCCTCTTCCAGCTGCCTGCTGGTCTTCCGGGAGATCAGTTCCTCATAGAACCGGAGGATCAGTTCAAAATCATGTTCTCTCAGAGAATTATGGTCGCCGGATCGGAACGCTCCCATAAAAAATGCCTTTTCTTCCCGGATAAACTTAAGCTTCTCGGTCAGACTCTCCCCGACCGTATGGCTGACTCCGATCTGTTCAAAACACGACAGCACCAGCTTGTCAAAATACCAGTTAATCAGATCGTATTTATCCTGAAAATTGCGGTAAAAGGTCTGCCTTGTCACTCCTGCCCCTTCTACGATATCCTTTACCGTAATCCGGTCCACCGGTGCGGTCTTCATACATTCTTTGATGGAAGCCGCCAGCCTGTACCTTGTTCTTTCCTGTTTTTCCGCCATTCCCCTTTTACCCGCAATTTTTCCTTTCTTTATCCCCTCATCATCCGAACAGTTCCATATAGAGCCTTTTCGCGTAATTGTCCGTCATGCCGCTGATGTAGTCCGTGACCATCAGGATCCGGAGATAGAGCCGTTCCTCCCGGCTCTTCCCTTCTGCCTCGGCATGGTACATGGACTTGTAAAAACCGGATATGATATCCATGGTCCTCCGTTCGATAAAGGTCTGTTCCTCCGCCGTATCATACTTCACCGCCGCGGGCATGAACTGGCTCAACAGGGAATCGATCACCCGTCTGCCGAACAGCTCGGTCTTGATCTTTAAGGAACTGGTGTAGATCTGCTTTTCACTCAATCCGGCGATGGCGGCGATAATGTGGCCGGAAACCGTGTCCTCAAACAGATCCCCCTCCAGCCTTCCCTCCATAAGCCGGTCATAATGCCTGACAAATCCGTCAGCTGCTTCCCGGATCATCCGCTCCTGCATCTGCTGATTCCAGCGCTGAATGGCCGTCAGCTCCGGCTTCCTGTCTCTGTGTTCCAGTTCCTCCCTGTAGAGATTCTCCAGCTGGTTCCTGCATTCCCTCACAGCCGCCTGACCGCCTTCCATGGCTTCCTCATAGGATTTTAACCCCTCCACGATCTGAGCCAGGTTCAGAACCTTCTTCACCATGGCATCTTCTAAGTCCGATGTGCGATAGGCGATATCGTCAGCCGCTTCCAGAAGATAGGAGAGGGGATGGCGGCAGCCGTTCATGCCCGTCTTCCCGCTTATCCTCTCAAACAGCCTCCTCTCGGCCCAGTTGTACCCTATCTTCTTGTAGCCCCGGGGATTGTGCTTTGTCAGTGCCTCCGAAGAAACAGGATACTTTATGATCGAGGCCAGAACCCCGCATGTCAGATTGAACCCCTGCATCCTTCCCAGATAAGGGGTTTTGGACAGAAGCCGCAGAGACTGGGCGTTGCCTTCAAAATGGCAGAGGTCCTGAATCTGCCATTCACTCAGCAGCTCTGTCACCTTCTGCCCCTCCAGAGTCAGTTCTCCCAGATGGGCCCCGAACCATTCTCTGACCGCATACTCTCCGAAATGTCCGAAAGGCGGATTTCCGATGTCATGGATCAAGCCGGCACACAAAAGCACGTCGGAAAACTCTTTTTCCTCATGATGTGCAAACCACGGATCCTTCCCGGCCTTTTTCAGCCTGCAAAACACCGCCTCGCCCAGCCTCTTGCCGATGGCCGACACCTCCAGAGAATGGGTCAGACGGGTCCTCACATAGTCGTCCTCCTCCAGGGGAAACACCTGGGCCTTGTCCTGCAGCCTGCGGAACAGGGTGCTGCAGATGATGGTATCATAATCGCCCCGGTCAGATACGGGATCTTCCGGACAAAATCTTACTCCCCTCTCTGTTGAAAGCAGTTTTTCCCACTCCATAGCCCAATTCTCCTTCATCGCTTCCGTAATGAAATTACATTATAGACCATTTCAGGAAAATATGCCACTGTTTATTCCTGGAGAATCAATTATCTTTTCTCCAGCCCGAATCTTCCCGCCGCATATCCGACCGCCATGACGGAAGCCGATAACAAATAGGTCATCACATATCCAAAACCTGCGGAAACACACCCCCATATCATGGAGCCAAATCCCGTACCCAGATAGATAGCATTGATGATCCACAATATGCCTGCCTCCCTTCCGGCCAGAAGCCTGGCAGCTATAACCGTAAGTGTGTTGATGGTGAAGAACAGGATGATGTTGTCCATCCCTTTTGACATCCCGTAAGGAGTCACAAAATTTGTCACGGAACTGTATCCAAAATAGACAAACAAACAGATCAGCGACGGAACGACGGCGGTCAGCTCCACGATCCGTTTGACACTCATCTTCTCCTTCCAGGAGGACCTGGATTTCTGCGGTACATAACGGTCGGTAATGCACACGGCCAGCCCCACTGCAAGAAGGGCCGTAGCCGCGGCAAGGAAAAACAGGGCATTGGCGCCGAACCTTTTATAGACAAATAACCCCAGTGTGGGGGCGACGGCAGCCTTCATATCAACAGCGGGAATGCTCAGTACGTTACCGAAAAACTGGATCAGGGATTATTCGATCTGGGAATCGTGGTGGAGCCTGCAGATATGTCCAGATATGACTATATCCGCCTGCCTCATTACGATACCAGAGGCGTCATGATGAGAAAGGACAGCGAACTTGCCGGGCTGGACGCCATTTCCCCTGATGATCTGACAGGCAAACCTGTTATCATCTCCAATCAGGAGATGGTAAAAAACGAGATCGCCGGATGGCTGGGCGGCAACCAGCGGGCCCTTAATGTGGTTGCCACCTTCAATCTGTTTTTCAATGCCAAACTTATGGTTGAGGAAAATGTCGGTTATCTGCTGACACTGGATCATCTGTATCATGAATCCGAAGACAGTATGATCTGTTTTCGTCCCCTGAAACCGGAATTAGCCATAAGAAGCAACATCATATGGAAAAAATACAAGCTGTTTCCGAAATTTATTGAGGTGTTTTTAGAGATCCTCAACAATGAAATCAACCGTCTCCCCCGCTGATCCCCACATTCCTCTCATAAGCTCGCACCGACAGGAGATACCAGCATGTGAGGATCACAAACACCACTGCCACACTGACCACATTGACCATGATCAAACTGGTGAACATCATAGATGCCAGGGCCCCTACGGAAAAGAAGGACGAGATCCCCATGACTGCAAAAGGCAGTCCGTAGGACATCATAAGCTCCGTCCGGATGGAGCGTTTCAGTATCCGGGGGGCCGCGCCCATTTTCAGGAGCACTCCATACCGTTCCTTCTCCTCAAATCCGTCGTTGTACAGCTTCATAAATAAGATGCTCCCGCTGGCCAGGACAAATACCAGAAACATAAAAATGCAGACAGAGTACATCACCTTCACCCAGTCCAGTTCATTGCTCTCCGGATCTATGGCTATCCTGGCTGTATCTCCTCCCTCCAGACCGGCCACCCACGCGTCCAGACGCTCTCTGGTCTGCCAGAAACAGCCCGGATCTCCGATGCGGTAGTTGTAGGTAAAAAGCTGCTCCCCCAAAGGTTTCAGCCTCTCATATTCCCTGTCGTTGACCACATAGAAGCTGACCGATTCCTGAAGATACCCCAGATAGGGCTCGCTGGTTTCACCCATTTTGCGGTAGACCTTCCCTCCGATCTCAACCTTGCCGAAAGCCCTGTCCGTGATCAGTGACAGCAGATAAAGGTGAGATACTTTCATCACTTCATCATCCCCCGGCTCTTCGAAATCCAGCCTGAGTCCTGTCTCCTCCGCCAGCTTTCTGATATCCGAAAAAGCCAGGATGCCATAGTTGGCTGAATATTCATGGCCTTCTGTCCTGACCGATTCCAGGTGGAGCATGGGGATCCCGGTTTTGACAACAATATCATTGCCTTCCCCGATCAGACGCTCCGACTCATTCCCCAGATCTTCTCTGTCGCTGACTAGCTGAAACGTGTAGGTATTCTCAAACTGAATAATCGTCTCATACCGCCCCTTCATGGCAAAACCGGTGGCCAGCGCCGTGACGGAACACAGCATCAGGATACATACCATGGCATAGGTCCTGTAGTTTTTCTTCATCCGGAAAATCACGCTGTTGACCCAGAGAGTCCTCTCCTTTTGG
>CAJUJV010000008.1:45815-70896 GCA_910586845.1 uncultured Hungatella sp.
TGCTGACCCATATGATCCGCTGCCTCTCATACAGAAATTTCTTGTTTTTCGCCAGAATCCGGAGGACGGCAGGGATCATGCCTCCGAACAGCAAATAGACCCCCGCGGTCACCAAAACCACTGCACCAAAGGCGTTTCCCATGGTGCCGGCCCCGTCTTTCTTGACAGCAAGACCGTATCCCATACCCAGGATCCCCACTCCAGCCACTGATTTCATCAGCAGGAGCCCAGGATTGGGTCTCACATACTCGTTCTGCCTGGATGCAGACATCATATTCAGCACGCTGCTTTTGACGATGGATCCATACCCATGGACCGCAAACACCAGATAGATGGGCAGATAGATCCCGGCAGTGACAAGAACAGATTTCAGAGACGGGCGAAACCGGATCTCCACCGCCAGATCAGAGATGGCCAGCAGAATCATCTGAAACAGTCCGGTGCTCAACGCACCGAAGAGGATCCCCAGAACCAGAGCCGAGATACCGATCAGACACACCTCTGCCAGATACATCCTTCCGATCTTCTCATTGGAAAGCCCCATAAACACATAGATCCCGATCTCCCGCTTCCTCCTGGTGAGGAACACATTGGTGGAGTACCAGATGAAAAAGAACATGAAACACACCAGCACAAACGAAATCACCTGGATGATAATCTCCACATACTCCCGGTTTCTGGTCCCCAGCGTTTCAAAGGCCCCGGAAACGATGAGATTCTGAAAATTAAACAGTACCAGGATCGTAAAGGCCAGAGAGATCACCAGAGTCAGGTAATTTCGAAAGCTGTTTTTAAAATTCAGGAAAGCCAGACGGATCATTGACATGAAAAATCACCTCCCATGGAAATCTGCACATCGATGATCCGGTCATAGAACTCCTTCCGGTCCGTTCCCCTGCTGACCCTGCATGTGATCATCCCGTCACTTAAAAAATATACGTCTTTCGCGTAGGAGGCACAGAACGGGTCATGGGTCACCATCAGGATCGTGGCCCGGCCGCTGTCATTGACCATCTTCAGACAGTCCAGAAGTTCCTTCCCCGATTTGGAGTCCAGAGCCCCTGTAGGCTCGTCGGCAAAGATGATCTCCGGCCTTGTGATCAGAGCACGGCAGGCGGCTCCTCTCTGCTTCTGTCCTCCTGACAGCTGATAGGGATATTTCTTCAGATGGTCCTTCAGGCCGAAAGTCTCTGCCAGCTCCCTGGTCCTCTCCATACACTCCCTTCCGGAGACGCCGCCCAGAGACAGAGGCAGAGCGATATTGTCCTCCAGGCTCATGGTATCCAAAAGGCTGTAGTCCTGAAACACAAACCCGATCTTATCCCTCCTGAGCTTCGACAGCTCCTTATTGGAAGCATGGGTAATATCCCTCCCGTCCAGCATCACCGTGCCCTGGGTCGGTTTGTCTATAGTAGAAAGAATATTCAGCAAGGTAGTCTTACCCGACCCGGAAGGCCCCATGATGGCCGCAAAATCCTGCCGGTAAATAGTCAGTTCCAGCCCCTTAAGCACCCTGGTCTGAAACCCTCTGCCGCCATAAATCTTCACCAGATTCTTCACCTCCGCTGCCCTGACCCTCTGCGGCCTTTCACCCCCTTCCTCCACATAACTCCTCCTCAGCTCTCTTTCCCCCTCCACTGACATACTCTTCCCCGCTGTTTCACCGACTCTGCTCATGCAACTCTCCTCCTGTCCGTCCCAGGGCATTCTCCCATCGAGAATCCCCCGGACTCATTCCATATTCATCAACGAATCGACATCCTGCCGACCGGACTCACGGCACCATATCCATCTCCAGCCGCCTGCCAACCGTCATCAAATATCACCACACAGGCAATTGCGGGAGTTAACCTCAGCTGAATATTCTCTCAACCTCGGCCTAAATCCCGCACTTCCCTGTGCCCTCCCATTATAAGCGTTCCCGGACAGAAAATCCTTACATCCGCATTACAAAACCGCCCCTTACATTACAGTTCCCTTCCCCTCCCCCAAAACTCCATAATACCCATTTTGTCTCATGACCACACAGAACCGGCTGTACTCCCCATACTCGCTCTCCGCCACGATCTCATGGCCCAGCCTGCCTGCGATCCTGGCCGCCAGATACAGCCCCATTCCTGTGGATCTATATTTCCCGTTATGATAATTTCTTCCTGTAAATCCTTTCTCGAAGATCCTTCCCAGATCCTCCGGCCGGATCCCCTGGCCCCGGTCTTCCACAAACAGTCTCGTAACCTCCCCCTCCTGCCCGGACCAGATATGCAGCATCGGAGAGGATATTTCCCCCCCGCCGGGCGGCCTCTGCCCATATTTGGCCGCATTGCCCAAAAGCTGGTCCAGAATATAGACCAGCCAGGAAGGATCCGTATATACTATGTGTTCTCCCACCTCCACTGTGAGGTCAAACCTTTTCTGGATCAGAAAAAACCGATTGTTGCGGATAGATGTTCTGACGCACTCCGCCAGGTCCGTTTCTCTGATCTGCAGATCCAGCAGGGAGCTCTGGAGCCTGCACCCTGAGAGCATGGAATTCAGCCTCAGACGGATCTTCTCCAGCTGCTCTCTCATGGAGGTCCTGAGAGCGGCATCCCCGATCTTCTCCTGGATGAGAAACGCCGCAGCCAGAGGGAGCTTCACCTCATGGCACCACCTGGCTGCATAGTCCTGAAGATCACGGTTTTCCTGAACCTGTTCGTTCAGCTGCCTTTCCAGCACTTCCACGTCATGGACCGCTATGTCCCGGTTCTCAAAATCCTCCACGACCCGGCAGGCGATGACATCCTGTTTAAACAGCTCTTCCTTTCTCTTCTCTCTTTGCCGGTATCCCAGATAGTCCAGGATCAGCCAGAGAAAGGCCGGAACCAAAAGAAGGATATCCAGATACACCAGATATCCCACCGTTCTTTCCTGTATAAAAAAGAAAAAATACAGATTGCATGCCACAAGCACTGTGGCGGCAGGCCCTGCCTGTCTCCACATCTTTTTTCCGTAATTCATTGAAGATAATATCCCTGTCCTTTCTTTGTTCCGATCAGGTCCCGGCCGCAGGCCGCCTTCAGACGGTTTCTCAGCCTGCAGATCAGAGTCGTCAGAGTCCCGTCGGATACATACTCGTCGGTATCCCACAGATCCATCATCAGTTCTTCTCTGGTCACCACCATGGGACGTCTGTCTGCCAGTTTCCCAAACACCCGCCGCTCGGCCCTGGTCAGCTCGATCTCTTCTCCCCTCTGATACAGGGCCTGCTGCTCCCAGTCAAAATACAGTCCCTCTCCCAGAAAAATCTGATCCCTCACTTTGTACTCATAGGTCCGCCTCAGTATAGCCTCCACCTTGGCCTTTAAAAGCTCCAGCCCAAAAGGCTTCTCCAGATAATCGTCTCCTCCCTGAGCCATAGCCATGATCTTGTCCCTGTCATCGTCCCGGCTGCTGATGTAGAGAACAGGCACTCCGGACACCTGCCGGATCTGCCTGCACCAGTAAAATCCGTCATAACAGGGCAGGTTGATATCCATCAGCACCAGCTGAGGCCGGCAGAGGGCAAATTCCTCGGTGATCCGGTCAAACCTCTCTGCCGTCACCGTGTCATATCCCCACCTGGCCAGAAAAGAAGCGATCTCCCCGGCAAGAGTTTCGTCGTCTTCTACGATCATGATCTTCATATAGTCTTCCTCCCAGCAGTCCCGTACTCCGCCTCATATCTCATCTTCACACTGCCCATGCTGCCACTGGACAAACAGATTTCCCAGCCGTCTCACTTCTCATACACCGCGTTGCCGGCGGTACTTTCTTTCGTATCAGTTTTGATTATACAATAGAGGCATAGGAATTGCAAATTTCTCTTCTGCCAGTATTCTATCATGGAATCGGCCGTGTTACTGTTCACTCCATGACTAATCACTCCGCTGATCAGTCATGGGCCAGTACAGTTCATGGGTCAGAGCATATGCCCCACCACTACCCTGCAGCAGATCTCCGAGGACGGACACATCAGGAGACTGACCGTCAGACGGCTTTCGGTGCCTACTTTTGATTCCAACGACCGGGTTTACGACAGCTGGCGCTGCCTCTATCTGTTTGCCGGCAGAAAATGGAGAGGCGCCCATGGGATCTACGCCGCGGGAGGATATCAGCTGGCCTTCGCGGCCGCGGCCCACGGTCTCTTTAAATTTCCGAAAGAGCTGATGGAATTACCCCTCACGCCCGTCTCCTGTAACCATGAGCCCGAAGAACTTTTTGAATACCGCGAAGAATCCTCCGGGATAACCTGGAAATGTCAGGCGGATAAGAATCTGTCCTATATCGCCATCATGGGGCTGGAATCCGGAGAAATACAGGGAGGCAGTCTGAAAATTCCGGACACGGTCGACGGGCTCCCTGTGGAGGAGATTCATTGCCACGCTTTTGAAAAAGAAATATATGCAGAAGAAATCATATTGCCCGCCCGCCTGTACAAAGGGGGAATAAGAGGCTCCGTGTTCGACAATCTCAGGGTGCTGAAAAATATACGGATCTCTCCGGAAAACAGTGAAAACTTCTCCTGCCGGGACGGGGTGGTCTACAATAAACAGGGAACCAGGGCTTTGTGGTATCCCCCGGATCCTGCCGAAGAGACCAGTTAGGCCCTGTCAGACCTGAAGATTCTTTTTGAGCTCTTCCATAAATTCCCCGCTGATCTCCTTAAACGTCATGTGACTGTAGAGAGGAGATCTGCGGTAGTCACATATGGTCTCCACGCATTCTCTCAGCTCTTTTATGATCTCTGCAACAGCCGTCTCATCCTTCCGGTCTTCTGCCAGCCTGAGGTACTGACACACCTCATGGTATCGTCCCATGTCAAAGAGCCTGGCAGCCTCCGCCTGCTTCCCGCACAGCATCCTGGCTCTCTCCCAGTCCCCCTCCCCGGCCGCCAGAGTGTACATGGTATGGATCACCAGAGAAATGCTTCCATGGACAGAAAAAAGCAGCTGCTCACAAATCCGGGCAGCTTCTTCTGTCCGGCCTGTCTTTCCAAAGACCTCCGCCTGTTTCCGCTTCTTTTCCGGATTCTGGTCCGACATATAGGCCAGACAGGCCTCTGCCTTCTCATACTGTCCTTTTCTCATCCAGAAACTGAAAAGAGAATCGGCTGCACAGACCCGGACGGATTCCTTCCGGCTCTCCAGAGCCCGGGAAAAACAGCTGCTGATATAGTCATCATACTTTTCATCAGCTTCTGATCCGTCAGCCGCCCTCCCGGCCTGCAGCACCGTGGCTGCCTGCCACATCAGTTCATGGCAGCTGGGGTATTCCTCCAGACGTTTCTTTACCCGTTCAAAAACGTGATCAAACGACTCTGTCTTAAAGCAGCGGTCTATCTCACGGATAAACTCATTGATCTCTTCCTGGGTAAGCTCCTCCCGGAAGGACAGCAGCTCGTCTGTCGTGATGCCCAAAAGCCTGGCTATAGGGGCCAGAAGCATGATGTCCGGCATGGAATTTCCCATCTCCCACTTGTTTACCGCCGGGGCCGTTACTCCCAGGCGCCCTGCCATCTCCTCCTGAGTCATATTTTTCTGTTTTCTGTAAGTACGAATCACTTCGCCGATCCTCATAGAAGATCCCCTCCCTGCTTTCTTTCCCGGTTCTGCTTCTATGATATCATTTCCGGCCGGTGAGTACAATTGAACGGAAGATAAATAACAGGAGAAAAAAATAACCGGCGGTTATATAATCCGGCTCCCTTCTCAGCCGGCAAAGCCCCGGCAGGCCTTATCATTCCTGTTCCCGGCCGTCATTACCTTCCTTCTCCCTCAGAAAGATCTGTCCTTGTCCGAAACTGAGACGGCGTCAGGCCTGTGACCTGACGAAAACATTTCGCAAAATGACTCTGGGAACAGAATCCCAGAAGTCCCCATACCTCGTTCATGCAGTATACATCCTTCGACAACATCAATCTGGCAAGGTTGATCTTTTCCTTCAAAATCCATGCATGGACCGTTTCTCCCGTCTCTCTCTTTATCGTATGAGAAAGATGGCTTTTACTGATGCACAAAGCATCCGCTATATCCTCTATGGTCAAAGATTCACAGATATGAGATTTTATATACTTCCGGAATTTTACAAAAATAGGCGACGGAGTGCTGTCGTTCATGGTTTTGTCAATGATCCGGGCAAACTCCACAAGATATTCCTCACTGAGCTTTACCAGCATCCAAGGCGTAGAAGCATCGCGGGACCGGATAATACAATCCTCAAAGGTCTTGTTTATGACCGCGTCCGGCACAGCCACTTTCTCCGCGATTTTCACGGCTTCTACCCAGAGCATCATACAAACCCTCAAAGCGTATGCTCTGTCCCCCATAAACAGCTGATCGCATACTGTCTTTTTCTCTTCCTCACTGCTGTAATTCTGAATCATATCCACTCTGCCCTGACGGACACATTCAAGCCAGAATCCAAATAGATGGATGTCTGAAGCAAAATAAGTCAGTACTCCATTTCCGGAACTTTCCATAGGAACACCCCTTGCGGAAAACGATATCTGCTTTGTCTTTGTTGTGTTGTTTATATGTAAATATTTATATTTTTATATTTGCACAGTAAAATATATCATTTATTTTACATTTAGTCAATTATTTTTTTGCCTGTATATTACATTTTTGCACAATGCAGCAATGAGGATTTGCTGAGACTCCCAGGCTGTCAGCTTTTTAACCAACTCTTCATGCCAAATTGTCTGCGGACAGCATTTTTGTGTTTGACGCATTTTCCGCAGTATCTTATAATAGTCATACATTCTCGCCTCAGAGGATCATCTATATCTGTGTTACATAGAGAAAGGGACATACTTATGGCAAACAGAGTTACTATACAGGATATCGCAGATGCTCTCGGCATCTCCCGAAATACCGTTTCCAAAGCGATTAACAATACCGGCGTTCTGGCAGATGCCACCAGAGAAAAAATTTTAAAAAAAGCAGCAGAAATGGGATATAAACAATTCTCCTATTTTACTGCTGCTGACCTTAATAAAACGGAACTATTTACTTCGGGTTCCCCAAAATCAGGGGAGATTGCTCTTTTTACCACTGTTTTTTGGGGAAAATCTTACTTTATCTCCACAATTTGTGGATACTTTTCAAAAGGAACTGGCCCTCTCAGGTTACAGTCTTACCATACACCGCATCCTGGACCAGGAAATCGAAGGCCTGAAGCTTCCCTGTTCCTTTGACCCTAAAAAGACCTCCGGTATCATATGTTTTGAGATGTTTGACTATCAATACTGCCAGATGATCTGCGGCCTGGGCATTCCGCTTCTTTTTGTGGATGCCCCCGCATCCTGTCTCAACAGCCCTCTGAGGGCAGACCGTCTCCTTCCTGATAATCAGTCTGACATTGGTGCATTTGTAAAAGAAATGGTTCGAAGAAACAGGAAACGAATCGGTTTTGTAGGAGAGTATCTCCACTGTCAGTCCTTTTTTGAGCGGTATATGGGGTATCGGGCCGCCATGGTTCTGTCCGGCCTTTCCCCTCTGGAAAAAGATTGTATTCTCGGCAATAAACAGGGAGTGCGGAACCCCGGTTCCCAGGATTATCAGGAGTATTTAACCAGCCGGCTTGAGAATATGGAAGATCTCCCCCAGGTATTTATCTGCGCCAATGATTTCGTAGCTGTAGACTTCCTTCAGGCATTGAAAAAAATGAAGATTTCCGTTCCCGGAGACCTGTACCTGTGCGGCTTTGACGACGCATCGGAATCCAGGATGGTAAGTCCCTCTCTGACCACCATTCATATACACAGCGAGACTATGGGATACTGTGCACTGGATCTGCTCCTTTCCCGGATCAGACGTCCGTCCCTGAATTTCCGTACCGTTCACACGGAAACCAGACTGATCTACAGAGAGTCAACCGGAGACAGCCATGACTGACATGGGAAAGCAGCATCGGCTCACTCCTCTGACAGATCATACTTGGTAATATTCATGGATACCTGTCCGTCCGCAAAGAACGAGATTCCCTCTGCTGCCAGATCCGTGTACATGGTTACGGAGAGCACCTGTTCTCCGTCATTGACAAAGATCTCCGCACTGAAAGAATCCAGGATAATCCGCAGTTTCAGTTCCCCTCCCTCACTCCTGACCAGGCTGCGGCGCTGATGGACGATGGCTCTCCTGGAACCGGAAAACTTACGGTCGATTTTCAGCACAGACTCATGGGGGCGAAAACTTAAGGAAGTTCGGTACTGTTCATTCTGTGCAAACCGTACTGCAAATTTCCGGTACAGTCCGTCTTTGCTGCCGGGACGGATATCCAGCTCCATATCCGCCTTCCGTCCCCGGATTCCTTCTAATCGGATTTCTCCTGACACCATAACGTCCCTGTACTCTGTCTTGTTCTTTCTCAAGGCCTCCAGTTCCCTGACCGGTCTCTGGTAGAGCCTTCCGTTTACCACAGACAGTTCCCGGGGCAGACTCATCTGACCGGACCAGAGTTCCTGGGGCGTCCGGATACCGCAGGCATCCCAGTTCTGCATCCAGCCGATCATCACTCTTCGTCCGTCCGGAGTCTCCACGGTCTGAGGCGCATAAAAATCGATTCCGTAGTCAATAGACTGATCGTATTCCTCCGTAAACGTGTCTGTCTCCTGATCGTAATCGCCGATCAGACACAACGTTCCGTTTCCGTTGTGATACTCGAATCCCTGGGGCAGCATATCCTGAGGACTGGTAAGCAGTACCCATTTTCCATCCAGCTGAAAGAAATCCGGGCATTCCCACATGCTTCCGAAACGATTATGATTGGCGATGAGCACCTTTTTAAAGCTCCAGCAAAAACCGTCAGGGCTTGTATACAGCAGAATCTGACCGCTTCCGTCGGCTCCCCGGTTTCCCACCACACATCCATAGGTGCCATCCTCCCGTCTCCACATCTTCGGGTCCCTGAAATCAAATCTGCTGCCGCCTTCAGGCAGATCTTTTTCATCCAGCACCGGATTCCCCTCATATTTTTCATAGTCCACTCCGTCTCCCACCGCGACACACTGCGTCTGTATCTCACACAGACCTCCGTCCCTCTGCCTCTCTCTCAGGACCCCGGTGTACATCAGCAGCTGCCGGCCATCCTGAAGGGCAACCGCGCTTCCCGAAAAACAGCCATCCCTGTCATAAAATTCATCAGGCGCCAGAGCCGCAGGCAGATACTCCCAGTGGAGAAGATCCGTGCTTACTCCATGGCCCCAGTGCATGGGACCCGTACTGGAGCTGTAAGGATGATATTGATAAAACAAATGATATTTTCCGTTATAGAAGGAAAAACCATTGGGATCGTTCATCCAGCCGATACGCACGGACAGATGAAATCCGGGCCTGAGTTCCCGGCTGATCATTTTTTCGGAAGCCTCTTCATATTTACGCGCTTCCCGCAGTGTCTGACTTGTCATAGAAACCTCCATTTTTCTTCAACGCTCAGTGAGACCGGCTCCTCCCCGGTCTCACTGCAATAAAAGATATCTATTTAACGGCGCCCGAAGTCACGCCTTCTACTATATAGCGCTGCAGAAGCACATACAGTATGAGAATCGGCAGCATAGCCAGCAGCAGCGCGGCCATAACAAGCCCGATGTCCGTGGAATAGGTCCCGTAAAACACCTGGGTGGCAATAGGAATGGTGTACAGTTCCTTCTTGGTCAACACCAGGCTGGGCAAAAGGTAATCGTTCCAGAATCCCATGGCATCAATAATCGCTACCGTGGCCACCGTAGATTTCAGCAGAGGAAATACGATCTGCCAGTAGGTCTGCCACCGGGTGCAGCCGTCGATGGTCGCCGCCTCCTCAAGCGCGATGGGCACATTGGTCTTGATGGCGCCGTGGAACATAAAGGTCGCCATGGACAGCGAAAATCCCACATGCATGAAGATCAGCGTAGCCCTGTGGTTTAAAATCCCCAGAACGCCTCCGTACAAAGATACCATAGGGATCATCAGCACCTGAAACGGGATCACCATAGAGGCGATCATCAGCCCCATGAGCGCCCCGCATATCTTCCAGTTATTGCGGACGATTACAAACGCTGTCATAGAGGAAAGCAGGATGGTAAACACGGTAGAACAGATGGTGATAACAGCGGAATTAAAAAAGGAACGTCCGAAATTCATTTTCTTCATGGCTTCCGGAAAATTCGCCATCGTAAATCCGTGGGCTCCCACCAGAGCCAGAGGATCCGAAGTAATGTCCGCTTTTGTCTTAAATACATTGATCACTACCAGGACAAAAGGAAAGATAAAACATACAAACAGGGCTATAAGTATAAATATTTTAATTGCATGGTTGATCTTTTTATTGCGGGCAGCTCTTTCATTGGCATTCATTATGCTGACACCTCCCCCTTCTTTCCGATATATACCTGAAGCACGCCTACTACGGCGCATACTACAAACAGAACGAGGGCTTCCGCCTGTCCTACTCCGAAATTCTTATATGTAAAGGCCTGATTATATACATGCATGGCCGCCATAACCGAACTGTTAAACGGTTCGCCGTTGGTCAGAGAAAGGTTCACGTCATAGACCATAAAGCACCTTGTAACCGTCAAAAACAGACACTGTACAAAAGAGGAAGCCATAAGAGGCACGGAAACATATACAATGGACTGAGAATCCGTGCAGCCGTCAATCCTGGCAGCCTCCAGGACATCCTCGGATACACTCATAAATCCGGCCACATAGATCAGCATCATATACCCCGCATACTGCCACACGGAAACGATGATCAGACACAGCATGGCTCCTCCTGTCGTAGCCAGCCAGGAAGTTGACAGCGCCCCCACGGAAAATGTATTTCCCAGCGCCACGAAAGCACGGTTGAACACGAATTTCCAGATGTATCCCAAAACGATTCCTCCGATCAGGTTGGGAGTAAAAAAACCTGCCCGGAAAAAATTCTGTCCTTTCACGCCGCTTGTCACCAGGAATGCCAGAATAAACGCCACCACATTTACCAGAATAACCGCTATAACAGAATACAGAAACGTCCTGCCCATGGCCTGCCAGTAGGCGCCGTCGGAAAAAGTAGCCACATAATTGGCCAGACCCACAAAAGGTTTCTGCTTAGATACGCCGTCCCAGCTGGTGAGAGTCAGATAGATGCCGTAGAGAAACGGCACGATGACCACGGCAACAAACACGGCTGTCGTTACTCCGGCAAACATGAGAAACTGTCTGCATTTATAAGACATGGTATTGGTCTTCATAACTGAATGTTCCCCCTTATTAATCCTCTTTTAATGTTCTACAGGAGTCGTGGATGACCAGTATTTTTCGATCTCCGAAGCCAGTCCGGCCCTGTCTGTCTGTCCCGCCAGATATTTCTGGAACGCGGCGCCGCAGAGGGAGAAATGGTCATCCGGAAGATAATTGTAGTTGTCGATCAGATTTCCTGCATCCGCATAGGATTTTACGGAAACAGACAGAGGATCCAGCCCTGCGGCGGCAATGTTGCTGTAAGCCGGAACAAGAGCACATTTCTCTGTCAGGAAGGAATTACCCGCCTCGTCAAACACCAGCCAGTTCAGGAAATCTTTGGCAGCCTGACGCTGTTCGTCGGAAGTATTCTCTGAGGAATCAATAAAGAAATATTTGGAACCGCCGCCTACCAGCTTTTTGTTGGTGCCGTCGGAGGTATTTTCCGGTACCGGCATGATACCCATATTGTCGGAATGGTCATAGGCATTGATCATGGACCAGTCCCAGTTTCCGCCGAACATAAACGCGATCTCGCCTTCCGCCAGCTTCTGCTCGGATACTTCCCGCTCGGCAGCGATAGCCGAAGCCGCGGCATAGTTGTATTTCATCATAGTATCAAAATAATCCATCTTTCCGTTCCATTTGGCGTTATTGGCCAGGTCGGCAGTACCGCCGTGAAGAGCAGTAATGAATCCGTCCACATCATCCTGCATCTCATAAATTTCGGACAGAAAATGGCCGGCCAGAGACCAGTCCTCTTTCATGATACCTGTGGGAGTTTCCATACCTCCGGCTGCCAGTTTCTCCAGAAGTCCCTGGAACGCATCCAACGTGGCGTAATCTTCGGGATTAAATTTCTCGCCTGTGACCGCCTCGATAGCGTCTGCGTTATAAATGAGCCCTCTGGCTTCCACGCACACCGGGAAACCCACTACCCTGTCTCCGATGGAAATAGCATAATTGGTCTTCTCCACCCACTTCTCCCCGGTCAGATCAGCAGCATGATCTTCCGCAAGAGAATACACATCTTTCGCATCCACCATGGAAAGAGTGTAGGGATCATTGGAAGAATACTTTGTGGCCAGATGAGCCGCCACGGTGTCGTTGGAATAGTAGACCTCCACATTTACCCCTGTAGCTTCGCTGTATTCTTTGGCCATCTCCTCAAACTGAGCCTGAACCTCGATCTTTGAGTTAAAGATCGTAATAGATACTCCTCCGGCTGCCGCCCCTCCGCCGGCTGTACCGGAACTGCCGCACGCTGTAAGGGATACCGTCATGGCGGCTGCAAGTGTCACTGCAAGTAATTTCTTTTTCATATCGAATCTCCTCCTAATGAAAAATATGATATTTTTTGGATTTCTTGTTCTTTTTGCCGAATTTTTTTGTGCAAAAGTCTGTTTTGAATTTCTAATCCGGCTGTTTTTTCTGCAAGAATCCAAAATTATGTATAAAAAATATAGCAAAAATATGTTATTATTTCGATAACATTTCTGCAATCTTTATCATATTTGTGCAAAAGATATGGGGATTAATAAGAAAAAGAATAAAACGGGAGGTAATTCAAGATTCCCACACCGGGACGAGGAGACAAAATCTCAGATCATGTTTCTCATTCAGTCAGCATAAGAAACTTGAATTCCTCATAGGGAATATAACAAATACAGACTGTAATTTCTACAATAATACTGCAAATAATGGTATATCCGTGCAAAAAATAAAGGTTATCCATTTATCCCTTCCGTCTCAGCCCCTCTGCTTCATGAATCCATTTTCCACTGAGAAGACGGGATACACACCACACAGATTTAATAATATAATCAATCCTCAGACACAGCATGGTCAGCCATGCCGGCCAGCAAAGAATCAGACCGCCGACAGCTCCCAAAGGAATCGATACCAGCCACATAAACAGGATATCCGCCATCATAAGAAACCGGGTATCTCCTCCGCCTCTGATCACCCCTTTCGTCATCACAGACTGAATAGCCTGGAAAAACACAATGATCACATAGGCGTTCATCAGCTGCCTCGTCACGACGATCGTCTCTTCGGTCAATGTATATACCGATATGGTCATCGGACCGAAGACAAACACCAGCGCCGCGCTGATCACTCCAAAGACGATGCTGAGGAAGTAGAACGTTTCCCCCTGTTCCATAGCCCGCTCCCTGTCTCCGGCTCCTACTGCGTTGCCGGTGATAATGCTGGATGCATTGGATACTCCCTGAATTACCACAGTACACAGACGATCCACTACCTGGCAGATGGCGTTAGCCGCCACCACGGCCGCTCCCATATGGCCCAGGACGATGGAAACAATATTTCCTCCCAGTCCCAACAGGGCGTCGCTGACCAGAACCGGGGCTCCCAGCCGGAAATAATTTTTATAAAATACGGCTGACGGAGATTTGAGCAAATGCTTTACCCGAAGCCCCAGCTTCTTATCGATCAGGAGAATATACACAATTGACCCCCATGTTGATGGCCTGCTGCAGCGCAACAGGCACCATGATGGACAGTACCATTTTATAAAACTTCTTATCCCTGATGACTCTGATCTTCATTCCCTTATCCTGCTCTCTTTTTCTGATGTAATATTTCACCCGTTTTTCATTATAATCTATCCCTCTCTACATTACAAGATTTTATATGACAGCCCCGGACTTGGACTTCCTGCCGTGACAGGTATAATCAGATCATCGGACCGGAAAAATATACATAATTTTTCATTATCTGAAAGATTATTTTCCGGATACGGCAAACCTTGTAATTTGGACAATTTTCCGTTACAATAAAAGAGTCTATTAAAAGATAAGGAGGAGAAGTATGTCGTTAAAGAAAGATTTTTTATGGGGAGGCGCTTTAGCCGCCCATCAGTTTGAAGGGGGCGTGTTGAATACCTCCAAAGGATTCAGCGTGGCTGATGTCATGACTGCCGGAGCCCACGGCGTTCCCCGTGTCATTACCGACGGAGTAGAAGAGGGAAAGTATTATCCCAACCATGTAGGGATCGACTTTTACGGTCACTACAAAGAAGATATCGCCATGTTTGCCGACCTTGGATTTAAGTGCTTCCGTACTTCCATAGCATGGACGCGGATTTTCCCCAAAGGAGACGAGGCAGAACCCAACGAGGAGGGTCTTCAGTTCTATGATGATGTTTTTGATGAACTGCTGAAATACGGGATTGAACCGGTGATCACCTTATCCCATTTCGAGATGCCCTATCATCTGGCCAAAGAATACGGCGGATTCATGAACAGAAAAACCATTGACTTTTTTGTGAAATTTGCCGAGACCTGTTTCAGGCGTTATAAGAATAAAGTAAAATACTGGATGACCTTTAATGAAATCAACAACCAGATGAACTATAAGAACGATATTTTCGGCTGGACCAACAGCGGAGCCCATTTCGGCAATTATCCCAATCCGGAAGAAGCCATGTATCAGTGCGGACATTATGAACTGGTGGCCAGCGCTAAAGCCGTAAAGATCGGTCATGAGATCAACCCCGATTTCAAGATCGGCAATATGATCGCCATGGTACCCATCTATCCCTATTCCTGCCGTCCTGCCGACATGGTTCTGTCTGTCCAGCAGATGCATAATCGGTGGTTCTTCTGCGATGTGCAGTGCCGCGGGCATTATCCCGCTTACACTCTGAAGATGTTTGAGCGCAAAGGCTTCCACCTGGATATCACTCCGGAGGATCAGCAGATCTTATCCGAAGGCACGGTGGATTACATCGGATTTTCCTACTATATGACCAACTGCGTGGATTCCACGGTTCATAACGATGTCTCCAAGTCCCTGGATGGTTCCAGCGAGCACTCTGTTAAGAACCCGTTTATCAAAGAATCCGACTGGGGATGGGCCATCGATCCGGAAGGTCTCCGCTATGCCCTCAATATCTTCTACGAGCGGTACGAAAAGCCTCTGTTTATCGTGGAAAATGGTTTCGGCGCCATCGATGTAAAAGAAGCAGACGGCTCCTGTCATGATCCCTACCGCATCGATTATCTGAGGGCCCACATCAAGGAAATGAAAAAAGCCGTGGAAGAAGACGGCGTGGATCTTATGGGATATACACCCTGGGGCTGTATCGACTGCGTATCCTTTACTACCGGCGAGATGAAAAAACGCTACGGTTTTATCTATGTAGACAGGGATAACGAGGGCAACGGCACTCTGGCGAGAAGCAAGAAGGATTCTTACGAGTGGTATAAAAAAGTCGTGGCAAGCAACGGAGAAGACCTGGACTGAGATGATCAGAAAAACCTTTAAAACAGCCGCCGCTGGGGAGACAGCGGCGGCTGTTGTTCTGTTTTCTCTCTGTTTCCGGCTTCTATACGCTCTTCCAGAGCAGCATACTGTCCTGGAAACCGGCTTCAACCTTCCCTGTATCCTTCAGCCAGGAAAGGTAAGACCGGACCGTGCTGCCCACCAGTACATACTGCTCAAAATTCATGGTAAGTCCATAACCTCTGAACACTTCCTGCAGGATCCTCTCGAAGCAGACCGGTTCTTTACAGACGGATAAAATTTTCTCCGACACCTCATATACCTTATCCCTGTTAAAACGGACAAGCTCCCTGACATCGGCAGAAGCCTCCGCGTGGGCAGGAACGAACATGACCGCTTCCATCTTCTCCACCTTTTCCAGTGTTTCCAGATAAGCGCCTAAATCATAGATAAAGGAAACGGCATACTTCTCCAGAGTCTCCCTGCTGCTTAAGCAGTCCGCCAGAAACACGACTCCGTCGGGCGTGCCAAAGCCTGTCATGTTGAAGAAATGCCCCGGCAGGGGAATCACTTCTATCTCTTTCGGAAACCCTTCCTCTGAAAAATCCGTCACATCGCTCTCCTGGGCCATCAAAAACTTGTGCCGCAGATCCCTGCAGGGATAGCCGCCGTAAAGGAAGGAGGGCTCCAGTACCGGATATTTCGTAAAGGCCGCCTCTATGCCGCCGGAGTAAATCTTACACCCTGTCTGCCCCTGGAGATAACGGTTGCCGCCGATATGATCCGCATTGGAATGGGTGTTCAGGATAGCTGTCAGCTGCCACCCGTTCCTGTCCAGGATCTGCCGGACCTTTCTCCCCGCATCCTTGTCATTCCCGCTGTCGATCAGGCAGACATGGTCCTTGTCGGCAACATAAACGCCTATCTTTGCGGGGCAGTTTATGTAATAGCATTTGTCGCTTATCTGTACCAGTTCATACATTTTTCGTTTTCTCCTTCTTTATCCATAGTCAGGTTATCCGTGTTGGCGGGCTGATATACAGTCTATTTTAGTCCGGTGTGTTCGGATATGCAAGGAGTTTTTGGGGCGGGAGGGGAGGTTTTGGAGGGATAGCTGCCTTTTACTGGCATGCATTTTGTTCCTAGGGGCATATTAATTTCTCAATAGTGCTACTGGTCTTGTCAAGGTCCAATAGTTATGGAGATGCTGATCTTTGTGGCTCTTGTAATGACTCTGACGACTGTATTTCAAGATACGTCGTAACTGCTGGCGACATTCCGTTTACTAACAAGTAACTATCCGTATTAACTCTATATCTAATTTTTTTTACTTGTTTCTTTCATTTATGTTTTCTATTTCTCTATTATTAAGAGATTTTTTTGACAATCATCTATTCGCCTCGCAAATATTTATTTTCAAAAAGGATAAGACATTATCTGAGTTACTAATTTTATTGATAAAATTACATCATATGTTAAAAAACAGTTTAATAAAAAAGTAATCGTTGCCTTCTAATTAAATTCAGCTAAGTTGTTAAAATACTTAATATAGCATATTCTGTATAAAAAAGGTTTTATAAAAGATATTAAACTCTAATAATGAGATGAAATTGTACCACTTCCACCAGTTATATAATATGTGTCACCAACAATCAAATTCCCATACTCACTTACCATGAAAGTCGCCAGTGCGCCTATTTCACTTGGTACAGCATATCTCTTAGATGGGCAGTTTGGATGATATATACTATCACCATTATCTCTACCAAGCATCGGTGTAGCCGTTGGTCCCGGACCTATTGCATTTACTATAATTCCATAAGGTAATAAGGTGTCTGCAAGACCTAAAGTAAATCCACGTAAAGCCCACTTAGACATCTGGTATGGCGTCCATGCTGGACGAAGCGCCGAGGCAGAAGTGACATTTAAAATATGTCCCTTAATTTGATTTTCTATCATATGTTTCGCAACCGCCTGACACATAAAGAAAGTACCCTTTGCATTAATATTCATAGTATTATCATACTCTGATTCTTCTGTCTCCATGAACTGATGTTTGACATTAACTCCCGCCGAATTTACCAATATATCTATATAGCCAGCATCAAATAAACATGCAGCTTCCTCTATCCTTTCAGGAATACTTTTCACATCAAGAACATCTATAACAATGCTTTTTGCCCTTCCTGTACACACGTTCTGCAGATCGCTACAACACTTTTCTAACTTCTCCTTACTCTTTCCAGCCAAGATTACACTACATCCATTTTTCATAAAGGATTCTGCAATTGCGTATCCAATTCCACCACTTCCACCAGTGATCAATGCTATCTTTCCATCCAACAATGAATCTGCATTCACTGCATATGGAATAGGGATCATTTCCTTTTCTTTGAAAAGCCAAATCACCTTTTTAATTATCTGTTTTATTTTATTTGTCATGTTTTTCTTCCTAACATAGATTTATATACAACCTTTTTGTCTCGCTTCCAGCACATATTAACTATTAGCTTTCTTTCAAAATTTGCAGTATTTTCTTTACCTTTTGCTTTTTCCTTTCCGGAAGCATATTTCCAATAATTTTTTTGACAACTCTTTTATTGCTAATTCCCATTTTCCGATATAAATCATAAAAAGCATTTGTCCGCTCTGCTTCTGCTTCCATATTTCCAAGCACTTCCAAAAATAACGGTTTTTCCGAAGGCAAACCGAACTTTTCAATTACCTCTTCAAATTCTTCTTTAGTCGTAACCGTATAGTAGTCATATCCCAATGAAATTATCCAACCCGTTGCTATTTTTTCATGTTCAGCACAAATGTAAGAATCTATTTCTGGAATATTTCTTTTTCCCATAAAAAAATGAAACTCGGAGCCTCCTCCGTTGTTCAAAAGAATGACTCTAACATTTCGATTTATACTTTTCAAACCTGCAGCATTCATATCGTAAAAGAAACTCAAATCTCCAATTAGTAAATAAGATAGGCTATTGTTTACAGCTGCTTGTCCCACAAATGTTGAGAAACATCCATCAATTCCCAAAGCTCCCACATTACTATAAACTTTTATGCCTTTTGCAATTGGAAAAAACTGCATTACTCGCGTACTGTTAAGAATTGCTGTATGTAATATGGAATTTTCTGGCATTATTTCTGCCAAACGTTTTGCTACATAAAAATTCGAAAATTCGAAATCAGGCAAATTTATCTTGTTAATTTCATCCAGCCATAAATTATAATACAAATGATCTGAATGTTTTTTCACTATCGAAGCGGATATAATTCCTGAAAAAAAAGTACTTGGTGAGACTTCCACAATATTTGTCAAACATTTATATGCATCGCGAACAACTCCTGACTCGCTTATCAACCAATTTTCCATCGATTTGTAATGTGATCGCAAAAACGGCTTTAACTGATAAGAAGACAAATTATTTCCAATAGAAATTACAATCTCCGGGCATAAATAATCTAAATCAGACATTGGACGCATCTCTGTAGTCGCATAAGTATTGACTATACCTTTACAGCAAAGATTCGACAAATTCTCGACAGCATATATACAATCATAACATTCAAAAAATACTTCCATATTTTCGATGTCATTTTCTGTAAAATTAATATTTTGTCCCACCACAACCATTACTTTTTTATTGGACAACTGGGAGGCAAGTTCTCCCCAATTTGGTTTACTGATATAGGTCATTTTTCTTTGCTTTGGCAAAACTTCACAATCATATATATTAGTTTCGCCAACTATTGGAATATTTATCTGAACCGGTCCTGCTCCACGATGTGTAAGTTCAAGCATAGCCTCATTAACCAGGCGATTGCAAAGCCATGCGTCTTCAGAACTTTCAACGATTGGTAATTCAACAGACTTTTTTACGACATCTTTAAAAATTCCATTCTGTTTAATCTTCTGCGTTTCCAATTGATCTTGATAATATGGGTTCTTATCTGCTGTAACTGCTAACACCGGAACATCTTGATAGAATGCTTCAGTAATTCCAGGTAAATAATTGCAAACCGCCGTCCCCGATGTACAAACACAAGTAACGGGCTGTTGTAGCTGTTGAGCCATACCCATTGCATAATATACAGCGCTTCTTTCATCAACAACTGAATAACATTGAAAATAGTTATCTGTCTCAATGGAATGAATTATTGGTATATCACTCCCACCAGGCGAAAGAATAACGTGATTAATTCCAAATTCCTTCATTAAAGAAATGAGTATTTGAACACTTTTTATATTTGAATACATTTACTAGCTCTCCCCGTATAATTTATTTTTGACTTATTGGACATTATTTGTCTCATTTTTTAGATTATTTTATTATCAATCTTTTTACCAATTTAAGTAATTCATCAAACTCAGTGCTATTGTGAAACAAAATATACATAATAAAATTTGGTATGATACAGCAAATTAGCATCTTTAAAACAAATCCAAAAAGTCCATCATTTATAAAAATACATATACAATATGAAACCATACATGCCATAATGCCAACCAAAATGTACTTTATCAAATCAAGCGAAAATGCTTTGCAGCTTCGCTTGAATACTTCAGAAAACAAATTATAAATTAGCCATGGCATTCCAAGAACAAGAATACTTAGCACTGTGGATAGAATTACCCCATATAACTGCAAATGCCTTACCGTTAACAAATTTAAAACCAGATTAACGGCTGCTACTATTAAAGGGCGGAATCTATCTTTATGCCATATTCCCGAAGCATCTTTATACAAGCAAAGCATCTGATTGGTAATTATAGTCCAAATATATATCGCCATACATAATACCACACCATTTGATAAAAGGTTTTCTTCTCCTACCCATATTCTTATAAATGGCTGATATAAACACAATAAACAGCATGAACAAAATATCGCTATCCATTCTGATATAAATGCAATTTTTTTGAAATCATAATAGTTTTTTTCTTTATCTTCAATGACAATACTGTTTCCCACTCCTGCTAAACACGAATTAAAAACAATTACAACAAAACCAAAAACAGCATTTAGAACATAATAGTAGTTTTGATACTTCGCTAATATCGTCAAACCTAAAAAGGCAGATATAACAATCGCATCGGAAGAATTCTGAATTACCCCTCCTACTTTTGCTGTAAATAAATCTTTTACACGTTGATTTATTTCTCTAACCTCATTATCTGACAATTTTCCTTTTGCTTTATACTGGGAATACATCTTATCAACAACAATACTTGTTAACATATTATTCCCAATTTGTCCAATGAGCATTCCTAATAAAAAAAGATAATAACTCTTAAAGATCAGCAAAAAAACAATCTGCAAAGCATACATTACTGTGTTGCTTAGCAATCCCAATTTACTTATAACATCATTACGTTGATGTGCTTGAAGGATACTTGCTTTATACGCAAACAGCCAGTATGTAAGCACTGTACAAGATAAGTTTATCCAGTATAAGTAGTTAATATTTAATGGTAACAAGGATTGAGCAGAAACCAATTTAGGAATCACAGGGGTAATACCTACACCAACCACTGCAATAATTAACCCGATAATCCTGTAATAGATTTTATATAATTGCATTAATTTACATATTGTATCTTTATCTTCTTCAACTATGGGTTTATACATTGAAAAAATCATAGCAGTTCCTACTCCAAGTTCTGTCAAATTCAAAACTTGAAGAATTGAGTTAAACAAACCGTTTAACCCAACATAATCCAGTCCTAGTATATAAATCATAATTGTCCGAATTATAAAGGGCACAATAATCTGATACAGTTTAAGAACCATACCAAAAAATATATTTCTTGAAGCATTTCTGCTTCGTTCAAATGGCATCTAAATATCCTCTCCCCCTTACTTAGTTTGTGATGCAGCTACACAGAAATCAAATATTTGCGGTAAATTATCATAGTACTTTTCGGCAAAATATGGCAAAAGTGAATTCGATAACGGCTTATTATATATTTTTTCGGCCAATAAATATGCTTCTTCTAAGGTCTCTGCTAAATATACATAATTATCATATATGCCCTTAAACCATTCTGCACCCGTCGTCACTTTATGATCTGTAGTCTTAATTATAATTACAGGTGTTCCTGCTACCAATGAAAAAATTGTTCCATGATATCTATCTGTGATCATAAGTTTGTACTTTGTATAATCCTCTATTTCCTGATTAACATATTGATTTGCATGCTTAACAATTCTATTGATGCTCCCCCTTTTCGTTGTGTCCGTTCTGCTTACTTTTCCTATTTTTTCACATCGCCTCATCAATTTCGAGATATCCTCATCTGAATAATATTTTTCTGAGTCATTTCTGCAACAAAACAATATTCCCTCCCTTGAACCTTCGAATTTTAGTGTTCCAATCAATGATGTAACAATATCAGGAAACAATTTTATCTTAATATCTGGGAACATTTCCTGTGCCATCGCATAAGATATTCTGTCCCTTGCCAGAAATAGCATATTCTTCATCTGATTATAACATTCCGATGTTCTTCTTCTATTTTCATCATTTTGGAAATAAATTGTTTGTGGCATCATTAACATCTTTGCCAACGGAAGAGCCTTCATTACTGCTCTATGCATCTCATCTGCATGTCCGCCAAGATCGGTTGTTGTATATCCACTCTGAAATATAATAAAATCATTCACCCCATATACTTTAACTAGATCATTAAGTACTGATAGATGTGTATTTACTAAAGCATCTGTTTCTATTTCTATAACTGGAATCTGTGGATAATATTTTTTTAACCAATTCCTTATACATACTCCTTGTGCAAGATCACCTAAATTTTTATGTGCTGGTATTCCTAAATAAAAAATTTTTGTCTGATTTCTATCTAAATGTCTTAATGTATACTTTGTCAATATTGAAATTCTAATTTTATGCGGTATATCATGATATATAGCAAATACAATATTGCCAATCGTCTTATTACTAAATATAATCTTTTTCAATATCTCGTGAATCATTATTTCTCTCCCATAACATTTATGCCCTTAACACAAACAGTTCATTAATCCCACCATTTTACTATTTTATCTCGATATAAAATATTCTTGATTTTCCTCGGAACTATCTGCCGTACTATATCTTTACACTTCCATACAAAAAATTCCTCCTTCTCCTGTCTACTGGTTATTAGACCATACTTTCTTCGCACCATATCATGAAGTTTTCTTGTTTGTGACAAATCAGAACTAACACCTTCTGGGTTATAATATGCCACCGTAACATCAACATATAAGAACTTTTTTTTTGCCATGTATTGTTTCAGAAAGAAATCATAATCCGCAACAATTGTAAGAGACTCGTCAAAAGGATTATGTAACAACAAATCTCTTTTTGTCATTGTAGCCTGATGGCAAAACACACTGTGTTTTACAATATTCGCAACTTCCTCTGCATGAATGATTTTAGCTTTTTCCCCTCTCACAATACAATGATTTCCATATACAATATCATAACCTTCTGTTTTCTCAGCCAAAACACGCAACGTACTAGCAGAATAGAAACTATCTCCTGCATTCATAAAAACTATAAAATCTCCATTAGCCAGATTAACTCCTTTATTCATTGCATTATAAATACCAGTATCTTTTTCTGATATAACTCTCGCTGATTTATTAATTTTTTGTAAAATTTTACTGCTTAATTCTACAGTTCCGTCATCAGAATTACCATCGATTATCAGATATTCAAAATTAGCATAATCCTGATTCACTACTGACAGGATTGTATCTTTAATCTTTTCTTTTTCGTTGTAACACACGGTAATAACTGTTATTTTTACCACTTCAAAGACTCTCCCCATCTATATATGAATATATTGACAACAACTCCATCGTTACTTTTTCAGGGTTATGCCTTTCCTTTGCTGTTAAAACTGCACTGTCAGATATTTTCTTTGCAAGTGTATCGGATTCAAATATTTTTTTCACATAATATGCAAGCATATATGGAGCATCTGCCTGATAATAAAATCCATTCGTCCCATGATCAATTAAATTGATACATCCTCCCACAAAAGAACTCACAACTGGTACTCCCAATATCATGGCCTCGCAAATAGAATTAGATGAATTCTCAACGCTTGATGCAGACACAAAAACATTTGATTCCAAATACCTTTTTACCATATGAGATTCATCAAGAAATCCTGTAAAAATAACATGGCATCTAAGTTCATTATCACGAATATAATTTAAAATATATCTTTCATAGTAGCTTAGTCTCCATCTACTTTTTTGATAGAAATTTTTGCCAGCAATATATAGTTTCAATTTTGGAAAATATTCCTTTAAAATGCACAAAGCCTCCAACACCAAATGAAGTCCTTTCAGAGGCATAGCTCCCTGACTAAGAAAAATACTATATCGTTCGCATTTTCTAACATCCCAACTTTTAGCATTATAAAATGAGTCTCTTAGCATTTCACTGTTATGAAAATATTTAGCATTATTATTTATCCAAAATGTACAGGATTTATCCCAGTCAGTTCTTCCTATTATATTATGAACCTCTCTTAAGGCTTGAGTTTCATACTTTCCTCTTTCTATAAACTGTTTCTTTTGATCCCGAATATTGCCCTTTAATAAGTCACGTAACGTCCATCCAAAAACAACCCTATATTCCAAAAATGCATAATAATGTTTTGAGATAACCCCGGCCATCCCCTGTATGGATATTACGACTTTATCTATAATACCAAGTTTCTTTGCTATATGTGCAACTTCATAACTATGCGGAAATTCGGTTCCGAACACATGAATCACATTCGGATCGCATGTTACTATAATTTGTTCCATTTTATCGGAATCTATAAAAATATTTTTTCCTTTAGAATTTTCCTTACATTTAAATCCATAATAGCAAATTTTATTTACAGTGCCTTTTACGTTTTGACAATAAGGGAAAGCTATAAATAATCTTATTCCTTGTAAAGAAGAAATTGTATCTGCTAATCTAACCATCCAGCCACCAATAGGAAAATTCTTAGCTCCGATTTGTTCAGAAATTTGTGGGATTGCTATATTGATAAACCATAATATTTTCATTTTTCACCATTCCAGATCCACTCTGTTTTTTTATTTTATAAAATGCAATGAGTAAAAAAGCGCCATACCAAATCTGTGATTGTGCGACAGTCGTATTTAAATACATTAGTAAAAAACAAAAAAAGCTACCATTAGACACTCTGTTTTTATATGCAATAGACATAATAGGAATAACACATACAGTAGTTGTGACTAGTCCCTTAGTTGTAATCATAGTAAATAAGACATTTCCAGTCCCTAAATTAAATTTCCATACCTCTATAATACTGCTTTCTAATCGATTAGCTCCAATACCAAATAGTGGGTTTTCACACATAGACAAAATGGCCTGCTCAATCACAAACAATCTTGCCCCACCAGATGAACCTTTACTGTATGATCCATTTAAAATACGCATCTCCTTGAATTTTTTTATAACTGCTGTCACAAGGAAACTCGTATCACCATTCAAAATATAATCAATCCCTAAGATAAGAAATACAGATACCACAGCAACTAGTAGTTCTTTTTTGGTATCATTTAACATTTCTT
>CAJUJV010000008.1:70906-75559 GCA_910586845.1 uncultured Hungatella sp.
TATCAATAAAATAAAAAAAGACAATAATTGCAAGTGAAATATATCCTGTTGTAGACCTTGATGTCAATAGTGTCAATAAAAAGACGGCTAAATATATCTTAATATTTTTGTCTTTTAATTGTAAATATGAACGATAGAATAAAGTCAAGTATATACATGCATTTATGATTATTTGATAAACACCTGGTTCATAAAAAATACCATAATTGCGTCTCATGTCGTCATGAGGAACAGTATAAACCAAATATCCATACAATTTTCGCACTCCAACTTCCGGAAACAATAGACTAGAAAATCCTTCTGCACCTATTATACTCTGCAACAAATACAAAAAAATACTAATCAAGCAAAAGAAAAATGAAATATTCACAAATACCGTCAGACAATATTTTTTGTCCAATTTAACTATCAGGACTCCAACTAAAATATTTGTAAGAATTAACAACGCAGTCTGTATATTTAGTCCTCTACTCAATCCTATATGATTAACAAAAGATGAAATAAAGTAACAGATTACTAAACAAATACTATATATAAAAAAGGTTTTTTTAATAGGTATCTTATAATGTAAAAATATCATCATTATAAAAAATAAGGTTAAAAATATTACTATATAATTAGTTGAACCCTCTATTATAAAATACCAAAGAACTGCCCCATGCATTATAATCAACAAATATGTCATCAAATATAATAATATGCGTCTCAAATTTAACCTCATTAATAATCCCCCATAAAAGAGTTATTATTCTAGAAATCTTCTGGTAATTTTTTTATAAATCTAACTGGATTTCCTCCCCATACCTCTCCGTCTGGTATGTTTCCGGTCACTACAGAACCGGCGCCAATGATACTCTTTTCACCAATAACCGTACCCTTTAGTATAATTGAATTTGCCCCAATGAACGCCCCTTTTTTCACAACAATAGGAGCACTTGTAACATGTGTATCAGGATATTCCATTCTCCAAGTATAGTTCAATGAATGAAAATCTGTATCCCAAAACTTACAGCTTCCTCCAATAAAAACGTCATCTTCTATATCTATTCGCTTTGAACTGACAAAAGAAGAATTTGATATGCCAACACGCTTTCCAATATTAATATTTCCATCTCCGAAAGTGCGAAATATCAATCTTGTATCACCACCTATAATGTTATATTTTTGACCAGAATGTAATTTTACACCTTCGCCAATATGTATTGTATGTGTTTTTTGTGTTCGTATTGTCAATATTCCTAATATGTAGTCAGCCTTACCATCAATATCAACACCAAAATACCAAAATAATATAATATTTATAAGCGATTCAAATCCATTCCGAATACTTTTATAAATAGAATATAAGAATTCTAATAATCTTTTTGACATAATTATTTGCCTCGATTTATTTACTTAATATATTGTGAAAAAAATTTATATTTTTAACACTGCTATACTTACTGAATTCATTCCTCTACATTCTTTTTGTTTATCTTATTCGTCTTTCTCAATCTAATCATATTTTTCAATTTATTATATGTTCCGTATCCAAACATATCATCCATAATTTTATGCAGTTTAATTTTAAACCGACATAACCATAACTGAATTTGTTTGATTATGGGATTATTAGAATACCACGATGCATCATACCAATGTATAGAATGAGTATTTACTGTTATCCGCATCTTCATGCTTTCTATACTGTATGGACAGAAATAATCAGGTGGGTATACCCATATTCCAGCCACTTCTTGGATTTCATTACTTTCCACATAGCCACTAGATTTAAATATCTCTGTTGTATACTCCACAATTGTTTTTGGCATAAATATCCCATTTGTACCATCAAATGAAAGTTGATTATAATGATCCAGAATCTTCTTAAATATGTCTAGACCAGGATTTACAGCCATACCAATACCAGGATTTATAGCAAAACTCTGTTCACACCCCATAAAATTTCCCCGGTCTATTATATCATCTAATGGTCTGATGAGTTCAACATCCGTATCCAAATACAGTCCCCCATAGTGATAGAGAATCCAAAAACGAGCATAATCAGACGCAAATGCATATTTCTTTTTTTCATAAGACTGTTTTACATAAGGTACAATATTGATGTCAAAATTATCCTCATTCCATTCAATAATTTTATACCCTGGCATATATTTTACCCAAGAAGCATAACATTTCTTAAATAACTCTGATTTTGCACCTCTTCCAAACCAAACATAATGAATTATTTTTGGGATCATCTGTTTATCGATCATTATGCTCACGAATCTCCTTTGTTGATTAATTCACCTGTCAAATACTGCTAGGTTACTTAAAAATACTATCTTCTAAGGTTAAATAATTTATTTATTCTTCTGCTTCTTACTACTAAAAATATTTAAATTTTATTTTTCAAAAGGCAATCCTCACCAAATAATTTCTTTATTTCGAGTATAAACCTATCATTAAACTGTTTATTATGGCTTACTTTTTCTATATTCATGTCATCAATATCTTCCTCGTATTCTACAATTGCCTTCTGCAATTCCTCTATATTAAAAACAGGTATTATATTTCTCATTCTATTCGATACAGCTTTCACAAAATCCATTTGATGATCATTCACATGTTCTCCATACTTCTTTTGTCTGGGAACAACAATAGGTATCTTTCCTATTTGCAAAGGCATAATAAATGACGCTGGTCCACCATGCGTGATTACAATTCTCGCCTCATTAATATTCTTTGTCATTTCGTCATAAGGAAACAATTTTTTCCATTGGCAATGCCGCGGTTCATATGTACTAAAACCAGTTTGCATAATAACATCTTCTTCTATTATTCTTAATTCTATAAGCTCATCTACTTTTTTAATAAGTCTATTAAAAGGCTGCTCATGCGTACCCACCGTTACAAATATCATCTTTCAGCCTCCATACTAAAAAATACTACCCAAATTAATTGCTTTAGAGTATACCGCCTTTTGTTCTTCCCATTGCACAATAAACTTGTCTGTGATTGGATATACTATTTTACCTGTCATCGTAGGCTTACCTATCCGATCAAATACTTCTATGTATACTAACCTAACACCAAAAAGTTTTCCTAAATAGAAAAAAGGAACAGCCACCGCAGCACCAGATGATATAATCAAATCTGGCTTTTCTTTTCGGAGAATCTTCCATGCAATCTTTGTATTGATCAAAAGTGCTTTTACACTGCGGTTAGTTGGATAATAACAAGAATACATTTTCTCATCTTTCAATAAACTCTTTGCATCCTCTTTATCAAAAGTAACCCAAAAGCGTTTCTTGTTTTTCCAAAAAGGTTTTAACATATATAAATGTGTAAGATGGCCTCCACTAGACCCAACTAAACATATCTTCATAGTATTATCATCTCTTTCAAGCAGTTCATACATTATTTCATATTTTGCGAGCCTATTTTACCCACACCACTCCATCATCAACTCCTCAGCATATCTTTTCATACTGCTTTTCAAATCTTTCGGTGTAACCTCTTTTTTAATGCCCGCCAACTTTCGATATTTATCAAAAATGTTTGTAATCATTTTCATGGAGAGAGGTTTTCCTAACTTTGACAAAAACATCCATTCATCATATCCTGCTCCCCACTCAAAATATTCGTGGTCATCCAGCCATCTGATCATTTGCCCTTGAAGTGTCTTGGAAAACAAATAAACAGGATAGTCTTTCCCGTTCTTCTTTTTTATGGTAAGAATTGCTGTTTTTCTGTCGTAATCTTTTACCTGCAACCGTAATAACTCACTGATCTCGATTCCATGATAAAATAGAAGGCCCATCATAACCTGATCCCTCATACAGACCCGTTTGCGAAAATCGCTGTCCAGATTTATATATTCCCGGTTAATTGCCTGAAAAAACGCATCAATCTCTTTTTTTGTAAGGAGCGCTTCTTTCTGTGAAGCTTTCTTTATATAATGACTTTTTAATGGTCTGGTCTTACCTATAATTCCCTGCGCTGACAAATACGATAAATAGTAGTTAAACACTTTCTGTTTTCTATATAAAGTAGATGGCAGTCGTTTTTTCTCAGATGAAAGGTATTCCAGATATGCCTCAATTTTCCCTTCCCATTTGTCCTTTTGAACAGGGAAATCCAAAGATAACCATTCATGCAGATGCTCCAAATCCAGACGGTACGCCTTAGCAGTGCGTTCATCCAGTCCTCTTTGAACAACCTGACGACTGATAAAACCGTCAATCAATTGGTTTGAATTCCATTCTCTTACCACCAGGACATATCTCCTTTCCTCTCTGTCTTTGTACGATCTTCTTTTTTGCTAAATAATTTTCATTATTTGTAGTTCTTTGCCTTAAGAATTTCGCAGATTTTATTAATCTGCGAAATCCCCCCTCTTTCCCCGCAAATACAAGGCCTCTCCCGGCCCTGCTGACCACAAATCTGACCATAAATATTTCTGGAATCGTCTCCCTTCCCTTTTTTACATCTGTTTTTAGCCAAAAATTTCTTGTGGTCATCTCTGAAATCCGACCACAAATCTGACCACAAAAGCCATCATTTGCTTCTATTTCAGCCATTTTTATCCCCAAATACCCAATATTTACAAATAATCCTGAAAATTGGGGTAGCTTTTTTCCCTGATATATGGTAGAATGACGTCGATATAAA
>CAJUJV010000009.1:0-9497 GCA_910586845.1 uncultured Hungatella sp.
CGCCTTGCCAAGGCGAGGGTCGCGGGTTCGAATCCCGTCTCGCGCTTTTTATTGTACAGTGGGAAATCCCGAGTCTTCGGGATTTCCCATTTTTGTCTGTTTCATTGTCCGTTCCTTTTGGAGGACCGTTTACATCCACAGCATGGGCTGTCTTGTGGCGATGTTCCTTCTGGCCTCTTCATCTGTGGATTCCGGCGGAAGGCTGTCATATAATGTCAGCAGCTCTTTCCGTCCCAGGGTACAGCCTGCCAGCATCATGTACCCGGCCCTGGCAGGAAAAGCATCATAGTGCATCACATCGGGCTCATAGGGCCAGGCCGACTTGTCAAGCACAAAAGGTGTAATAAAATCCAGCGCTTTCTTAATACTCCGCCCTGAAGGAGATTCATACTCCCACAGATTATCCTCCGGCCTGGAAAGCAGATGGCACAGAGAGACCATGTTGTCCACCACAAAGATGGAATAGTTGTACGGCTTGGTTCTGCCCGTCTCTCTCGGGAAAGAGCCGTCTTCCGCCTCCTGCTTCAGCAGCCCGTTCTTGTAATACTCCCGGCAGAAATCCGCGATCCGCTCGTTGTCCGTAAACAGTGCAAAGGCTGCTGCCTGGACAAAGAAGCACACTCCGTGATTATTGTCCTTATTCATCTCCTGAATACCGTTAGGATCTGTCAGCATCCATCCCAGATACCGGCAAAACCATGTTTTTAACCCCATAAAGATTTCTTCCGTCATGGCATCGGAGGTCCTGAGATGTTCGATACAGAACACCACGTCTACCAGGTGAAGCGTGTCAATGATCCCGATCCCCCGTCCGGAGCATACTCCCAGGATAGCCTGAGCGTACTGAAGATGAGGCGCCATATAAGTTTCTTCATCCAGGAAAAACTCTTTCAGATGAGTTACGGCCCTGTCCCCATAGACTTCCTCCCCGGTCAGCACATAGGCTGATGTAAGAAACACCACATTGGTACGCATCTGCCGCATGATGATCCGGTGTCCGTTAAAATTATCCGGGTTGGTCTGGCCGTCCCTGTGGATATAGGGAAGGCCGTTGTCCGTATCGGGATTGGGCCACCAGTAGTCCCCGTTGGAATAATAATCATGGGGGCCGCCTGCACTTTTTTGGCTGGCAATATCCGTTATGTGAAGCACAGGGGCTTTTAAAGCCTCCTGCGCTTTCTCCATGACCCAGTCCCGGTTCCGCCATGTTGGTTCAATGTTGTACTGTTTTTTGTATATTATCATAGAATCACCTGTCTGCATCCCCAAATCATCGGTCACTGTCTGTTCAGTTCTGCTTTCGCACAATTGAGAAGAGCTTTCATATATCCGGTACTGTAGGCCCAGGAAGAATTTTCTCCGCCTACGGTTTCTCCCCATACCGGAACGTGATCCACATGGATGACCCCGTCGTAATCACAGCGGACAAACTGCTTCATTACCTCATACATATCCATGTATCCGTCTTCCAGAAGGGTTTCCTCAAAATACGGAATTGTGCTGCTTACATTTCTGAAATGTACCACAAATACTTTCTTTTTTTCCACAAAGTATCTGATGTCTTCCATCACATCGCCAAACTGCTTTCCGCCTTCCAGCCAGCAGCCAATGCACATCTTCATCCCCAGGTAAGGGCTGTTGCCGGACAGTTCAAAGGCATGTCTGTAATCCTGTGCCGATGTGATCAGATTGGATATCCCCTTTAAACACGCCACCGGCGGGTCGTTGGGATGGAGGGCGATCTTTACATTGGCCTCCTCACATACGGGCAGTACCCGGTCAAGGAAATACTTGAAATTCTCCCATATTTCTTCCCTGGTAAACAGTCTCCCGTGAGAGTAAGGATGAGTTTTCAGTTCCTCAATATCAACCAGACGCCCTATGCCGCCTCTCGTGCAGGTGCTTACGGCAAATTTCGTGGTCAGAACCTGGTTGGGCTCCCATGTCATGTACACAACAGGAATACCTGCTTTTCCGAGAATCCGGTTGAAATTATTGTACGCCTCAATAGCTTCATCTCTCCCCGGCAGTCCCAGATGGATCTTGTCGCTTTTATAGAGATGTACATTGCCTGCATCCGTGATCTCCAGACCGAATTTGTCAAGACGTTCCCTGGTTCTCATAACAGAATCATAGTCCCTATGTTCGTCTTTAAAGATCACATACACATATTTCACGCCCATCTGCCTGATAAATAAAAGCTGTTCATCTGTATAATCCGACACCACTTTGGACTGAACCCTGATCTTATCTCCCAGCATACATTTGCTCCCCTTTCCTCTGTTCTTTATTTTGTCCAGTGAACAGCCTCCGGCGTCCACTGCTCCAGACTCACTTCATAAATTCCACTGTCTGCCAGGCCGGGAACCGCAAAAGACTGATAATACACGACAGCCAGAGGAGTGATCATGATATAGTCATGGGCCAGGGCCATAGCCGCCTTCTGCAGATTCTCTTTCTTCTCGTCAATGGTTTTCGCCGCTCTCGCCGCAAATAAAGGCTCTTCAAATTCCGCAGGCCGAAGCATAATTCCGTGGTTCTTAATTCCTTCCGAAGAATACAGGCGGATGTAGTTGCTGGTAAAGTCCATCTTGCTGGCGCCTCTGTTGGCAATAAATCCGTCGATGTCATCCTCTTTCTGCATCGCATCCAGTGCAGAGCGGTCCAGGATCTCTACCTCTGCCTGAATACCGATCTGTGCCAGGATAGCCTGGAATGCCGTCGCCGTGTCGTTATCGGCGGACTTGGCGTAGATGGTGGTCTTAAAGCCGTCAGGATATCCGGCCTCTGTCAGAAGCTGTTTTGCCGTATCCAGGTTATACTCATAAAATTCTGCCTCGGGAGCATATGCCCATGAATCCGGTGTACAGAACAGGGGAGTCGCCTCTCCCAGACCGCCTGACAGAGCTTTTGCGACATCATCCCACTGAACGGCATGCATGATCGCCTGGCGGACTCTTATATCTCCCATGGGGTGATCCGTACTCTTGCTGTTCCAGATGATGTGCTTGATATCCGCACAGTTTGCGTTTCTCTGTCCGATACTCTCGAAACCGGCCTGTGTGATGGCATTGATGATAGCTTCATTTTCAAATTTCATGGCCACGCCTACTTCCTTGTTCAGCAGGGCAGACATCATGGTATTGGTATCCTTGATCATGTCGATCTCCAGCTTGTCGAGGTAGGGACGTTCTTCTAACCGGTAATTTTCATTCCTGGTATACGTAATCTTGTTGTCAGCCACAAAGGACTCCAGAAGGAACGGGCCGGTTCCCACGGCGTGAGTCTTGCACCACTCTTCCCCATTGGCTTCATAAGCCTCTTTGGAACAGATATAGATATCGCCGATCACATTGTCCCAGTTGTTGGCCCAGCTGGCGTACTGGATCTCCACAGTCAGATCATCTGCCACCCTGACGCTTTCCGGGGTTCCGATTTCGCTGGCCTTGCCGTTGGCGATATACTGTTCAATATTCCAGGCTACTACCTCTGCATTACAGTCGGAACCGTCGGAGAACTTTACTCCCTCTCTCAGTTTGATGGTAAAGGTCAGCTTCTCCGCATCCGTGATGAATTCCTCTGCCAGCCACGGATAATAATTTCCCTGTGAATCTGCCCGTCCTAAGGACTCCAGAACAGGCTGCACGCCAAAGCGGTCTCCGGTGCTGGTGGACTGAGGCATGAAGAAGGTTCCGTGAGTCTGGGGGATCGCGATGACAAGACTGCCGCCAGTCTCTGCCTCCCCCTGCTCTTCTTTACCCGTATCTGCCGCGGCCGTCTGAGAGTCGCCGCCTGCAGCAGCTGTCTGGCCGGCTGCTGCCTGGGTCTGGGCCGCGGTTGAAGGCGCAGTCTGATTATTGCCGCCGCATCCCGCAAGAGTTCCTGCTGCCATCGCTGCCGCCAGTGTCATAGACAAGATTTTCTTTGTTAACTTCATCACTTACTTCCTCCTTAATATTATGGTTAATTATTATACAGGAAACAGGCTGCTTCATGGCCGTTCCCGATATCTCTCAGTTTTGGAACTTCTTTTTTGCACCGCTCTGTTACATGGGGGCATCGGTCATGGAAGGGACAGCCGGAAGGCCGGTTGGTAAGGCTGGGCACTTCACCTCTCACAGGCACCCTCTCTCTTTGGGCTTCCACTTCCGGATCTGCTACCGGCACCGCGCTGAGCAGGGCCTGGGTGTAGGGATGGAGCGTATTCCGGTACAGCTCCTCACATTCCGCGATCTCCACCACCCGTCCCAGATACATCACCAGTATCCGGTTGCTGATATGTTTTACCACTGCCAGATCATGAGCAATAAACAGGTAGGCAAGTCCCAGGCTGGCCTGAAGCTCTTCCAGAAGATTGATGATCTGGGCCTGGATGGATACGTCAAGAGCCGATATGGGCTCGTCGCAGATGATCATATCCGGATTGGATGACAGGGCCCTTGCGATGCCGATTCTCTGGCGCTGGCCGCCGGAAAACTCATGGGGCACCCTGTATTTTAATGCAGGATCCAGCCCTACGATCCGGAACAGTTCATCCACTCTCCTGTCATATTCCTCTCTGTTCTTCACCAGCTTGTGCAGAAGCAGGGACTCTCCCACGATCGATTCCGCCGTCTGCCTGGGATCCAGGGATGAGAAAGGATCCTGAAAGATCATGGCCATACGTTTTCTGTAAGGATACATCTGCCTGTCGTTAAATTTAGCAATGTCCGTTCCCCCGAAAAAGATCTCCCCTTCTTCCGGGCGGTATACCCGCATGATACACCGGGCCAGAGTCGTCTTTCCGCATCCCGACTCTCCCACGATACCCAGGGTCTCCCCTTTCCGGACGCTGAAGTTTATGTCCTCAATGGCCTTCACCTCACCAGCTTTCCTCCGCAGCATGCCTTTGAACACAGGGAAATATTTCCTTACGTTTTTCACTTCCAGACATAATTCGCCGTCCGCCGTAACCCGGGGAGCTTTTTTCAGTTCTCTGCCTGCGATCTCTTCCGCCTTTCTGGCTTTTTCCTCCTCCGTCAGATGGCAGGCCGCATAATGCCCCGGTTCAAGCTCCACAAGATCCGGTTTCTTCCTGCCTTTGCATCGGTCCTGCCGATACTCGCACCGCTCGTAGAAAGGGCAGTACTCCGGCCGGGCAGCCGGATTGGGCGGAAGCCCGTCAATAGGAATCAGAATCCGGTCTCTGGGGTCGTCAAGTCTTGGTATGGCCCTGAGAAGAGCCCTGGTATAAGGGTGCTCCGGATTGGCAAAAAGCCGTTTCGCATCTGTCATCTCCACCACGCTGCCGGAGTACATGACATAGATCCGCTCCGCAAACCGGGCCACGATGCCCAGGTTATGGGTAACGATAAATACGGCCGTGTTGGTCTTCTTGGCAATATCCCGTATCATCTCCAGAAGCTGGGCCTGAGTCGTCACATCCAGAGCCGTGGTGGCCTCATCGGCTACCAGAATCTCAGGTTCTGAAGACATGGCCATGGCGATCATAATCCTCTGGCGCATACCCCCGGAAAACTGCTGGGGATAGTAATCAAATCTCTGCTCCGCATCAGGGATATTTACCATTTTTAACATCTCGACAGTACGCCTTCTGGCCTCTTCCCGGCTCAGATGCAGATGCTCCATAATATTTTCCTGGATCTGATAGCCGATGGTCAGCACCGGGTTTAAAGAGGTCATGGGTTCCTGAAAGATCATGCTCACCTTTCCGCCCCGCATATGGCGCATCTCTTCGCTCTCCGGCCCGTACTCCAGCATGTTCTTTTCATTTCCCCGGATATAAACCTGGCCTCCGGTTACCTTTCCCGGCGGGCTTATGAGCTGAAGGCTGCTCATCATGGTGACCGATTTGCCGCTTCCCGACTCTCCCACGATGCCTACAATCTCTCCGGGATCAATGTACATGGACACTCTGTCCACCGCCTTCACCAGCTGTCCGTCTGTCTTAAAACAGGTCTCTATATTCTTTATTTCCAACAAATGTTCCATCATGATTCCTCCTCCCCTCAGACTTCTCCACGGAGTCTCGGATCAAGAGCATCCCGAACGCCGTCGCCGAACATATTCAGGCTGATTACCAGAACTGCCACACAGATACCAGGCGTCAGGGCAAAGACAGGATTCTGCATCAGAAACAGCCGCCCTTCACTTACCATGCTGCCCCAGGAGGCCGTGGGAGCGCTGATCCCCAGTCCCAGAAAGCTGAGACCTGCCTCTGACAGGATCGTGGAACCTACCTGCTGGGTCATCATAACGATGATCGGGGAAATGCTGTTGGGGAGAATGTGTCGGAACATCAGCCGAAAATCCTTATTTCCCTGAAGCTTTCCCGCCATGATATAGTCCGCCTCCTTGATGGTCAGCACCTGTCCTCTCATCATCCGCACATAGCCTGCCATGGAAGAGATTCCCAGGATAACGGCCAGATTGCGGATCCCAATACATTCTCGCCCTGGCAGAGACCGGCAATATGACAAAGGCTGCCAGAAAGCTTTACATTTCCCAGCCCACGCTCAGCCAGTTTCTCTCAAAACAGGAGTCCGAGATCGGTGCCCCTCTTTTTAAACGGGCAAACGGCACTTATGTTCTGACCCCTGTGGGAGAGCTCTACGCAGATTATGCCCGCAAGGTTCTCTCCCTGACAGATATCCTGGAAAAAGATATCTGCCGGATCTCCAATACAAGCCGGATCAAGATCGGCACGTCGGCCTCCCGCGCCCTGCAGATGCTGACCTTTATTCTTGTGGACTTCTGCAAATATTATCCTCAGGTAGAGCTGACCCTTTCCAACGGAAGCCTGCAGATCATGAACGAAGCAATCTCCAAGGGAGACATGGATGTGGCTTTTGTCACAGTGCCTTCTCTGGAACCCTGGAAAGGGCAGAGCATCGAGCTGAAAAAAGAAGAAGTCGTCTTCGCCGTTCCAGTCAGCCACCCCTACTGCCGTCAGCTGGGTCCTGACACGCCTCATACACTGAACAGCAGCCAGCTTATCGAACATTTCGGCTCCTCCCCTTTTATCCTTCAGCTCAAAGGTTCCTGCATCCGCTATCTGATCGACGACTTTTTTGAAGGCCGGAACTTTAACCCTGTCGTGGCATGTAATACCAGCAACGCCCACTCCATCTGCGACATGGTGGCCAGCAATATAGGAAGCGGTTTTATCCCTACAGGCTACGCCGTCAGTTCTCCTCAGATCGCCTGTTTTTCTCTGGAGCCTAAAATGTACCGCACCCATTCGATCTTATACCGGAAAGATCTGATTCCCGGAGCCCCTCACAGATACCTTTTCGATCTGGCGGAGAAATATGCAAAAGAGCACTGGGAAAATTTTTCCGAGTGAATCCTTATGCCAAAAAACAGCCGCGCAGGATTGATGGTTGGTTCCTGCGCAGCTGTTTTCTTCTCTGTCTTTAAAGACATATGCCTGTTTTCAATTCTTCTGTTTTTATGTATTTCCTGTTATCTTGCTGACATATGGCAGCAGATGCCGGACTTCATAACATAATCCGCTGCCGGCGTCTTCCGTCTGCTACTCCTGCAGCTCCTTAAGTCCCGTGTACTCCAGGAACTCGTCGATCACCGCCTTCTGCAGCAGCTTCCTGGTCCCGGGATCTTTTCCTCCTGCGGGCACTCCGTCTACCATGGTGGCATAACGGTAAAAATTAGAGGACGAGGTGACAATGATCTCGTCGGCCTCCATCAGTTCTGCCAGAGTAAAGGGACGCTCCAGCACCTGGATCCCCAGACGGTAACACTGGGCGATCATATGGGTCTTGGCGATGCCGCGGAGGATCAGGTTGTCGTTGGGATGGGAGATAAAGACTCCATCCTTTAAGATCGAGATATTGCTGTGTGAACACTCGGTGACCACATCCCCTCTGTGGAACACGGCCTCCCCCACTCCGGCCCGTTTGGCAGCCTGGGAGGCCATGACAGACGGAAGCAGGTTTAATGTCTTGATATTGCAGTGATAGAACCTGGTATCCTCTCTCGTAATCAGGGCAATCTCCTTCTCCGGGTCCTGCATGGCAAAAGGCCGTACAGCCACCCACAGCTTGCCCGTCATGTCCTCGCTGTAGGTGTGATTTCTCACATCCACGCCTCTGGTCACCTGCCAGTAGATAAAATGAGTTCTCCCCTCCACCTTCTCCAGAAGTTCTGTCAGAAGTCTTCCCAGTTCCTCTTTCTCCATGGGGATCCTGATCTCCAGCGCCTTCGCGCTGCTGTAAAACCGGTCCAGATGGTCCTGAAGCAGAAATACCCGGTGATTCCCTCCCAGGGTCGCCTCGTAGACGCCGTCTCCAAAAAAGTGAACCCTGTCGTTAAAGGGGATCATTACTTCCTCCGGAGCACCGACCCGGCCGTCATAGTAAGCTAATTCTTTCATCATTTCATTCCTCCACCTTCATTGGCATTTACTCTACTTATAAAAATAGTCCTTTCCGGCGGATTTGTCCAGATATTTTATCATTGATATTTCTCTGCCGCAACGATATAATAATTACAATATGTTATGACAACTTATTTTCCAGGAGAGAACCCTTATGTTTAAATATGAAACCATTGCCGAAGACATTCAGTCCAAAATCCTTTCCGGCTTTTACAAACCGGACGAAAAGCTTCCCCAGGAGATGGAGCTGTGCAGACAATATGGCACCAGCCGCATCACCATCCGGCAGGCTATGGAGCTGCTGGTCAACAGAGGACTGATCACCAAGCGGCGGGGATCCGGAACCTTCGTGAAAGCCATCTCCGGCGGTTCCGATAATCACGAGAGCTTTGCCCGGTCCCAGCAGTTCGGCGGATTTACCAGGACAGAGGAAGGAAAAAAGATCACCTCCCATATCCATGAATTTATGCTGATCCCCGCCTCCTGGGATATCGCCCAACGGCTGCAGCTGGCCGAGGGCTCTTTCGTCTGCTATATCTGCCGCACCAGACTGGCGGACGGCAAACCCCATGTGGTGGAGTATACCTACATGCCTACGGATTTTATCACCGGCATCACTATGGAAGTGGTTCAGAGTTCCATCTACTCTTATATCGAGGAGACTTTAAAGTTAAAAATCCAGAGCGCCCACCGGATCGCCCGGGCCGCCATGCCCACAGAACAGGAAAAGCTGTGGCTTGATATGGGAGAGGAACCCATGCCTGTTCTGGAAATCGAGCAGGTGGCCTACTTAAATGACGGAAGGATCTTCGAGTATTCCAAGTCCCGGCATCGGGCGGACTGTTTCGAGCTGCGGACGGTCAGCGTCAGGTAAACGCCGGAAACCGCCTGCAGCGGCGGTTTCTCACTCAATCCTCATCACTTTTCGATACATCACCGTGTGTCTCTCGTCCACCATCTCATCCATGTGATAATGGCCGCAGAACCAGCGCCTGTACCTGCACCGGTTTTTGATCCCTTCCAGATATCCGGTCAGCTCGTCCGGTTCAAACCTCCCCAGGGAAAATACGGCCTGGACACTGGATGGGGCGCAGTGGCTGAC
>CAJUJV010000009.1:9571-72571 GCA_910586845.1 uncultured Hungatella sp.
ATCACATCTCCAGCCATGCTCCTCCATCACTGCCAGCCCCTCCCGATACTGCCCCTCATCGGGCATCTCCTCTTTCCACCAGGAGAGATGGTTGATTCGGTAACGGACGCCCCTTCTCTCCAGCGCTCTCACCTTTTCTTTCAGTTTCGGACCCTCCCGTTCCATAATCCCGTCTTCGATGTCATGGGACCTGGCTCCCCCGAAGACAAAAAAATCTTTCCCCTGGATCCGGTACATCTGTCCCCGCATCAGGTGAATCACATTCTCCCGGATAAAATGGACTTTTCCGCCTTCCCACTGTTCTGCCGGAAGCTCTGCCAGCATATCATGGTTCTCGTGATTCCCGTCCGCAAACGCGACAGTAAAATCCTTTTGGGACAGCCAGTTCAGCCAGCTGTATCAGGAGACAGAAAAGCTGTCCCCCGATCTGGCAAAACATCTTCTGGAAATTCTGAAAAAACTGAATCAGAGCAATTAAATATGGCCTCCGTTTCCTGAACAGGGGGCTTTTTCTGCCTTTCGGCATTTTTTCCCTGAGCTTTCAAAAAAACATAAAAAACTTTATTTTCCTCTTGCATTTTTATAAAATTATGATATTATATAAATATGTTATAACTTATTTATTAAAAATCATGTTTTATAGGAAAGGGGTATCTATTATGCAGGTCAGACTTCCGAAAAATTTTTTCATGGGCGCCGCCATGTCCGGTCCTCAGACCGAAGGCGCTTACAAGAAGGATCACAGGTTAGAAAGTTTCTGGGATCACTGGTCCGATCTTTCCATCTCCGACTTTTACAACAAAGTAGGCAGCTATGTGGGCAACAATTTTTATGAGAAATACGAGGAAGATATCAAACTGTTGAAGAGTCTTCATCTGGACTCTTTCCGCACCTCCATCCAGTGGACCCGGCTCATGGATCAGAACCAGAAGCTGAACCCGGAAGGCGCCACATTTTACCATAAGGTCTGCGCCTGCGCCAGGGACAATGGTATCGAGCTGTTCATGAACCTGTATCATTTCGACATGCCTTACTATCTGTTTGCCAGAGGGGGCTGGATGAACCGGGAAGTGGTGGAGGCCTATGCAGTCTATGCCAGAACCGCCTTCCGGACTTTCGGCAAGGAGATCCGCTACTGGTTCACCTTCAACGAGCCCATCGTGGAGCCGGACCAGGAGTACCGCCACGGAGTATGGTATCCCTTTATTAAAGATGCGAAGATGGGGATGCAGGTTCAGTACCACATCTCCCTGGCCCACAGCCTGGCCGTGAGAGAGTTTTATAAAGCAAAAAAAGAAGGCTACATGCTGCCTGATGCACAGATCGGCCTGATCAATGCCTTTGCTCCTCCTTACACAAAGGAAAATCCTTCTCCTGCAGATCTGGAAGCAGTCCGCATGACAGACGGTATCCACAACCGGTGGTGGCTGGATCTGGTCACATCGGGAACCCTGCCTCAGGATGTGCTGGATACTCTGGAAAAACTGGGCCTGGCGCCTGAAATGCGGCCCGGTGATGAGGAGATCTTAAAGTGCGGAAAGACAGACTGGCTGGGATTCAACTACTATCAGCCCAACCGGGTCCAGGCGCCGGCCGCAAAGACCGACGAGGCCGGCTATCCCAAGTTCGCCGATCCCTACATCTGGCCTGAGCGGAAGATGAATGTGTACCGGGGCTGGGAGATCTATCCCAAGGGCATCTATGATTTCGGTATGAAGATGAAGAGAGAATATCCTGACATGAAATTCTTTATCTCGGAAAACGGCATGGGCGTGGAGCACGAGGACCGGTTCCGGGATGAGTCCGGCCAGATCCAGGACGACTACCGCATCGAGTTTGTGGAGGATCATCTGAAGTGGGTCATAAAAGCTGTCGAAGAAGGAGCCAACTGTGTGGGGTACCACTACTGGGGCCTCATCGACAACTGGTCCTGGGCCAACGCCTTCAAGAACCGTTATGGTTTTGTCGAGGTGGATCTGATGGATAACTATTCACGGAAATTAAAGAAATCTGCTCACTGGATCAAGAATCTCATTGAGCAGAGAGACAAGGAGGACATGTGATATGAGCGGATCACTGCAGGATTCCAAATTTATAGACAAGTTTACGGCATTCGCGGCCAAGCTGGGAGGGCAGATTCATCTCAGTTCTCTCCGGGACGCCTTTGCCACCATCATGCCCCTTTACATTCTGGCAGGTCTGGCCGTTCTGTTCAACAACACCGTATTTCAGTGGATCTTAAGCGGTCCTGCTCTGGAGAGTGCCCAGTACTGGGGTAACATGCTGGTCAACGGAACCTTAAACATCAGCTCTCTGCTGATCGCCACGGTCATCGGCTACTGTCTGTCCAGAAACAGAGGCTATGACAATCCGGTTGCCGCCGCCCTGGTTTCTCTGGCTTCCCTCATCGTCATGATGCCGGGCTCTGTCAGCGTTACTCCTGTCGGAGGGTCTGAGGCTGTGTCCGTGTCCGGAGTACTGACCTTCAGCAATGTAGGAACCCAGGCCATGTTCGCCGGTATCCTCATCGGGCTGGCTGCCACAGAGCTGTTTGTCTATGTGGCCCGCATCAAAAAACTGCAGATCAACATGGGAGACAGTATCCCGCCTGCCGTGGGCAAGTCCTTCTCCATACTGATCCCCTTTATCCTGGTGATGTCCCTGTTCGGAATCATCTCCGCGGTCCTCTACAATGTGTTCCACACGGACCTGATCACCATCATCACCACTGTGATCCAGGAACCCCTGAGAGGTGTGACCACCGGCCTCTTCGGCTGTGTGCTGCTCTACTCCCTGGGCAACTTCCTGTGGCTGTTCGGAATCCACCAGACGGTGATCTACGGTTCCATCCTGGAACCTCTTCTGATCATCAACATGACCCAGGCCATGGCGGCATACGCGGCGGGAGAACCTGTGGCTGATATCATCAATGTGGCCTTCGTGCCTGCCTTCGGCATGATGGGAGGCTCCGGTTCCACCATCGCCCTGATCATCGCCACTTTGCTGTTCGGACGCAACAAAGCCACCAGAGCCATCTGCAAGATGTCCGCTGCTCCGGGGCTGTTCAATATTAACGAGCCGGTTATTTTCGGATACTCCATTGTTTATAACATCACCATGATCATCCCCTTTGTGCTGCTGCCGGCCATCGGAATCATCATCGGGTATGCTGCCACAGCCCTTAATTTCATGAATGAATGTGTTGTCTATATTCCCTGGACCACTCCGCCTCTGTTAAGCGGCTATCTGGCTACAGGAGGAGATTTCCGGGCAGTCATCGTTCAGCTTCTCATCATTGTCATCGGTGTGCTGCTGTATCTGCCCTTTGTAAAGATCAATGACAGGCTTATGGAACAGCAGGCAGGTTCTGAAGACTGACTGCCGCCTTGCGGCTTCAGACAAATTATGGTATTGTAGAATACAGATGGAGGACGGAAACGTGAAGGAACTGATTTTTTTTAAACCCTATTTCAAGCAGGTTCTCTGGGGCGGCCACAGGATGAGAGATGTCTACGGATACACCATCCCCGGAGACGACACAGGAGAGGCATGGGTGATCTCGTCAAATCCCCACGGACAGAGCACCGTGACGGGAGGAACCTATGACGGAAAGACGTTGGGAGAATTGTGGAAGGAACATCGGGAACTGTTCGGCGGCATGGAGGGAGACGAATTTCCTCTTCTGGTAAAAATCATCGATGCCAACGACCACTTGAGCATCCAGGTCCATCCCGACGATGATTACGCCTTCCGCCACGAACAGGGCAGTCTGGGAAAAACCGAGTGCTGGTATATCCTGGACTGCGATGAGGATGCAGACATCATCATCGGACATCACGCCAGGACCCGCCAGGAGCTGGAAGAGATGATCGGGGAAGGAAGGTGGGATGATCTGCTCAGGAAGCTCCCTGTTCATAAAGGCGACTTTTTCTACATCCCCTCCGGCACGGTCCATGCGATCCGAAAAGGGACCCTGCTTCTGGAGGTCCAGCAGAACAGCGACACCACCTATCGTCTCTACGATTACGGCCGTCTCCAGAACGGAAAGCCCCGGGACCTTCATCTGCGCCAGAGTATGGACGTGATCACCTGTCCCTGCCAGGATCAGACTCCATCGGGACCGGTGATTGATCACGGCGCTTACGAAACCTGCACCCTGGTGAAAGGGCAGTATTTTACCGTGGACAGATGGAGGATCCGAAAGGAGGCAGAGATCCGGCAGGATCATCCCTTCCTGCTGGCAGATGTCACTTCCGGCAGCGGAGCCCTGGATGGAACCACTGTCAGGGCAGGGGATCATCTGCTGATCCCGGCAGGTTACGGGACGGTAAAAGCGCAGGGAGACCTGGAACTGATCACCACTTATATCTCATGATCAAGGAGGTATCTTATGTTATTTGGGGCATTGGAAGCAGGCGGGACCAAGATGGTCTGCGCCGTCGGCAATGAACACGGAGAGATTCTGGAGCGCACGTCTCTCCCTACGGAAACACCGGATATTACCATGCCGAAGATGGCGGAATTTTTCGCCGGAAAGGATATCGCGGCTCTGGGGATCGGCTGTTTCGGTCCCATCGACTTAAACCGCAGCTCCGCAACCTACGGCTATATCACGACCACTCCGAAACTGCCGTGGAAAAATTATGACATCTGCGGATATTTCAGAAATTCTCTCCATATCCCTGTGGGCTTTGACACAGACGTCAACGGCTCCATGCTGGGGGAAGCCACCTGGGGCTGCGCCAGAGGATTGGACACGGCTATCTATATCACCGTGGGCACCGGCATCGGCGTGGGGATCATGGCCGGAGGAAAGCTGCTCCACGGCATGCTGCACCCGGAGGCAGGCCATATCCTGATGCCTGTCCGCTCCGATGACACTTACGGCGGCAAATGTCCTTACCACCAAACCTGTCTGGAGGGCCTGGCTGCTGGACCTGCCATCGAAGCCCGGTGGGGCGCTCCCGGCAAAGACCTGGCCAACAGGCCTGAAGTCTGGGATCTGGAGGCCTACTATCTGGCCCACGCCGTTACCAATTACATCTTCATCCTCTCCCCCCAGAAGGTCATCCTGGGCGGCGGAGTCATGCACCAGACACAGCTGATGGAACGGATCCGGGCTTATGTGAAAGATATGATCGCAGGGTATCTGGTGACAAAAGAACTGGAAGACCTGGATTCCTACATCGTCCTTCCCTCCCTTGACGACAATCAGGGGATCATGGGAGCTCTGAAACTGGGAATCGAAGAATTTGAAAGACAGAACGCATAAGAGATATTCCGCAGACAGCCGCCGGTGCCCATAGGGGGTACCGGCGGCTGCCTGCATATATCAGGGGCTGAGGTTTCAGGAGCTAAAATCTCCCTTTGTACCAGCCGCACACGCCATCCTTTTTCACAAAATATCCGTCGGAAGTCTCATCGATCACTGACAATCTGTCCCCTGCCCTGACCGGCAGAAGATAATCCGTATGACGCGCACATGCCCACTGTCCGTCACGGTTATAGATACTTTTCGTCAGAATCTTCATCCTTCGTCCGCTGTCGGCATGTTCCACCCTGGAAAATTCTTCCCCTTCCTCCAGTATTCTGATTTTTCTGTTGAGATATTCGATATTGACAGGATCCTCAGATTCTTCCTGAGCCGTCAGGGCCCGGAAGACGGGCAGGTCATCCCAGGACATCCAGGTAATTTTATCTGTTTCGCAATCCGGCTCCGGGATGATCAGCATATTCAGCTGTCCGTCGCGCTGAAGCCCGCAGCCGCCGTCAATGGAAATGATATGTCTGCCGCGGTCAATGAGAGGGTTCTTCTGCATGATCTTCTGATTGTAGATACTCACGGGATAGTGGCCCACTATCACATATTTGTGAAAAGAAAGCCCGGATCCCATAAAATTATCAAACTTCAGCACATCTCTGATATTTCCCGCCTTCACTGCCTCCAGATCCTCCGACGGCAGGCCTCCATGGACAAAAATATAGTTCTCCGTCTCCGCGATCGCCGGAAGCCCCCGGATAAAGTCCAGTTCTTTCCGGAAACTTTCCAGCAGAGCCGGTCTTGAGGCAAGAGCCTGTTCCGGTGAATCCAGCGCCAGCCCCAGCTCGGCAGCCATCTCATCGAAGATACTGGTCCCTCTCCACTCCCTCATCTTTAAAAGATATCCGTAGAATTTCCCACAGTTGTCCTCACTCAGGTTCTCTAACATCTGCAGACGGAGCAGGTCCACATTGCCCATGAGGACTGTCACGTTATCTCTTCGGGCAAGATCCATCACATACCGCAGAGAGGCCAGATTCTCATATCCTTTTTCGATGATATCCCCTATGATAAAAAGAAGATCGTCGTCACAAAAGTTTGTCTGCTCCAGCAGATGCTCAAGAAATGGCCACTGCCCGTGGATATCGCTGACAGCCAGGATCCGGCGGCCCTTCGGCACCGAAATTTTCTTTACTGTAATCTCCATCTCCGATTCCTCTCGAAAATTCATCCTTATCATGTGCAATTATCTGTCATCCTGCCGGACAATCCGCTCCGCTTCGGCGTTTGCGTATTCGCCCTCCCGTCTCCGGAGAGTCTCTCCCCAGGGCAAATGTTTCCGTAATTGTGTGATACTATTACAACATACCTAAAAAAGAAGGTTGCACCCCTCCCTTAAATATGCTATAGTTTAGACATAGGAGAAACAACCGCCCACAAAGTGGTTGACCTCCGTAAGCAGTTATAAACCTACCCCGGCCGCCAAGCACAAGGTAGGTTTATTTATTTTCGCTTGTTGTTCCTATCAATATAGGCAAGCAGTGCGACCAGAAAAGTGCCGCCCAAAAACAGCAGGCTTAACGCTTCATATGTAGTCATATGCACCACCTCCCTTCTTTTTCAAGTTAGGGAGGCTTACCACCTTGTAACACGGTTGTTTCCTTTCACATCATACCATAGTTTCCATTATCCGACAATCCTTATTCTCTGTTGTCCTTTATTTTCCGCCAGCTCACAGGTTAAATTAAATATTTGTGGATATATTGTAATCTGGTTTTGCATATACTATAATCTCATCTTTGACAGTAAAAATCCGTAGATTGGAAGATTCTTTTTTGAATTTTATAGGGGAGACAAAATCAGGGGGATATGGCTGTCACCTTCAATGTCACAGTGGATTTCGATTGCAGTTTTAGTTATTTTATCAGCAACAAGTATTTCAAAAGGTTTAGAAAACAGGCATTGCTTTCCGCATAACAGCGTTTCTCCCCAATGGATAAATAACTGTAATGCCATACTCATTAGAGGTAAGGAACAGATTGGAATGCCATTCCATAAAATTGTCCACACATAAAACATTCTCATTCTCTGTCCGGGCAAAGGCAATTCTGTCCTAATACATCCAGATATGCAGGCTTCCCGTCTCCTATGCTGTTTGGAATTACTAAAATTATATAGCCGCCGCCCTCATTGTCTACATCACGTCCGGAGCCGTAGCGTGAATCTAATATCTTTGTAATTCTCTCAATTTCATTCACCACAGTTTGTGGGATTATATAATTCTCCTGTAAATCATGCAATTTTTGAATCTGCGCCACCGTCCATATTTTTCGGTCAAAGACAACACCCCTATAATATTTCCAAAGTGTTCTTTTTTCTGCTGAATCGATAAATACTCTCTGACAAAAAGGCTCTTTCACTCTCCATGCGAGGACAGGAACAAAGATCCCCTTGCTGTTTTTTCTTTTCTGTTTTTGGCGTTTCCGAAATAAAGTCATCAAGCACAGTAATAATCAATCGCTGATTTTTCTTTGCGTTTATTTTTTCCAATGGTTGAATGGTTTTTCCATCATAATAGCCCTCTAATGCTAACATAGCCTCACCTCTTTCAACTCATAATCCAACTGCTATTCTGTTATACCCTAAAAGAACAGCGGATAGAAACCAATATTTATCAAGTTTTCAAGATAATAAAAGACGAGTGACAAGGCATTTTCAGCCCCTATCACTCGTTCCGCCACCTTTTCGCCACTGCTAAAGGCCTTCTTTCACAACCATTCAAAAATCCGGCTCGCCAGCAAGCCCCCTCGGATAAAGGATTTCCGGCAAGACATAGAAAAAAGCGGGTGATGGGAATCGAACCCACGTATCCAGCTTGGAAGGCTGGTGTTCTACCATTGAACTACACCCGCGTAATATAATACCTATTCAGTTATATAACTCTGAGACGGAACAGATTCCCTCTCAATGCCTTGGACCGGAATCGAACCAGTGACACGAGGATTTTCAGTCCTCTGCTCTACCAACTGAGCTACCAAGGCCTGTCTCGTCACCGTGTACATTGTGACTTCGGACTTGAATAGTCTACCTCATTTTCAGGAAAATGTCAATGATTTTTTCGTTGTAAGCAAGATAAATGTAAACAGGATAACTATATGGGGCCTGACTCCATAATTGTACCGGCCCATGACGAACGGAAGGGCAGGTGACTCGTCATGGCAGGAGGCTTTCCCGTAACCTCCTGCCTGACGTCGAAATCAATCCGGCCTTATGCTGTTCTGTTCTCCAAGGTCCCGTTTCCCGCCCGGGCATTTGCTTCCGGCAGATTTCCGCCAGCCGCAGAGCTGTTTTCTCCTGTACTTCCTCCGCCCTCCGCCGGAGTGTTGGCTTCCGGCAGATTTTCGCCGGCTGCCAAAGCATTTTCTCCTGTATTCCCGTCCTCTATCAGCGCATTTCTCTCTGAGGGATTTTCGCCGGCGGGGGTATTTGCTTCTGTGCTGCCTCCGTTATCCGGCGAACCGGTCTCTTCCCCTGTCCCTTCACCTGCCGGCGGCTGGTTTTCTTCTGACTCGTTTCCGTTTTCCGGCGGAACATTTTCCCCGGATTCATCCTCACCGGCTGGCGGTCTGTCTCCTTCTGTCCCGCCCCCGCTCTCTGACGGATCTGTTTCTCCCGACGAACTCTCATCCGCAGGCGGCTGACTTCCCTCTGTTTCATTTCCGCTCTCCGACGAATCCGTTCCTCCTGACGGACTTTCACCACCCGGCTCATGATTCCCTTCTGACATGCTCTCGTCAGCTGACGGAGCGCTTTCCTCTGCCTTGCTCTCACTGGTCGGCGGAACACTTTCTTCTGAGGTGCTTTCGTCGGCTGGCGGGGCACTTTCCTCCGCCTTGCTTTCACCTGCTGGCGAGTCTGCAGTACCTGAGGTGCTTCCGCCCGATGAGGCGCCGGCATCGCCTGACGTGTTTCCACCCGATGAGGCACCGGCACTGCCTGACGTGCTCTCGCCGGCTGACGGAATGCTTTCTCCTGCCGTGCTTTCACCGGTTGACGGAGCGGTTCCCTCCGCCGTGCTCTCACTCTCTGCAGAAGGGACTGTCTCTCCCATGGCTCCGGAGGGAGCTGTCGTCCTCTCTCTCCATCTCCTCATCTGCCGTTACCATCCATGTGACGATCACTTTGGGAGCCGCGTCCGTCAGCTCAGACCAGTCCCCATTGCCGTTGACTGCCCCTGTAAGCCGAAAAGAGTAGCTGCTGCCTTTCTCGTCCCCGTCTGATACCCCGTCGACTGTCACACAGATAGAAGCCCCGTACTCCTCGTCAATAGCCACCGTCTGATCGCCATCCGTCAGCGCCAGATAGAGGCTGGGATCTGTATCATCGATAAAATCCCTGTCATCGGTCATGACGATCCCTCCGAGGGAATCCGGAACCACCGACGCAGTCAGCTCCACCTCCACCGGCGCACTTCCCTTATTGATAATGGTCAGGGCGTCGCTGGAGCTGCTGTATGTTTCTTCCGCCGACTTGTCGGAATGCCGGAAGAAGAGGGTAGCTCCTTCCTCAAACCTGCTGCCCTCATAAGCTGCCGCCTCCGTCTTGGTGATCAGCTGCTGAGGATCCAAGATAAAGTCAAAAACGTCATCGGTTCCCACGGGAAGGATGACCTGAAATACATGATCTGTCTCTTCCGACTCCGACACGGTACCGGTTCCCGCCTGCCGGGCCTCTGCTCCAGAAGATGCTGTCTCCGAGGCCGGGTCTGACTCCGACACGGCACCTGTTCCGGTTTCCTGATTTGGCTTTGTCTCTGTGCCCGTCCCGGCTGCCTGATCCGGCTTCGTCTCTGCGCCTGCCCCGGCTGTCTGATCCGGCTTCGTCTCTGTGTCTGTCCCCGTTGTCTGATCCGGCTTTATCTCTGTGCCTGTCCCCGTGGCCGGATCCTGTTTTGCATCAGCACCGGTCTCTGAGGACTGGTCTGAATTCGCGCCAGCACCAGCCTCTGAGGACTGATCCGTCTTTGTCCCGGCATCAGACTCCCGGGCTGTTTCTTTTTCGGCGTTGTTTTCTGATTCCCCGCCTGACTCTGCCGCAGGATCTGTCTCTGTATCCCGGCCAGACTCCGACCCGGGATCTGCCTCCAAAACAGTATTGTTTCCTGCCGCCTGATCTGAATCTGCATCGGCGCCGGCCTCTGACTCCCTGGCTGTCTCTTCTGCAAGTCCTGATTCTCCCGCCTGATCTGACCGGGCATTTATCACCTGTCTCATCTCCCAGGCAGATGCAGTCACCGAAGATTCCGACAATACCATCAATGCCGCTATGATCAGTGCCGCCAATCCTTTTCTTTTCAAACCGAAACGCCTCCCTTCTCTGATCCCTGGATGCATTCTCTCAGACTTTCCACTGTGGAACTCAGTCCTTCTCCCACAGGCACTCTGGCCTTCCAGTCAAGACCCTCTAACTTGGATCCGTCCAGCATAGCCCTGGTGGCTGTGGAATATCCCTTCCTCTCCGACTCTTCGGGAAGCTCAAATACCACCCGGGTTCCGACGATCCCGGCCAGGCGCTCTGCCAGTTCCTTTAAAGTTATATCAGACTCCCTGTCTGCCACATTATAGGCCTCCCCGGAGCCGTTTACTCTCCGGATAACCGGCCCGCAGAGTATTGCAGTCCAGGTATCCCAGATACTTCTCGTCAAATTTTTCCTGATCTCCCCGGTTCTCGCCGTACACTTCCACGGAGCACACAAAGCAGAACCGGCTGAGTCCGTGGGATGCTCCGTAATCCAGGAGATTTTTCGTACCGAAGACATTGGAAGCGATCGTCCCTATGGAATCCTGGGCATACTGGCGGGGGTGGGTGTTGCTGGCCGCATGAACGATAATATCCGCAGGTCCGCACTCCGGTATCTGCTGATTGACATCACAGGAAATATATCGAAACCGGCTATGGTCAAAATACATTCCGAGTCTGGCCCTGGCCGCGGTCTCATTTCTGCTGAGAGCGATCACCCTGATCTCTCCGTGAAGCATCAAAAGATCTGTCAGGCATTTCCCGATCATGCCTGTGGCGCCGGAGATCATCACGGTCTTCCCTTCCAGCTTCTGCCACAGCCTGTCCTGGCCGGACCAGGCCCTTAACTCTTCCTCATATTTTGCCATGTTCTCTCCTTTTCCCGGGCCGGGCCCCGACGGGCTCTGCAGACTTTATTTCTGCTGCCTGTTCTGCCTGCGGGGGGATATGGGGCGGGAACGGCCAGCCGCAGAACTGTAGTATTGCGCTGACAGGCAGACAGGTCCCTATTTAACAGAAATGTAGAAAAATATTTTCCTGGCAATAAATATATTACTCAACTTTCCCACCAATAAAACTGATGCAAATGCTTGAATTATCAAGCAAAAAATGTAATAAATTCCTGTATTGACATTAAAACAGCACCTAATCTTTGGTATAATAAGATCACCACAATACAAATCATACAAAGAAGAGGTGCTGATCTTATGATAAACCAAATGAGCCAAAATGAAAATACCCAAAATCAGTTTTCCAATGCAATCAGAGAACTAAAGGTTGGGAAACTGCTGCGCAGGGCAAACATTACCAAATCCTGCGGTATTTCCGCATATGAGGTGTTCCAGTTCCTCCTGCTGTTAGTATTTCAAGGAAAGAACCTTTTCCGGTTTCTCAATTCAAAGCGGAAAGACCTGGCAGTCTCCAAGAATACTTATTACCGTTTTTTAAATGATACGTCCTTCAACTGGACAAGGTTCCTTCTGCTCCTGTCTGCAAAAGTAACCAGCGCTTTCAGCGCCCTTACCAGACCGGAACGGATAAAAGTGCTGGTTCTGGATGATTCTGTGGTTAAACGTAACCGCAGTAAAGCCGTGGAACTCCTCGCACGGGTATATGACCATGTAGAGCATAAATACCAGAAAGGATTTACCATGCTTACTCTGGGATGGTCTGATGGATATAGTTTTGTTCCAGTCGGCTTCAACCTTCTTTCTTCCGCAAAGAAAAGCAACCGCTATCAGGAAATATCTGATCAGATTGACCACCGTACCAATGGCTACAAAGCCCGTAAGGAAAGCCTTTTGTCAAAGCCGGAAGCGGCAATCCGTTTAATCCGCAAGGCACTGGCTGCTGGAATCCAGGCAGACTATGTCCTTATGGACACCTGGTTCACAACAGAGCCGATGCTGGCAAAAATATTAGAGACCGGCCCTGATGTGATCGGAATGGTAAAACAGCTGAAGCAGCGTTACAGCTACCGTGGAAAGCTCTATACCCTGCCGGAACTGCGCAGGTTTGTACACTATGATAACAGCAAAAACATTTTTGGCTCCATTGTGGTGTCCACCAAAACCGGAATCCCCGTGAAGATTGTCATTGTGCGCAACCGAAATAAAAAGAGCGAATGCCTGTACCTGCTCAGCACCGACTGCAGTTTAAGTGATTCTGAGATTGTACGCATTTATGGAAACCGGTGGTCAATTGAATGCTTTTTCAAAGCATCAAAGTCCTTTTTAAAACTCGGCACGGAGTTCCAGAGCCGTACTTATGACGCCATGGTCAGCCATACAGCAATTGTATTCACCAGGTATACCATACTGGAATGGATACGCCGTAAAGAAAATGATGAGAAAACTTATGGTGAGTTATTCTTCATGTTCTGTGATGACATCCGGGACATGGATTTAACCAGTGCACTTCAAAGCCTTATGGCTCTGTTTGCAGAGCAGCTTTCTACTTTGTCGGCAGATATTACAGCCTGTATCAAAAGTAAAGTGACTGAATGGATGGACTCTCAGGCAGCATTTATACAGGCTTTGTTTGAAAATATCTGCTGGGAAAGTTGAGTTATTAATTTGTTTCAATTGAAACCTTAGTTAGCCACCACGACAGTCACTGCCATCCGCAGCGTTGCCAGGGTGTTCTGTTCCTCATCTACCAGATGGTAAGTGAGAGTACATTCATATGTGCCTGCATCCAGATCCGTATCCAGCTTAATATCTTTCAGATAGCTGCCTACCGGAATAACCGGCGATTCATAGATAATGTTTCCTGTATCGTCCAGCTGCAGATCAAAATAGACAGAATTTGTATTTGCAGTCGAGTTTTCTACATAGGCATTATCCGAAATTGATGTTCCATCCTGAAAGTTCCATGTAGAATTCATCGTCACTTCATAGGTTCCCGGAACCATCGCTTCCTCTCTATTCAGAATCTCCACCGCCATCTCTTCCGCATTTTCCTCATTAATAACCACATTTCTCTTAGACGGCATAGTCGTCTCTTCCAAGTCACTCCCCGTATCGCCGTGCCCTTTTAACAGCAAAATCACGACGACCAAAAGAAGCACAATAATCACTGCACATAAAATCAGCAGCATCCGTGGGGTCTTTTCCTGTCCCTGATTTTCTTTCTTTTCTTCTTTCATATCCTCTAAACCTCCACATTCTGTATCATCACCGGTATCCCCTTCTCCTTACACAATTCCACCACCGAACTCCAATCCCCGTAATACCCATCGCTCAGCGCAATCGCCCGATCCAGATCCGCTGTATCGTCATAGATCCCCCATCCGTCACTTCTATATCTATCCACAATCCCTTCATACTCTTCCCGCAGCCCAGGCCTCATGGCCTTAATAGTAGCCTCCATCAGCGGGTGCGGCCTCCACAGCAGTGTCACCTCGTCCCTGTTCTCATGGAACACCCGCAGCACATCCCGTATCTTTGCCAGCATCTTCTCATCATTCTGCAACAGCGCCGACACGCTGGTATTATAGAAGACGACCTTTCTCCAGCTCCCGTCCGGTTTTTCTATGATTCGCTTCCACTCCTCCGGCACCGCCACATCTTCTTTCCTGGTATTCATGACCTTATCCGTCTTAGGAGACCCCAGCCCTAGAATCTTCTCCTCCCAGTATTTTCTGGAAGCTTCCCCTGCCGCTTTTGTCAATGCCCTGACGTAAGCCTTTTTCATATTTTCAGACTGCACAATGACTTTGTCTGCATTGATCACTCCTGGAGTGGTACAGAAGTGGGAGATGCCGTTTACAGCTTCTTCATTTTCCGGATCAATGTCTCCTAAAATTAAATAAGATACATATACTAATTTATCTGTGAACTGTTTTAAATTATTTGAGTAAAAACAGGGCATCACGCTGGTTACAAAATTGTTATTATCATACGGATTATGTATAAAGATAAGGTCAGGGCGTCGGTCTGCAAAGTCATAGGTTTTATAGTCGGTGATGGGGACATAATCGGGATATTGATCTCCTTCATAGTGCATCTCACCAAAACTGCCGTCCGGCTTTTTATCGTAATAGGGGATAGGGATTACATAGGCATCACAGTCCGGATCTTCATCTGCCGCTTTCCATATACTTTCCAGAGAATCCCACATGGAAGCCTTGTATGGCAGAAATACGGCCTCCGAACGGATATGGATGTCGTTTTTGATACTGTTTTTGATACTGTTTCCGATCCGGATCAACTCTTTTGCCAGAGTGTTATGTACCTGGTTGCTGTTGATCCCGGCAGACTGTAGGACTTTTTCGTATATCTGATAAAGCACTTCACAGTAATTTTCCAACAGGGAAATGGTGGGAAATCCTTCTCCTTCCATGGCTTCTATCTTTTCTCCCAGACCGATGGCGCAGTTTTGGCACTGTTCCAGCAGTTCCAGGGTCGCAGCCAGGTTTCTTGCATCCAATGTCCTTTTTATGGTTGTGTGGGTCTGCATGAGCAGATCTATGATTTCTTCTGCCTGCCGTTTGTCTGCCCGCGGTTCTTTATATTTCGGGCTGTGTTGGTCTTCTCTTCTGCTTCATAGCCGCATCGGGGGCAGCAAAACTTTCCTTCTTCCCTGACTCCTGCGGCTCCGCAGCTGCTGCACTGGCTGCTGATGTCCTTGCCGAACACCTCCGCCAACTCTATGGACTGCTCTTTGCATTTCTGGGTCAGACGCCTTCGGATATATCCTCTCTGCCACATGGAGACCGAATAATTGATCCTCCGGTTTCCTCCGCCTCTTCTGGGACGGGGCAGCTTCGCCATATAGATGATCTCCGGCTTTTCCGTCTCCAGAAACCGGTTCAGTTCGTGGTTAATGTAGCTGTGAAGCTGTTCCCGCATCCGTCTTTTTCTGGCATTGTATTTCTTTCTTCCCGGGTTGTTTTCCCGGTTGCGGTTGTAGATCCCTGTCTGAAGGCGGATCCAGTCTGCATATTCGATCTGCAATTTCCCCAGTTCTTCACCGTAGCAGTGTCCCTGATCCGTGGTCAGCATAGTGTGAAATCCCACAGCCAAACCCACCTGATTCACATAATCCTCGTGGCTTTGGACGGTCACATCTACAGGAACCTTGATCTCGATTCCTCCCTGCTCCGGCAGCAGTTTCAGGTAGATCTGGCGTGTATAACGATTGTTGTCTGTCAGCGGTATGAAAATCCGCTTCCTTTTTTCTTTCATGGCAATGTAGATCCCATGGTCTTCATAGCGATATGCTTTCTCGGACAGGGAAAACCCGTCGGCCGAATCGGTATGCTGTCTGCCATGGCATTTTCTCACCTGCCTGCACAGATAGCGGTGAAGCTTTTCCGGATCCACATCCCGGGCCAGCTGTTCATAAGTCTTCTGCATCTCTCCCGGAAGTTTTATGACCTTTTGGTTCAGCACCGCCTGAAAGGCATTGTTGACTTTTATGAGGAAACGGAGATAATGCTTTTCTTCCGGGGAAAATCCCTGGTTTTTGCCCACCAGTTCCAGGACCTTTGTTTTGGTCCTGCTCCACTGACTTTTGATATCTCCCAGGGCATCGAATATGGCCAGGTAATAATACACAGACGGAAGTCCCAGGCGTGCCCTAAGACCGCTGCCTGTCATCTCATTCTGCACCGTATAACCTGGATAGATCTTTGACAGACTGCCGATTCCTCCATAACAGGTGTATACATAGTTTTTCACCGTCCTGCAGTCTTCGGCGATCTCCTGAAGTTTCCGCATGTTCTCTGCCGAAACCGGTCCCTGACTGTACTGATGGATGGTCTTGCAAATCTTTTCCTGCGACATATCGGCTTTTTTCTCCTCACAGATCCCTGGGCAATGACCCAAAAAGTGTGGTTTTTATCTCTTTTTTGTGATATTATCATGATACCAATATTCACACTCAGGAGGCTTTTTCATGAATAAAAAAGAAGTTGCGGAAATCCGCCGGCAGTACACCCCGGAGCGCTGTACCATCTCCCGGATCTGCGGATGTTACATAGATGCTGAAAAAAATATCAAGACCGAGATGAAGGAGGCTTTTCTCTCCCTGCCCGAGGATGACGGGTTCAAGTACCTTTCGATTTTCAAAAAGACTCTCTCCGGCACCCTGGGCCGCAATCTGCTGAATCTCGATTTTCCTCTGGAGGCGGAGAAGGAAGGCGGTGCCCAGGAGTTTCTTCTGAGGCTGAGGGACAGCCAGCTGAAGGATGACGACCTGATCCAGGAATTCTACAACAAGATTATCGAGACTTTTGATTACGGCGAAAATTATTATATTATCCTGATCCATGTGACTTATGACGTGCCGGGCAAGGCCGCGGATAACCTGGAGATGTACGATGCTTCCGACAATGTGTACAGCTACATTTTGTGCAGCATCTGCCCCGTCCATCTGTCCAAACCGGGGCTGGGGTACAATGCGGAGAAAAACTGTATCGAGAACAGGACTCAGGACTGGATCGTGGATCAGCCGGTCAAGGGATTTCTTTTCCCCTCTTTTAACGACCGGTACACGGATATCCACAGCATGCTCTACTATACCAAAAACCCGGCGGAGCTTCAGGAGGATTTTATCCAGCAGATGTTCGGCTGCAGCCGTATCCCCCTGGCCGCCGACAGTCAGAAGGAGACCTTTAACACTCTGATCTCGGATACTCTGGGGGAGGACTGTGATTATGACGTGATCAGGAACATTCACGAGAATCTCAATGCGCGTCTGGAGGAATACAAGGATGAGCCGGAGCCTCTGGAGCTGGGCAGGCAGGAAGTCCGCCGGCTCCTGGAGGACAGCGGAGTGCCTGATGAGAAGCTGGAGGAATTTGAACAGCATTATGACGAATGTGCCGGGGAGCAGACGTCCTTTCTGGCTTCCAACATCGCCAGCACCAGGAAGTTTCATATCGAGACTCCCGATGTGACCATCCAGGTCCGGCCGGAATCCGCCGGTCTGGTGGAGACCAGGTTTATCGACGGGAGGCAGTGTCTGGTCATCGCCGTCAGCGACCATGTGGAGGTCAACGGTGTGCCCGTCCGCAAGCTGTCTCAGGAGATGGAAAAGGCCGGTCTGACAGACCGGAAGGAGGAACCGTGATGGAGGGAACGGAGCATAAAAGAAGGGTCCGGTACAGCGGGACTCATCCGAGACATTACAGTGAAAAGTATAAGGAACTCCAGCCGGAAAAGTATGGGGAGACCATAGAGAAAGTCATACGAAAAGGAGGCACCCCCGCGGGGATGCACATCTCCATCTGCGTCCGGGAGATCCTGGATTTCCTGGATATCCGGCCGGGACAGAAAGGGCTGGACGCCACCCTGGGCTACGGCGGTCATACGGAAGCCATGCTGGGACGCCTGGATTCTAAGGGGCATATCTGGGGACTGGATGTAGACCCCATCGAGTCGGAGAAGACGCGAAAACGCCTGGAAGCTCTGGGGTACGGACCGGAGATTCTGACCGTCCGCCAGATGAATTTCGCCCGCATCGACGAGATCGCAGCCGAGGCCGGGCCTTTTGATTTCGTGCTGGCGGACCTGGGAGTGTCTTCTATGCAGATCGACAATCCGGAGCGGGGATTTTCCTACAAATTTGACGGACCTCTGGACCTGCGCCTCAACCCGGAGAAAGGCGTCACCGCCGCTATGAGGCTGAGGGAAATGTCACAGAAGGAACTGGAAGGGATGCTCACTGAAAACGCCGACGAGCCTTATGCCAGAGAGATCTCCCGGGCCGTGACATCGGCGCTGAGGAAGGGACAGCCTGTGGATACCACCGGCAGGCTCAGACAGGTGATTCAGGAGACCCTGGCCTTCCTCCCCGCCTCAGAGCAGAAAGAGGCCGTAAAAAAATCCTGCGCCAGGACATTTCAGGCTCTCAGGATCGATGTGAATCATGAATTCGAGGTTCTTTATGAATTTCTGGAAAAACTGCCCTATGCTTTGGCTCCAGGCGGCCGGGCGGCCATCCTCACTTTCCACTCGGGGGAGGACCGGCTGGTGAAGCAGTCTTTTAAGGAGTATAAAAAGGCAGGTCTGTACCGGGAAACGGCTCAGGATGTGATCCGTCCCGGCGCTGAGGAGTGCGCCCGCAACAGCCGGGCCAGATCTGCCAAATTAAGATGGGCGATCCGAGCGGACCGTTGAATTCTGATCCCTTAATTGCACAGGCAGATGTACGAACGCTGTAATCTCACAGAGTTCGCGCATCTGCCCTCCCATAAATCCATATTCTCCTTGAGATGGAGAAAGACTAAAAGTTAGTCAATCCCATTATTCTGTTCCAAATCTTTCAGGCTTTCCAGAACCTCTCTCTGCCTCATCTGCAGAAGAAAATCTCCTACCACCTCTTTAAAGTCTTTCTCTTCCTCTGTCTTAGATTCTAAAAAATCATTTTCTTACAGCCGCCGAAACACTTTCTCCCGTCTTCTCTCCCTCTCCCGCCAGCGCCCTGCACTTTTTAAACTGTCTGGGATATACATATCCGATGAGCACGATAGATACGGCCCATGCCGCCACGGTAGCATAGTAGATACCGCTGTACCCGATCAGCTTTGTAAGGCCTCCCGCGGTCAGGATCCTGACCACCAGCTGGAGCATGGCTGCGATGAGCGGAATCTTTACATTTCCCAGGGCCTGCACAGTCTGTCTCAGATAATACATGGGGTACATAAGGAGAACTCCGAAACTGTACACATTCAGATACTCCACTCCGTACCGAATGGCTTCTCCTTCCACAAACAGGGACAGGATAGGCCGCCCTGCCAGTCTCAGGAAGACTCCCGTAGCTGCCGCCAGGAGAAGGGACACCACGAAGATCTGCCGGATGGCCTCTCTGATCCTCTCAAATTTCCTGGCTCCCACGTTCTGGCTTACAAAGGAAGCGCAGGCGGATGCCAGGGCCACGGCCCCTGTCTCCACCAGAGTAAAGACCTTGCCTGACCCGCTTACTCCGGCCGCAAATACGACACCGATACGGTTGACACAGGACTGTACATAAGTTCCTCCCGCGGCTATGACGAAGCTCTGAGCCATCATGGGAATACAGAGGCTGATATACTCTCTCTGAATCCCTGGATCGGGCCGGAGATATTTTTTCTTCATCTTCAGCACCGGGTAAGACTGAAGCCGGTACAGACATATAATGGCCGACAGGGCCTGGGACATGATGGTGGCCGCCGCGGCTCCCCGGACTCCCATATGGAATCCTGCCACAAAGATGACGTCCATGACCACATTGACCACAGCCGACAACGCGATGGCCACAAAGGAGGTGTAGCTGTCCCCCACGGCCCTGAGGAGAGAGGCCACGATGTTATAGACCAGCAGAAACAGGGTTCCGCTGAAAATAATCCGCAGATAGGCCACTGCATCGTCGAAGATCTCTGCCGGCGTACCCTGCATCCGCAGGAAGGGCACGATGACCATCTGAGGCACCAGAACCATAAACGCCGCCAGCACCATGGCGGCAAAATATACATTTCCAACTACCCGCCTCAGCTCTTCTTCGTTCCTGGCTCCGAATCTCACCGCCGCCGTCAGACAGGCTGCCTGCCCGAAATTGGTCAGCACGCTGATCTGAAACCAGCAGGGCCAGGAGCTTACTCCAACTGCCGCCAGTCCCTGATTGCCGCTGTAGATCCCCAGGATCATGATATCTGTCAGGGAAAACATCTGCTGGATCACGCTGGCCGCCACCAGAGGAAAGGCAAACCGCAGGATGATCTGCACGGAATTGCCTGTGGTCATGTCTACTGAATGGCCGTTTTGTTTTTTAAGATTCAACCTGACACCTCCCCCATTTTACAAATTCTCAGTTCATTCTAACATCCGGCCCTGTCAGGAAGAACCGACAAATTTGACTTGCTGGTGGAGATTATTGACTTCACGGGAAAACTTAAGCTCTAATCATGTTCTCCCCGCAGCTGCCTGCGGATCCACTGTCCCGACTCGCTCAGGTCCTCCTCTGTCCAGCGGCTCACCTTTGTACAGCCCGGCTTCAGCACACTGCTGGTCTCGTTTTTGTCTGCCAGGTTCCAGCAGATATAACTCAGGTTCCACTTCTTCGCCAGTTCCATCCATCTGGCAGCCTGTTCAAAGTTATTGGCCCCGCTGCCGGAGGCGTCGCACATGCCGAACTCGCTGATAAATACAGGGAGTCCTTTTTCCACACATTTCTCGCAGCGGTCCCGCAGCCAGTCCGTGTGAGTCGCCGCATAGAAATGAAGAGCGTACATGACATTGTCAAATTCCAGGGGACTGGCCAGAGCCTGATCAATGTCCTGGCTCCAGGTAGGAGTCCCTACGATGATCACCGCATCCGGGTCATGTTTCCTGATCACCGGGATCACTTCTCCCGCATATGCCCGGATCCCTTCCCATGTGGCGCCGGAGTTGGGCTCGTTGCAGATCTCATAGATCACATTGTCATGATCCTTCCATTTTTCCGCCATCTCGTCGAAAAACGCCAGGGCCTCCCCTTTGTGGACATTGGGATCTCTGTCATTTAATACATGCCAGTCCACGATCACATACATCCCCAGATCCGTGGCATAGGAAACCCCGTTATTTACCAGATTCTTTAATTCTTCTTTATTTCCTCCGCTGCAGTATCCGTTATATTCGTCGGTATACAGGGCAAGGCGCACGCAGTTGGCTCCCCAGTCATCCCTGAGCGTCCGGAATGTTTCTTTATCCACATACCGGGGAAACCAGGACAGTCCGTGAGTGGACATGCCCTTCAGCTGAATCTTCTCTCCTTTTGCGTCCACCAGATCCGGGCCGTTTACCCGCAGAGCGCCGTGAGCTCCGACGGGCGTGGGCGCTTTGTCCTCTGCCGCCTGCACATGGGGCCCCGCCGCCTGCACGGTTCCCGGCATACAGAGCACAAGGGCGGTCAGGAGCGCCATGAATGCTGCCAGCCCTGTTTTTCTCAAAGCCTTTCTGTCCCTTTTCCTGTCTTTCATCACTGCCTCTCCTCCAATCTGCCTCCGCATTTTGGGCAATAGCTGAAATCTTCTTCTGTCTCGTAGCCGCAGTTTCCGCAGCTTCGTCTCCTCTTCTGGCTTTCAGGCCGCCACTGTTCCCGCCGTCCTGCCTGCACCATGGTCAGATCCTCCTGCCGGATCTGCAGCTGTTCTCCTCTGACCAGTTTCCTGCCGGTCTCCGGATTCAGTTCATAGACGGTACCGCAGCATGACATTTTCACATAGTACCGCTTTCCCCAGCTGAACACGGGGATAAAAAACAGGCTCAGACACATATAGGTCATGAAGACCTGATACCGTCCGTAGCCTCCGCAGCTGTCACAGATTACCAGCTGGCTGGCGGGCAGTTCTTTCTGCCCCTGATTGATCCCGCAAATAAAAAACATGCCTCTTCCTCTTTGTCTGTCTGTTTCACTGCCAAAAGGGGAGACGGCTCCAGCCCCCTCCCCAGTCTGTTAAATCCTGTTTTCCACCCACTTCAGGGCGTCCCCGATGACTTCGTCCCTGCAGTACTCATTGAAGATCTCATGGAACAGATTGCCGTAGATCTTCATCTGTTTGTCTGTGCTCGCCGCATGTTCAAAGAACTCAAAGGTGTCTTTCACGCTCACCAGCCCGTCTTTCTCTCCGTGAAGCATCAGCACAGGATAGGCGAAGTCTTTTTCTTTCTCTTTAAACCAGTCCAGTCCGTCGCAGAGAGCGTAGCACAGTCCGGTGGTAAATGTATTGGTGTTATACGGGTCCTTACCATACCAGTCCACCACCTCGGCCACGGAACACACGCCTCCTCCCAGTTCGTTGGGAAGCTTGGTGTGGGGATCCAGTCCTTTGGGAGCCCCTGTAATCAGGCCGGTGTTGTCATGGGTCAGGGCGCCGCTGGTGACGATGCCTTTCAGCCTCTTGTCAGGGTACTTTACGCCGTACAGCGACACGGTAAAGCCGCCCATACTGTGTCCCATGAGAAATACGGGGATATCCGGGTTCTCGGCGATGGCCATGTCCACTACCACGTTGGTGTCATCCAGCAGCTCATTAAAGTCGCTGTAATATGTCCTCTCTCCCTCGGAGCGGCCATGACCTCTGTGGTCAAACCGGTATGTACCGATGCCTGCCTTGTGGAACACTTCCGCCAGATAGTCATACCTGCCCTGATGCTCGCACAGTCCGTGTACGATCACCATCACTGCCCTGGCCTGATCCGGCACCTCTTTGTTCAGATACAGTTTCATGCCGTCGAATGAAGAAATCATCTCTCCCATAGCGAAAACCTCCTTTATGATTGGTTTGTTCCCCCTCTTATACTGATATTATACACTGTTTTCCGGGGATTTCATAGAGGGAAATTCTGATTTGAGGAAACATCGCTTTTAAAGGATGAAAACATCAAAAGTAAAATAATGGATTTTGCAGCAAAGATGTTTCACATTGTATTGATCCAGAAACAAAAGCCGCCATGCAGGAAGCAAGAGATATTATGAATGGTAATATTACCACAAAAAGCTATTCCTCTGCCCATGAATTGTTTGCAGAGCTTGACTCGAAAATGGACGGTGAATGATGTTACAATTAAAAACAACCGGACAATTTCGGAAAGATTACAAACGGGTAAAAAAGAGAGGGTATGATATGAATCTTCTGGAAGAAGTAATCCAAACAATTTTAGAAGAGAAGTTACTTGCGGAGAAGTATCGTGACCATCCCCTCTCAGGAAACTATACAGGATTTCGCGAATGTCATATTTTACCGGATTGGCTGCTGATTTATGCAATAAAGCAAGATACCCTCCGTGAACAAGGGAACACATTCCGACTTGTTCGGAAAGTAACTGGGTATTTCTACGGGTTCCAGGCGAAAGGCTCTTTCTCCACTTTATGACCCTTCCACTGCATAGCACCTTCCGGAAAACGGCGGCAGCGTCAGCTTCACCTCTCCTGCCGCCCCTGTTTTCAGGGTGATCTTTTTGTCCTGACCCATGGCGGCGCCGCCGTAGATATCCCGGTCCGTGTCCAGCAAAAGCGTCAGTCCCCGGGCACCGGGCACCTTCAGCTCGTAGTCTTTCTGTACCTGATCGGAGAAGTTAAACACTGCCGCGATCCTCTGTTTCTGTCCTCTTCTCTCAAATGCATAGATACACCGGGACTCCTGATGGCAGTCCAGCCACTGAAATCCGTCTCTGTCATAATCCTTCTGCCAGAAAGCCGGACTGGCTCCGTACAGCTCGTTCAGATCCTTCATGAAACGGTAAAATGCGTCGTGGCCGGGATATTTCAGGATATCCCAGTCCTGCTGCCGCTTCTCATCCCATTCTCTCAGCTGGCCCAGTTCACCGCCCATAAAATTCAGTTTCTTTCCCGGGTGAGCATACATATACAGGTACAGCGCTCTGGCCTGAGGGAATTTTCCTGCATAGTCTCCGTTCATCTTCTGAAGGATGGTGGCCTTTCCGTGGACGTTCTCGTCGTGGGACAGGGGAAGGAGATAGGCTTCTTCATAATAGTACTGCATGGAAAATGTCAGTTTATGGTATTTCTCCGTCCTCTCCCGGGGCGGGGCCTGAAAATAGGACAGGGTATCGTTCATCCAGCCCATATCCCATTTGTAGTCAAAGCCCAGTCCCCCCTGGTCTGCGGACCTTGTTATGTCGGGCCTGGCCGTGGAATCCTCGGCTATGAGCACGGCCGAGGGATGGCGCTGCTTCAGCCCCCTGTTCATGTTCTGGAGAAACCGTACCGCCCCTTTGTTCTCCCCCCTGGCCGGGTCTCCCTGCCAGTAGATCATGTTGCTGATGGCATCCATCCTGAGACCGTCGAAATGGAACTCGGTCAGCCAGTAGTCGGCTGCCGACTGAAGAAAGCTGCACACCTCTCCCCGGGAATGCATGAAGTTGCAGCTTCCCCACTCGCTCTTTCCCACGTCCTGGTTGGGATATTCATAGAGTGCCGTGCCGTCGTATTTCCACAGGGCGTAGTCGTCTACGGCGAAATGGACCGGCACAAAATCCATAATCACTCCGATGTCATGGGCATGACACATTTTTATGAAAGCCTTTAAGTCCTCCGGAGTCCCGTATCGGGATGTAGGGCTGAAAAATCCCGTGATCTGATATCCCCAGGACTCGTCGCAGGGATGTTCTGCCAGGGGCAGAAGCTCCACATAGTTGTATCCTCTCTCCTTCAGGTAAGGGATCAGCCGTTCTCCCAGTTCCCTGTATGTATACCAGTCGTCGGACCTGTCAGAAGGCCGCCGCCAGGAACCGGCATGGATCTCATAGATATTCAGAGGCCTGTCCTTCCCCCCGGTCCTCTTTTTCATCCACTGGCTGTCTCCGAAATCAAATACTGCTTCATCCTGGATATAAGAAGCCGAGTGAGGCCGCAGTTCCATCCGAAATCCGTATGGATCGCACCGATCCCTGCAGCTGTTGTCCGCCCCGGTGATCCTGTACTTGTACATCTGTCCCGGCTTTGCCCCGCCGACCCTGCATTCCCAGAAATTGCCGTCATGGATCCTGTTCATCCCGGTCCCATTCCAGCCGTTAAACTCCCCGATAACCTGGATCTGCCGGGCCCCCGGCGCAAAGGTGCGGAATACCGTCTGATCCCCCTCCCTGTGAGCTCCCAGATACCGGTAAGCCTGAAATTCCGTCCCTGTATAAAATCCATAAAAATCCATAATTTCCCCCTTATATCCTCCCGGCTCCTGTTTCTCCGGTTATTTTTCCTACTCCAGTTGTTTTTCCTACTGTAATGGATTATAATAAAAAAAGACTGCCTGGGCCACAGACAGTTTTTCCTGCTGGTAGGTTAACCAACTATTTCATAAAATTGTCGGGAGAGTGTATTTATGGATCTGAGGATCACGAAAACAAAAAAAGCCATCATCAATTCTTTCCTGTCTATCCGGGCAAAAAAGCCGCTGGAGAAGATCAGCGTAAAAGAACTGTGTGAGATGGCCATGATCAACAAGTCAACCTTTTATTCACATTATGGGGACATCTATGAACTGTCCGATTCCCTGGAAAATGAAGTGGTGCTGTCGGTAATCCGTTCCATGGATCACCCGGAATTTATCATGGAGAACTCCGGCGAGTTCACCAGACAGCTGTTTCTGGGCTACCAGTCCCAGGATCATCTGATCCGGATCCTTTTTTCCGATAACAGGAGCAGCCTTCTGGTGTCCAAGATCGACAAGGCCCTGAAAGAACTGGTCTTTGAAAAATACCCCCACCTGCGTCAGGAGCCGGTCCTCAATGTCGGCCTTACTTTTGCCACCTACGGCGGCTATTACGCCTACATGGAAGGCAGCTGTTACGACAGGAATCTGGTGGTCTCCACCCTGGAAGATCTGATCAGAAATGTAGGCGAATATCTGATGAGCTGAAGCTCTCTTCCCCGGCTGTCCCGGCTCCGGCACAGCTGTCCCCGGACAGCCCCCGGCCCGGATCCGGGGCAGCCGGATCTGTCTCAGGAGATACCTGCCTGTCTCGCCACCTCCGCCGTCTCTCTGGCGATCTCCAGCTCTTCGTTGGTCCTGATCACCAGGACATTGACCCTGGAGGTCCCCTCGGAGATTCTTACGGCCTCCGCCTGTTCCCGGTTTTTCAGCTCATCGATGGTGATGCCGAGAAAGCCCAGATAATTGCAGATCTCCTGGCGGATATCCGAGTCATTTTCCCCTACTCCGGCAGTGAAGACGATGTTGTCCACCCCGTTCATGGCTGCCGCATAGCTGCCCACATACTTGGCTACCTTGTAGGCAAAGATCTCTCTGGCAAGAGCTGCCTTCTCGTTGTATTTGATCTCCGCATCTTTCAATTCCCTGAAATCGCTGGAGAAATTCTTGGAGATGCCCAGGACTCCTGACTCCTGATTTAAGATGGCCATGATCTGGGGAAAATCCAGATTCTCCTTCTTGGCCAGAAACTCCAGAGCTCCCGGATCCACATCCCCGCAGCGGGTTCCCATGACAAGGCCTTCAAGAGGCGTGAATCCCATGGAATTATCTACTACTTTTCCGTATTTTACCGCGCTGATGCTGGCGCCGTTGCCCAGATGACAGACAATGGTCTTCACGTCTTTCGGGTCCTGTCTCATAAACTCCGCCGCCCTCTGAGACACATATTTGTGGCTGATGCCGTGAAATCCGTATCTGCGGATCTTATACTTCTCATAGTAGCGGTAAGGCAGGCCGTAGAGATAGGCCTTGGGTTCCATGGTCTGATTAAAGGCAGTGTCGAAAACGCCTACCATGAGCGTGTCAGGCATCAGCTTCCGACAGGCATCCACGCCTACCAGGTTGGCAGGATTATGCAAGGGGGCCAGATCGTTGCACTCGGTCATGGCCTCGATCACCTCGTCGGTAACCACCACCGAACCGGTGAATTTCTCACCTCCGTGGACCAGGCGGTGGCCGATGACGTCGATCTCGGAATAGTCGTTTATAATCCCTTTCTCAGAGTCGGTCAGAGCCTCCAGAAGGGTGTTTACCGCCTCTGTGTGGTTCTTCATGGCCACCGGTTCTTTTATGGACACCTTGTCCGTCCTATAGGTAAAAATCCCGTCGATGCCGATGCGCTCGCAGAGTCCTTTTACCAGTACTTCCTCGCTCTCCGAATCGATGACCTGAAATTTCAGAGAAGAGCTTCCGCTGTTGATTACCAGAATCTTCATCTTCCGCCCTCCCTGCGCAGTCTGTATAATTCCTTGTTCCGCCGTTTGCATTCATACATGGCAGCGTCGGCCTCCGCGATGATCTCCTTCAGAGTCCTGGTCTCCCCTGGGCCCCTCATCTGAACCACTCCGAAGCTGAATCCGTGGATGTAGGGCTTGTCGTCGATGCTCTGAAAGTCTCCCATGGCATGGCGCAGCTTTTCTTCCACCACGTCTCTTTCGATATCCTTTAAGATCAGGCAGAATTCATCGCCTCCGATCCTGCAGAAAATATCCGTGGTGCGGAAATAACTCTGGACCGTGGATATGAACCGGAGGATATAGCCGTCTCCCTCCGCATGTCCGAACTGATCGTTGACCGTCTTTAAGCAGTCCAGGTCCAGATATCCCAGAATAAATCCCTCCTGATTCCTAAGCAGCTTGTCCATAGATTCTTCGAAATAGATCCTGTTATGGATCCCCGTGAGTGCATCGTGGTAAGCCTTGTCTTTCAGGGAGCTGGTGCGCAGCTTCTCATCCGTAATATCCATAAGAATATGGGCGTTGGCCTGCCTGTGTCTCCATACCAGGGGAAAGGTAGTGGCCCTGTAATAGTGGCCGGCGCCGTCGCCGATCTCCCACACATTGCTCTGTCCCTTATCTTCCCAGTTAAGGATCTTATTGCGGAAAGGCAGACGGTTCTCGCAGACGTCGCAGAACTCCGAGTCGTGGACCTCTTCCTGACCCTGCTCCCGCTTATTGCAGTAGACGATATCCTTGTTTTCCACATCAACTACCAGGATCCACTCTTTCTGCTTCCTGGTCAGCTCCAGCAGCAGTTCGTTATACCCCTTAGCAACCAGGGCCTCTCTCTCCGCCTGGTTCCGCTCCTCTTTCAGGTTGGTCTCCCGCTCTTTTAACTGGGCAGTCATGGTATTAAAGGCATCGGCGAATTCGCCCGGATAACTGACCTTCTGAGAGTAATCTCCTGCCGCCACCTGCTTGGCCTGCCACGTAAGATGCTTTAAACTGTCATGAAGCTCTTTCAGATTCACACACAGAGGGTTGTCCTCTGACGGACAGGAGGCGGAGAGATTTCCGATGGCAAGTTTTTCGGAATAGGCCCAAAGCTCATGGACCCACTTCTGTAAAGTGCAGAGAGCTTCTCCGAAATCCTCACAGGATTCCTCCATGGCACTTAAATCGGGGGGCTGGGTATCGGGATCGTGCAACATCTTATTAAAGTACTCTAAAAGTATTTCCATACTGTTCTGGCTCATAAAAATCCTCCCTCTTAAATGCTATATAGATTATAGCATTTGAAAAGGAGGATTACAAGAACTATCCTGACCGGATTCTCTCCTGCCCGGGTCAGGGCAGCCGGATGAGTTCCAGAAGTTCCTGAAGTTTCCCGGGGCTCTCCCCGAAAGATTTCACCGGTTCGCCCAGGTATTGGGAAGCCTCCTGCTCTGTCATCGTCCCCTGTCTCTTCACGGTGCCTGTTTCCGTCTCCGCAGTATAAGTCCATGACATCTGCCCCAGATTGTCCGTGAGAGCCAGGAGCACACACGCGTAGTCTCTCATCTGAGCCTCAAATGTCTCCGGATTCCTGATGCTGTCCTGAAAATTCAGTGTCCAGCCATAGGGTTCTGACGTAGTCTGAAGCTCGTTGGTAAAGCTTCCCATATGATCTCCGATCCTCAGCGCTCCCGCCAGGCGGCCGTCTGCCGACGCATCGCCGATGTACGGGTTCCTGGCAGCATACAGCCTGTTTGCCGCCGCGCTGACCACACTGCCGTCTCTCATCACCGTCGCCCCTCCTATGTCCGCCTGGCTTTCGATCCCGCTCAGATCCAGGATCAGATTGAAGACTCCCTTCCGGTTCCAGTCCGAAGCCAGACAGGCGCAGACCACCAGCTTCTGGGTACCGTCAGGCTGCCTCACCAATTTGTGACCTGCATACACGGAGGCGGAATCGAAAAACGCTCCTCCCACATAGATCTGTCCATCCCTCACCTCCAGATAAGTCGCGGTCCAGGAATCTGACGGAGAGCCGATGAAAAATATCTTTGCTCCCAAAATCAGCGCCATAACCAGAACTGCCGCGCCTATGCCGGCTGCAATGTTGCGGATATTTTTCCTTTTTAATTTTCTCAGATACCGGATCTCTCTGTCTGTCTCCTGCCGCAGTTCCTCTTTCCTGGCTCCGAGAGAACCTTTCATCTGTTCATGGCTTTCTCTGCACCGGGAACACTGCTGCAGATGTCTCTCGATCTCATGAGTTGTGGTTTCATGGGTCAGGCCGTCCACATAGAGCGGGAGCAGATCCTGTATCATATCGCAGGGAATCCGGTCATTCATGTTGTTTTACCTCCTTCATGACAGTCTCTTTTCCACGGTAAAAAGTCACCCTGGCCCAGTTTTCGCTCCGCCCCATGATCTCTCCGATCTGGGCGAAAGTCAGATTTCCGATAAGACGCAGATACATGGTTTCTCTGGCCGGCTCCTTTAAGTTGTGAAGGGCTTTCAGGACCTCCATATTTTCCCACATGAGCATATGGGAATCCTGAAGGCAGCTGTGGTCCGCCTGTTCTTCCCGGCCGTCGTCCGTCTGTTCTCCCGCCTGGATCTCCACGGAGGACCGCCGTTTCTGTTTCTTCACATGCTCCTGCCACACATGTCTGGCGATTCCGCACAGCCAGGTGGACACGGAGCTCTCTCCTTTGAAGCCGCCCACCTGTTTCAGAGCTCTGCAGAAAGTCTCCTGCGTCAGCTCTTCTGCCGTGTCCGGGTCGCCGGTCCGGGCCAGGAGAAAGCCGTATACGGTCCTGGCGTGGACAGTGTAGATCTTTTCCATGGAATCCATCTGGTTTTCCCCCTTTCCTTAAATGAGTGGCCCGGAGGGCGGATCCGTTACAGAAAGCCGGAAATTTTATTTTTTAATCTTTTATAAAATCGAACAGGCTCATCTGCCTTCCTCCATCCCGGCTTTCGGCCGGCGGTTTTCTCTGCTCCCGCAGGATCACGTCCTCCGGTATCTCCCTGACAAACTCTGAGGCTTCCCCGGAGAAGGTCATAAGAAGCTCCTCCCTGGCTCTGGTCATGGCTACATAGAGAAGTCTCCTTTCTTCTTCTGTGTCCGTCTCTCTCCCCTTATATTCCAGAGGGATCACGCCCTTTTTCACGCCGCAGACCAGTACCGCGGGAAATTCCAGGCCCTTGGAGCCGTGGATGGTCATGAGAGTCACCGCGTCGGATACGTAGTTCTTCCCGCCGCACCTCCTTAAATCACTTTCTCTTCCGAAGGACAGAGCCGTCAGCATCTCCTCCATATTCTTATAGAACACGGACATGTGTTCCAGCTTTTCCATGGCTTCCTCTTCCGTAAACCCCATATCCTCTCTCCAGGACTTCCAGATATTCTGAGGTTTTCCCCGTCTGCACATCTTTTTGTATTTCTCCGCCAGACTTTCATAGCCGCACCGGGAGACCTGATCCTCCTGTACATTCCAAAGAAGTCTCAGACAGATCTTCCGCGACAGATGGTCCTCCGGCAGACAGATGCTCCTGAAGAATCCCACGCTCCCGCGGACACAAGGCAGCTCCAGAAACTCTTCTCTTCCTGCCACGATATAGGGGATTCCCTCGGTCTTCAGACATTCCTCCAGCAATGCAGACTGTCTGTGAGTGCGGTACAGTACCGCGATGTCACTGAAGCTCCTGGGTTTGCGGTCGTCGGGACAGGAAAATCCTTCCTGGGCGTCCAGCATATCCATGCCTCCCACCAGCCGGTTGATCTCCTTGGCCGCAAAGATGGCCTCCCCTTTTTCTCCCCTGATCTGAGTCAGGCGGACCGGAAAACCGGGACTCTGCACGGATTCCAGCGGTTGGTCTCCGCTTTTTAATACTTCCCGGGAGGCTGTCAGGATCTCCGGTCCGGAGCGGTAATTTTTCCGCAGGCGGATGATCTCGGTCTCTTCCTCCTGACAGAATCTGTCAAAGCTTCCTGCCGCGGCTCCCCGGAATCCGTAGATGGCCTGGTCCGGGTCTCCGATGATAAAAATCTCCCGTCCGCCTCTGTGCCACGCCCGGATCAGCTCATACTGGAGAGGGCTGATATCCTGAAATTCGTCTACCAGAATATAGGGAAAGGGCTTCCCGCCTTCTTCGGCTTTCTCCAGAGCCTTTAAAAGAAGGTCGTCAAAATCCAGCGCTGACAGAGATGAAAGACGGGCCTCATAGATTCTGACCAGCTGGTCAACAGGAAAATCCATATCCGTCTTCAGGGCCTCCCGGTCTCCTGCCTCCCGCGTCTTCCAGAGGGAAATGGCCTGACGCAGTTTTCCCGGCTTTTCTTTTATGCCCAGCTCCTCCCCGCACTCCCTGACGATCTCCAGAACCGTATCCTCGTCTGCCAGGGTGAACTCCTCCCCAGCCTCCTTCAGAAGGCTGTGGCAGATAGAGTGGAAGGTGCCGATGCGCAGATTCCGGATCCCTCTTTTTCCTCCCAGCTGCTCTTCCAGACGGTTCTTCATCTCCTGCGCCGCCCTGTTGGTAAAGGTCACCGCCGTGATCTGCGACGGTTTCACCCTGCGGTTCTGCAGAAGATACAGGATCCGGGAAACCAGGGTTCTGGTCTTTCCCGTCCCGGGCCCCGCAATGACGGCGATCCTGGAAGAGACGGAGCGGACGGCCCGGAGCTGTTCTTCGTTCAGTTCCTCCGTGGTTCTTACGACATCCTCACGGTTTTTCTCTTCCCCGGTTTCGGTCCTGCCGGCCTCCGCCCGGTCCCAGCTCTCCGCCCCTTTCGCCTCCCCTGCAGTCTCTGTCTCTTTCCTCAGCCCCATATCCGCCAGTCCGAACATGCTGATCTGTCCGTCCATGGAATTCAGCTCCGACGGCTCAAAGAGCTGAATGGTCCCGTATTCCCCGTCAAATCCCGGAAACCTCTGTACTTTTCCCTGTCTCAGCCGCCGGATGCCCTCGGCTATAAAATATCCTGCCTTTTTCTCGATATCACCTGCAGAGATCTCACGCAGGATCTCAAATTCCGTCCCCAGCTTTCCCAGCAGCTCCTCATACTGCCTCTGCACCTTCACGCTGGCGGCGGAATGTCCCGTGGAGGCGGCGATCACTTCCGGCAGAGGCACCAGGCTTTCGAAAGGCACCGCTCCCGGCCGGGTAAACCCTTCTTCCCGGTCTGCCAGCTGTTCGATGCGGTGGGACACTCCCAGAGTCAGTTTTTTGCCGCATACCGGACAGCGGCCGTGATATTTTTCCGCCTCCCGGGGGCTCAGGCACAGATGGCATTTGCGATGCCCGTCGTAATGATACTTCCCTTCCTCCGGAAAGAACTCGATGGTCCCGGCCAGTCCCTTTCCCTCCTGGATGGCGTTGTAGAGGCCCTCATAGGACATATCCATATCCAGAAGGTTGGCCTCCCTTCCCAGTTTGGACGGGGAGTGGGCATCCGAGTTTGATATCATCTGAAACCTGTCCAGGGCGGACAGCCGCCAGTTCATGGCCGGATCCGAGGACAGGCCCGTCTCAAAAGCCCGGATATAAGGAGACAGGTCTTCAAAACATTCCTCCACCGAATCAAACCCGGAAAACGCCCCGAACATGGAAAAATGAGGCGTCCAGATATGGGCGGGCACAAAAATGGCCCTGGGACACACATCCAGAGTGATCTCCAGCAGATCCCTGCTGTCCAGTCCCAGTATGGGCCTGCCGTCGGAATGGATATTGCCGATGGCTTCCAGCTTCCGGGACAGCAGCTCAGCCTCTTCAAGCCCCGGCAGAAGGATGAGATTGTGGACCTTTCTCACCTTGCCGTTTTTCTTGTAGATCGAGCTGATCTCCCCCGACACCACGAACCGGGGAACAAACCTTTCCGTAGTCCTGCCATCCTTCAGCCTGAATCCCTCTCCCAGTCTGTACAGTCCTTCTTCGGCGGGAACCAGCTTTTCCTCCAGTTCCTTTCTCCATGCCGGGTGGGTAAAGTCTCCCGTGCCCAGCAGATGGATTCCTTTTCTTCTCGCCCACAGATCCAGATGTTCCGGGGTGCATTCTTTACTGGTTGCCCTGGAATATCTGGAGTGGATATGCAGATCTGCAATGTACATGTTTTTACCTGCTTTCTGTAAACAACCTTTTAAACTACAGAGTATTATACTACATCCGGAGATTAAATTTGGGACAAATCTCAATTGTTAACTATTTTATTTTTATGGTTGACAATCGGCCTGCACCGTGATATAGTTCCTTACAATATGATACTCAATCTATCGAAAGAAAGGACTCGCCGTTATGAATCATTTTACTCTCTTATCCTCACACCGGTCCTCTGCGGACCGCCGCAGGCTGTCTACCCGGGATCTGGTTCTGGCAGGTATGTTTGCCGCGGTCCTGGCCGTGATCTCCCAGATCTCCATCCCCCTTCCCACAGGAGTCCCTGTCACCATACAGGTTTTCGGCATCGCCCTTGCGGGCTCGGTCCTGGGCTGGAAGCTGGGCTGTCTCGCCGTCCTGGTGTATATCCTGTTAGGCGCCGTGGGCCTTCCCATCTTTTCCAACTTCTCCGGAGGTGCCCAGTGCCTTGTGGGCATGACCGGCGGATATATCCTTGCATGGCCCGTCCTGGCAGTGCTGTCAGGACTGCGTATAAAGTGCGGCAGCCCCACCCTGACATTTGTCTGCTCGGCGTTTCTTTCCGTGACAGGCCTTATGATTGTGGAACTGGCCGGAGGCCTGCAGTGGTCTCTCCTGTCGGAGGGAATGTCCTTCGGGGCAGTCATGGCCTACTCCCTGGTGGCATTTATTCCCAAGGATGTGATCCTCACGGTCCTGGCTGTCATGATCGGAGCACAGATCCGCAGACCCCTGGCAAAGGAGACGGACCGCTGGTAATCCCGGGTCCGTCTCTTTTTTGGCGGTCACACACACTGTCCCAGCCTCTTCAGTATTTCCTCCGCCTTTTCCATCATCTTCCTGCTGTCCTGATTCTTCTTGTCCCTCTCCTGATAGAAAAGTCCCGGGGCCTCCCCTGTCTGTATCTTCATATCGCCTCTGTATTCCGCAATGAGGCCGGGAAGTTCTTCTGCCCTTATTTTTGCTCTGGGATATAAGGTCATGCGGATCTCCTGCCGGTTGATATTGACCTCCGTCACATAGGCCTCATGGGCCAGAGCCTTCAGATACGCCACCTTCAGCAGATTCTCCACCGGCTGAGGCAGTTCTCCGAACCTGTCAATCAGTTCATCCTGCATATCCATATACTCGTCTTCATTTTCGATGGCAGAGATCCTTTTGTAGATATCCAGCTTCTGATATTCATTCCTGATGTATCCCACAGGGATGTAGGCATTGATATCGCAGTCCACCGCTGTCTGGAACTCTTCTTCCTCATCCCGTTTCCCTTTCAGAGCCTGCACTGCCTGATTCAGCAGTTTGCAGTAGAGATCATAGCCTACAGCCTCCATGTGGCCGTGCTGCTCCGCGCCCAGAACATTGCCTGCCCCCCGGATCTCCAGGTCCCTCATGGCGATCTTGATGCCGGAGCCCAGCTCCGTAAATTCCCTGATGGCCTGGAGCCGTTTCTCCGCTTCCTCTTTCAGCATCTTGTCTCTTTTGTACATGAGAAATGCATAGGAAGTCCGGCTGGAACGGCCTACCCGCCCCCGGAGCTGATACAGCTGAGACAGGCCCATGCGGTCCGCATCGTGGATGATCATGGTGTTGGCGTTGGGGATGTCAAGGCCTGTCTCGATAATGGTAGTGGACACCAGCACGTCGATGTCGCCGTTTACAAAGTCAAACATGATTTTCTCCAGCTGCCGTTCCTGCATCTGTCCGTGGGCAAAGACCACATGGGCTCCGGGCACCAGTTCCGATACATGAAGGGCCACATCCTCGATGTCGCTGACCCGGTTATACACATAATACACCTGTCCGTTTCTGGCCAGCTCCCGGTTAATGGCTTCCCTCACCATCTCGTCGTTGTATTCCATCACATAGGTCTGGATGGGAACCCGGTCCACGGGAGGTTCCTCCAGAACGCTCATGTCCCGGATCCCCACAAGGCTCATGTGGAGGGTCCTCGGGATGGGTGTGGCCGTGAGAGTGAGCACGTCTACATTCTGTTTCAGCTGTTTGATCTTTTCCTTGTGAGCTACTCCGAACCGCTGCTCCTCATCGATGATCAGAAGGCCCAGATCCTTGAAGACCACATCCTTTGACAGTACCCTGTGGGTTCCGATAATCACATCCACCAGACCCTTTTTCAGGTCTGTCAGCGTCTTTTTCTGTTCCGCGGCGCTGCGGAACCTGGACATCAGATCCACCCGCACCGGAAAATCCTTCATCCTCTGGACGAAGGTATTGTAATGCTGCTGGGCCAGAATGGTAGTGGGCACCAGATACACTACCTGCTTCCCGTCCTGGATGGCCTTAAAAGCCGCTCTCAGGGCGATCTCCGTCTTCCCGTAGCCCACGTCGCCGCAGACCAGCCGGTCCATGACCTTCCGGCTCTCCATGTCTTTTTTCGTGGCCTCGATGGCGTCCAGCTGATCGTCGGTCTCCTCATAGGGAAACAGCTCCTCAAATTCCCTCTGCCACTCCGTATCCTCGCTGTACCGGAACCCTTCCGTCTCCTGCCTGGCGGCGTACAGCTCCACCAGTTCTCTGGCGATCTGCTTTACCGCCCCTTTTACTTTGGCCTTGGTCTTCTTCCACTGTTCTCCGCCCAGTCTGTTCAGCTTGGGGGCCTTTGCGTCTGCTCCCGCGTATTTCTGAATCCCGTCCAGCTTCGTGGCCGGAAGATACAGATTGCCTCCGTCAGCGTACTCGATCTTCAGATAATCCTTGACCGTCCGGTCCTGCTCGATCTTCTCGATGCCACGGTAGATGCCCAGTCCGTGGTCCTCGTGGACCACATAGTCTCCCACCGACAGTTCGGAAAAGCTCTGAATCTTCTTTCCCTCATAGGCAGTCTTTTTCCGCTTCTTCCGCTTTTTGGCCGCCCCGAACATATCTCCCTCGGTGATGACCACAAACCTGATCTGAGGATATTCAAAGCCCCGATGCAGATTGCCGTAAGTCACCAGGATCTCCCCCGGCTTTACCTGCCGCTCCCCCGCGTCAGGGCAGAACGCGCTCAGCTCATATTCCCGCAGATCTCCTGCCAGACGGCTGGCTCTTGTGTGGGAGCCGGACAGCAGAACCACCCGGTACTTCTCCCTCTTCCACCGTTTCAGGTCATTTATCAGCAGCTCGAAACCGTTCTGATAAGAATTGATATTCTTGGCCTGAATGCTGTAACGGTTTGCCACCGTCATCCCCGGCAGACGCTGTTCCAGTCCTGTCACCATCACGGTCCGGGGAGTCTGGAGACGGGCCAGAGTCTCTTTTACGGGATAGAGCAGGTCCGTCTGTTCAGGCAAAAGATATCCTTTCTCCAGACGGTGGATCATGCTCTCCCGGAATTCCGCCTCCACCGTCTCCCCTTTCTCCTTCAGCCTTCCCGGCTCGTCCAGAAACACTGCCGTGTCCTTCTCCGGAAAATACTGCTGGAACGACACCGTATCCTGAGAGAAAAAGGTAAGATAGCTGTCCAGGCCGCTGCCGCCGGCTCCCTCCTCCAGACTTTCCGTAAATTCCCTGATCACCGTGGAAATCCTGTGGGCCTCCTCTGTCTTCCTCTGATCCCGGAGAATTTTTTCCTGCTTCTTTCCCGCCTCTTTTATTCTCCGCAGGCCTTCCTCCAGCTGATCTCTCCCCAGGGCCTGTTCCGAGGCCGGGTAGAGGACTGCCATGTCTGTCTGCTCCACGGACCGCTGGCTTTCCAGATCAAAGGTCCTGATGGAATCCACCTGGTCATCCCACAGTTCGATCCGGAAAGGAAGCTCTTCCGTGAGAGGGAATACATCGATGATCCCTCCCCGTATGGAGAACTGACCCATGCCGTCTACCTGCGCCATCCGCTCATATCCCATGGATATCAGCCTCTGTCTCCACTGGTCGATATCGATAATATCTCCCTGGGCCACGGTCAGTATCTGGTCCTTCAGGACGGCCAGAGGGACCAGCCGGTCCATCAGCCCGTCCAGGGTCGTCACCACCACGCCCGAAGAGTCCTCGATCAGATGCTTCACCACCGAAAGTCTCTGCCTGGTCAGCAGATTTCCGTGAATATCCGCGGCATAGAACAGAAGATCCCTGGCAGGATACAGCCACACCCGGTCCCCGAAACAGCGGAAATCCTCATAGATCTCCCTGGCTCTGGAATCGTCATAGGTCACCACCAGTTTCCAGGCATAAGTCTCCCCCGCCTCCTGCATCAGATGGACTTTCTGGGAATCCATACAGCCGCTGATCTGCACCGGCCCCTTTCCCCGGTTCAGCGCCTGATTCATCTCCTCGTACTCTGCCAGCTCCGGCAGCGGATTCGCAAATACCCTGCTCATGATCTCCCCCTCTTATTCTTCTGCCTTCTTCCTGCCGTTAAAATGATTCATGGCTGCATCGATCCCCTGGCCGATGACCGCGGCGGCAGCCTCCGCCGCCTCCCGGAACGCCTGATCCATCATCTCCTGTTCGCCTTTGGAAAAACGGCTCAGCACATAGTCCGCCAGATCCATGCTCCCGGGCTTCTCTCCTACTCCCACTTTTATCCTGGGAAATTCCTGAGTACCCAGATGGGCGATGATATTTTTTATGCCGTTATGCCCGCCGGCGCTGCCTTTCCCCCGGATTCTCAGCTGCCCCGGCTCCAGGCTCACGTCGTCATAGATCACCAGAATATTCTCCGGCTCTACTTTATAGAAATCGGCTGCCGCCCGGACGCTCTCCCCGCTCAGGTTCATAAAGGTCTGAGGTTTTAAAAGGATCACCCTCTGTCCCTCCAGCATGCCTCTGCCGCAGAGACCTTTGTGCTTTTTCTCATCTACACACAGTCCCATGCGGTCTGCCAGGATGTCGATGACTTCAAATCCCACATTGTGCCTCGTGTGCTCATATCTGCCGCCCGGATTGCCAAGTCCTGCTATTATATACATATTCATTGTACTCCTTATTCAAAACTGAGTTTTTTACAGCACGTTAAGCGTTAGCAGATTCTCCACGGGGGATAGACCGGCCCCCGGCACTGGCTGCTAACGCTGGTTTTAATATCATATCAGGTTTCCGGGGGGAAGTAAAGGAATTTGTGACAGATGGACCATTATAATTGTAATTCCAGAAAAAATCGTTTATACTATCATGTGAAAAACTGCAAATTTTATTTCACACGAGGTGGCTAATGGGAAAAATAGAGGGAATCAAAATTCATAATTACGGCCCGCTTAAGGATATTATACTAGGTAAGACCCGTTCTAATCAAAAAGAAAAAGCACTGGGAAATCTCGTGGCAGTAATCGGTCCCAGCGGAAATGGAAAAAGTACTTTTGCTGATGTATTCGGGTTTATCGCAGACTGTCTGGAGATGGGTGTGGAAGAAGCCTGCGATGCAAACAATCGAGGCGGATATGAAAAACTGATCTCACAAAATGCCGAAGACCCGATCTCATTTGAATTATACTACAGAGAATCCAGCCATACCCGTCCGATCACCTATGAACTGGTCATCGCTTTAGATAAAACGGGAAGGCCCTATGTAAAAGAGGAGCGTCTTCGCCAACGGGTAGAACGTTATGGATGGCCTCGTTCTTTTCTGTATCTTCAGGAAGGCAGAGGGTATGTCTTTGAAGGAAGCGAAAACGACGAAGCCGGTCAGAATGACGATGGTAGCATCATCGGTAAACAGGTAAATGTAGAGTTAAACGACGTCCGTCGTCTGGGAATTGTTACGCTGGGTGCTATGAAACAATATGGACGAGTAGAAAAATTTTTAACCTTTTTAAAAAGCTGGTTTCTGTGCTATTTCTCTCCCGATTCAGCGAGACAGCTTCAGTCAGCAGCACCTCATCCATATCTGAACAGGACAGGAAGCAACATCAATAATGTAGCACAATACATGTTTCGAGAAAATCCAAAAGAATTCAAAAAAGTACTGGCAGAGATTCAGGACAAACTTCCAGGAATAGAAAGAGTAGAGCCAGTCCGATTTGAAAACGGACAGATGATGCTGAAATTCTGGGAAAAAGGATTCAAAGATGCCTTTTATTCGCAAAAAATGTCAGATGGTACCTTAAAATTATTTGCTTACTACCTTCTTTTACATGAAAAAAATCCAAGACAACTGGTTTTTATTGAGGAGCCTGAAAATGGCCTCTATCATCAATATTTAAATACTCTGGCACAGGAAATGATAAAAAGTGTAGGAACCGGTTTCTCAAAACAGATTTTTGTTACAACTCACAGCCCGTTTTTTGTAAATGCTCTCGCTCCTGAAAATGTATGGGTCCTGACCAAAGAGTCAAATGGATTTTCCATTGTGCAGGAGGCCTCAAAATATCCGTTTGTAAAAGAACTTTCTGAGGAAGGGGTAGAAATGGGAGATATGTGGTACAGCAGATACTTCGGATAAGGAGCTAACATGTATGTATTTTCAATTTTTAATTGAAGATCGATCGTCAGAAATACTGATTCATCATCTTATGAATAAACTAAAGGAACGATATTGTGAAAAGGAATTGGAATATGACACAAAATCATTTAAAGGTATCGGCCATTTAAAAACAACTGGAAATCTGCTGGAGCGAAAAACAGGAAACCTGCTCAATGATCTGGGAATGTATTTACGGGCTTTTGACAAAAAACTGTCCTCTTTGCGGAATTCCGCCATTGTAATCGTGCTTGACAATGATCTCCGCGATACAAATACATTCAAAAAAGAGCTAGAACTGCTCGCCAAAAAAAATCTGACAGTAACTGATCACATCTTCAGTATCGCAGTAAAGGAAATAGAAGTCTGGCTTTTAGGAGATGTGAATGCCATAGAATCTGCATATCCGAAGATTAAAAAAAGCGCTCTCAGATATTATGTCCAAGACGGATTAGTGGACACATGGGAAACTCTGGCCAATGCTGTATATCCTGGCGGTCTGAAAGGCCTTCGGAAGAAGGCTGGGGACTCCTATTCTGAAATTGGCAGAACAAAAATGGAATGGGCTGATCGGATCGGCAGATTCATGGATCTGGAACATAATAGTTCTCCCAGTTTTCAATATTTTATAAATAACTTAAGAGACCGCATCTCACATGAAAAGGAGTGATCACATGAACCCGGACAATCAGTTTGACGTCATCATCATCGGAGCCGGCCCTTCGGGCATCTTCTGTGCCTATGAGCTGATCCGCCAAAAACCTGACCTGAAAGTGCTGATGATCGAGAAAGGCCGTCCTATCGAGAAACGGACCTGTCCCAAACGCACTACCAGAACCTGTGTGGGCTGCAAGCCCTGTTCCATCACCACCGGTTTCGCGGGAGCCGGAGCCTTCTCCGACGGAAAGCTTTCCCTGTCCCCTGACGTAGGCGGACATCTCCCGGACATCCTGGGCTATGACAAGGCGGTGGAACTGATCAGAGAATCTGATGATATCTATCTGAAATTCGGCGCCGACGCCAATGTATACGGGGTAGATAAACAGAAAGAGATCGAGGAGATCCGGCGCAAGGCTATCAACGCCAATTTAAAACTGATCGAATGCCCTATCCGCCATCTGGGCACCGAGGAGGGGTATAAGATCTATACCCGTCTTCAGAACCATCTGTCGGATCGGGGCATCCACATGAAATTCAACACCATGGTCACGGAGATCGTCATCGAAGGCAATGAGGCAAAAGCAGTGACCACAGACAGGGGAGAGACTTTCTATGCTCCGGAAATCGTGGCCGCCATCGGCCGGGAGGGCTCGGACTGGTTCAGCCATATCTGCCAGGCCCACGGCATCGACACCGAAGTGGGGACTGTGGATATCGGAGTCCGGGTGGAAGTGCGCAATGAGATCATGGATTTCCTAAATAAAAATCTCTATGAGGCCAAGCTGGTGTACTACACCCCCACCTTTGACGACAAGGTGCGGACCTTCTGTACCAATCCCTCGGGGGAGGTGGCCACGGAATATTATGAAAACGGCCTTGCCGTGGTCAACGGCCACGCCTACAAATCCGCGGATTACAAGACCAGCAACACCAATTTCGCTCTTCTGGTGTCCAAAAACTTTACCAGGCCTTTTAAGACGCCTATCGAGTACGGCAAACATATCGCCCGCCTCAGCAACATGCTCTGCGACGGGAAGATCATGGTTCAGACTTTCGGCGATTTCCAGAGAGGCCGGAGGACCACGGAAGAACGCCTCTGCCGCAACAATCTGATTCCCACCTTAAAAGACGCCGTTCCGGGAGACCTGTCTCTTGTGTTCCCCCACCGGATCATGGTGGATATCAAGGAGATGCTCCTGGCTCTGGATAAGGTGACTCCCGGCATCGCCAGCGACGAGACTCTGCTCTACGGCGTTGAAGTAAAATTCTATTCCAACAAGGTGGTGGTCAGCAAAGATTTTGAGACCAGCGTCCGGGGACTCCGGGCCATCGGCGACGGCGCGGCTGTGACCCGGGGACTGCAGCAGGCTTCCGCCAACGGCATCAGCGTGGCCCGGAGTATCCTGAAAGCACTGACCTGAGACAGCTTCTAAAGGAGGGCCGCTTTTTAGCCGTGTGGACCACAAGGACCGTCACATTGTCCCGTCCGCCCTGTTTTAGCGCCGCCTTCACCAGCATCTGCGCCTGCTCCCACGGCTCCCTGCCTGCTAAAAGCAGAGCCTTGATCTCCTCGTCTGTCAGCATATCCGTCAGACCGTCGCTGCACAGGAGAAATACGTCTCCTGGCTGCAGCAGGACGGCGCCGCTGACGGCGGGCTCCAGTTTCATCTCATCTTCGAAGATCCCCAGATGCTGAGTCAGTTCATGGCGGCTGCGGTGGCGGCGGGCCTCTTTCGGCGTCAGCACTCCTGCCTCCACCAGCTTCGCCGCCATATTGTGGTCCGTGGAGATCTGCAATAACCCATGATCCCTCAGAAGGTAAATGCGGCTGTCGCCGATATTGCAGCCCAGGGCCTTCCCTTCATCCACATACAGGGCAGCCACGGTGGAACCCATGCGCCTGCCCCCGTTTTTTTCTACTTCTTCACAGATCCGGTCATTGGCCCGCTGAAAACATACCCGCGCCGTCCCGGCCACATCCTCAAAACGGCAGGGCTCCAGGGCTTTCACCGCCAGCAGGGAAGCCAGTTCCCCTTTTTCCTCTCCCCCCATCCCGTCCGCCACGGCAAACAGAAGCCTTCTGTCCTCCCCTGTCCAGCGGCCGGCAGCTTCGGCCATATCCGTATCCGAACGGCAGCTGCCGCACAGATAGTAATTGTCTTCATTGTTGCTTCTCACATAGCCTGTATGGGTCTTTACGGCTGCAGTGATCTTCATATGATCTTCCCCTCCGTATTTCCGCGAAAACAGCTGTCTTCCATCTCCCGGCCTTTCTCACCCAGCCACCTCGTGCGTTCCGCCGGGGAACCATGGACCTGGGGAACCGCTGCCTGAAATGTCACGGACTCCTTCTTTCTTCTCATGGACCCCCGGCCGCGGACAGACCCCTTCTGCCGCAGTTCTACCACGGTGTCCATGTCCCTGCCGATCTGGCCGCCAAGCCCCTGGCTGCCGTCAAAGGAACAGACCAGATAGATCCCGTAATCCGGGCCGTATCTGCCCAAATCCGCCGCAGCTGCATACAGCCGTGGAAATTCTGTCTCCAGCCGGTCCGGCCCGGTTAAAACCAGAAAACAGGATGGCAGCAGCTTTCCCGTGTGTTTCATGTATTCTCCGGGAGAATCCGCCCCCGCACGTGCAAAAAGCTCCCTGCGGGACTCCAGCTCTCCGGTCAGCTGCTCCACTGCCCTTTGAGCGGTCTCCGGTTCGCCCCTGCCAGCTGCACATACCGTATGAGGAAACGCACCCATGACCCGAAGGTCACAGACATCTGTTTTATCCCCATCCTGTCCCCGGTCCGGCCCCATGTCCAACACATAGAGCCTGATCTGTTCCGGCCCATAGTGAAAGCAGAGGGACGCTGCAACCGTCTGAAGAAATTCTGCTCCGCCAAAACATTCCCCGCCCCGGACCGCCAGGTTCCCGTCTCTCCGGAAATCATGAACCAGCCCGGGAAGGGAGCCGTCCGGCTGACCGTCCGCCACTCCCACCACGGCCCCAGGCCCCAGTTCCGGCGAGAGGATCCCGTTCCACCGGCCTTCCCGGCAGAAACGGTCGGAAAGGTCTGCCGCAGCCTCTCTCACGTCGGAAGGGATCAGCCACCCGCTCCCCTGTTCTTTCAGGGAGAACAGCTCCACCTGATCCGGCAGAACCGCATCTCCTGTCTTTACATGAAAGATCACCTTCTCGTCTGCGCTGACCACACAGATCTTCTCTCCTGCTCTCAGGCAGATCCTGCCCGCCTTGACCACGTCGCCGTCGTGAAGTTCCTGATGCCTCACAAGCCGGTCATTGACCCAGGTCCCGTTGGTGCTGCCCAGGTCCTCCACATACCACGCCCCTGCTTTCTTCACGAACCGGCAGTGGCGGCCGGAGACAAACCGGTCCAGCAGCTGGATCTGGCTGTCCCTGCCCCGGCCCACGGTGACCGCCTCCGTCTCCTCCACATAGACAGACTCTCCTTCCGCTTTCTCCATCACATAGGCCGCCTGTCTTTTCTCATAATCAATCAGGACAATGTCTCCCGGGGAGAGAATTTCCTCATAAGCTTTTGTGCCGTTGATCTCCACAGGGGAGTCTGCCTGGCAGGACCAGGCTCCGGCTTCCGGGCGAAAGGAAACCTGGCCGATTTTCACGGGTTCCGTTGCAGCTGACAGATCATAGTCTGTGATCCTGTCATTTTCCATGATCCGAAGAATAATATTCATGATCGCCTGCTCCATCTCTTTTCCATTATTGTGCTCTTAAGTCCGCCCGGGAATTTAATTCTGTCAGAGCATTCACCAGCCGCTCACAGTTCAGATACCGGTTGCCCAGAGACTTGTAGGCATCTACGTCATTTTCTCTGGTAACCCAGAAAATTTCCGGCCTTTTTTTCATCGTACCCCATACCATCTTATCCTTCCAGAATACCAGATCCAGACGGCGGTAAGGGATCTCGCCCGGTTTCTCTGTCCCCATCATCCCTTTGCCCGTGAGGAAGACCGTCCAGATAAATATGGTATCTCTTGTTATAAGAAGCCCTGCCCCTCCGGGTACATTCTTATCGATGCTGCAGTCCAGTACGGCCAGGACCTGTTCCGGGTTCACTTTCCCCTTTGCAATATTAAAAACTGCGTTGGCGCAGATCTGAGGCGGAATATTCGGGGCAAAATAAGCGTTCCAGGAAGGATCCCGGTTTTTCCACATCAGGGGCAGTCTTATTCTCCAGAAGTCCAGCAGCCGCTGCTCAAGAGTCCCGTCATCCGGCTTCTGGGGTTCCTGTCCGGGATCTTTTCTGTCGGCTCTCCTGTCTCCCAGATTCTCTGATAAATACCGGTCAACCGCTTCCCTCGAACTCCTCAGGACCTCCTCCCCGGCCTTTTGCTCCTGTCCCCTTTTCGGTTCCGGGAACCCGCCGCTTTTCTGCTCCGATCCCTTTTTCAACTCCCGGACCAGCTGATTCTTCCGTTCTTCCATGATCTGCATCAGAATCCGTACAAGGGCCTCCCGTGCCTTCTTCATCTCTGTCCCCTCCTCCAGGACACCGATAAACAGCTTCCCCTGCTGCCGTTTTCCAAAAGGACCGGCTGTCTTCTCCCCGAAGTCCTCTGCCTGAGGCTGCTTTCCGGCCCCGAAGGGACCCAGGGTCCTCTCATCAAAATCCTCCGCCGCCATAATCCCCGGGTCCTCTTTTGCGCTCTCCCGGCTCCTGATTCCTCTCTCCCCCGAAGCTCTGACCTCTGTCAGGGCCTCTTTGAATTCCGCCGCCGTCCGGTATCTCTCCGACGGTTCAAAGGCGCAGGCTTTCAGGATCACCTCCGCCAGCTCTCTGCCAGCATTGCAGGGAGGCAAAAGAGGGGTTCCCGCCATCCGCTTTGCCAGGGCATTGGCCGGATCGTCAAAATCCACCGGCTGCGGAGCCGGAGGCAGAAACGGCAGACGGTTTCCGTTCATCAGCTGATACAATACCAATCCCAGAGAATAGATATCCACGGAGGCGCCATAAGGTTTTCCCAGATAGACTTCCGGAGCCATATACCCTTCAGTTCCCTGCCTTGTGGCGGACATGGTCTTTGTCAGGGAGCGGGCCACGCCGAAGTCTCCCAGCTTAAACCATCCGGCTTCGCTGACAAACAGATTGCCGGGTTTGATATCCCGGTGGATGATCTCTTTTTTCCGGCAGAATTCCAGGGCATCGCTGATCTCGATCCCCAGGCGGATCACCTCGTCCTCATCTAAGGGGTGCTTTCTGATATAATCCTGAAAAGACGTCAGCAGTTCCATCCGGATCTGGATATCCTGTCCTATGCCGTCGCCGTGGGGCTCCACATGGGTATCCTCAAAGGAGACGATACCCGGATGGCTTTTCAGTGCAGACATTACCTGGATCTCTCTGATCAGACTGGCCGCCATATTCCGAAAATACCCGGCCGCGGATTCCTCGTCGAGTCCCATATTGAGAACAGCCTTCCTGTCAGATTCCGACTGAGGGATCCGGATGATTTTCATGGCGGAAACGGCAGTGATACCGTAACTCTCCTTCTTCAGTTCAAAGACTTTCCCGAAACCGCCTTCCCCCAGGACCCTGGTGATCTCCCAGTCTCCAAATACCTTTGTACCCACATCGTACTGTATCATTTTTCAATCCTTTCTCTTTCCGTTCCGCCAGGGGCAAAATTCCTTCTGTCCCTTACATCAATGCATAACATGATTATACGACCCCGGCCGCTCCTTTGCAACGGCTTACTTCCTTATGCTCTTTCGGGGCAGCGCCCGATACCGGTCTGCCTCAGAAGACTTCCGTGTAAAAAGATGATTTTTATCCCATACCATTGATTTTTTTCCAAAAATAAGCTAGGATATTAACCAGTTAATTTTTGAATAACGGGGGGAAAATTCCAATGACAATCGTAGTTACCATGGTTAAACTGCTGTTTACTATGGCAGCAGGGTTTTATCTGAACAAAAAGAATATCCTGGATCAGGAGACCAGCAAAAAGTTATCTACAATGGTTGTAAATTTCACCGCGCCTCTTCTGATCATCAGTTCTGCCAGCCAGATGGCAGGAGACAGCCAGGGGGTGATCATCCTGATGCTGATTTCCGGCCTCTGCCTCTATTTCCTGTTTCCTCTGGTTTCCATACCTGTGGTCCGTCTTCTCCGTGTGCCTTCGGACTGCCGCGGAGTTTACCAGTGTATGATCATGTTTGCCAACACCGCGTTTATGGGATATCCTGTGGTCCAGGCTCTGTACGGAGAATCTTCTATTTTTTATACCACCATTTTCAATCTGGGCTATAATATCCTGTTCTACACCTACGCCGCTTTCCTTCTGGACAAAGACGGCGGACAGGCATCCCGGTTTGAACCCAGAAGACTGCTGAGCGCCGGTTTCCTGTCCGGTTTCCTGGCCGTGATCATTCCTTTTGCCGGCATTACCCTGCCGGATATCATACTGCAGCCCTGCAGCTTTATCGGCAGCATCACCACCCCCATGTCCATGCTGATCATCGGCAGCAATATGGCCAACTATCCCCTCCACGACATTTTCAGCGAGAAAAAGGTTTATGTCATGGCAGCTCTCCGGCTCCTGGTCATCCCTGTGCTGGCTGCCCTGTTTATGAGCTTCCTCACCGATGATCCTCTGCTGATCTGCATGACCTCCATGACCCTGGGCATGCCTGTAGGTTCCATGGTGGCCATGGCCAGCAGCAAATATGAAAAGCAGGGACGGATCGGGTCCATCAGCGTGGTCATGACTACCATCTGCTCCATGGTCACCATCCCGATCCTGGCTACTATCTTTAAATTCTGGTTTGGAGTGTAGTGATATGAGAATAAGACATAATGGACCTTTCGTCAGGATATGTCCCGTCGCTGCCCTGATTCTGACAGCCGTTCTGAGTCTGGCCGGATGCGGCGCAAATTCCGGTACCGGCTCCGCATCCGACCCCGGCATCGGCTCTGACAGCTCCGGCAGTTCCGGCTCTGACCGACTTTCCGACACGACAGCTTCCGGTCAGGAGAATGCGGATGCGGGCTACGAAGCCCCGTCCTCTCCCGGGACAGACGGCGCCGTAGTCTTTCAGGACTCTCTTGGCCGCCAGGTTACGGTCACAGACCCGGAGCGCACCGCCGCCATGATCGGGAGCTTTGCCGATATCTGGTGTCTGGCAGGCGGTAAAGACAGCCTTGTAGCCGCGGCTCACGACACCTGGACTTATTTTGATCTCGGGCTGGATGATTCGGTGATCGACATCGGCAATACGAAGGAACCTAATCTTGAACTGCTGGCTGCTGCGGACCCTGATTTTGTCATCGCCAGCAGCAACACAGACGCGGACGTCCGGATCCTGGACACCCTGGAATCCATGGGTATGAACGTGGCCTATTTCCAGGTCAGCAACTTCGAAGAATATCTTCACATGCTGGATATCTGTACTCAGATCACCGGCGAGCGTCAGCGTTATCACCAGTACGGGGAACTTCTCCGGGAACAGATCGACCGGTCCAAAGATGCCGCCGACGGTTCCTCTCCCACGGTGCTGTATGTCCGGGCTTCCGGTTCGAGCTGTAAAATAAAAAACAGCCGGGGAAGCGTCCTTGGAGAGATGCTCCGGGACCTGGGCTGCGTCAACATCGCGGACAGCGAAACCAGCCTTCTGGAGGACCTGAATATGGAGGCCATACTGGCCGCTGATCCGCAGTATATTTTTGTTGTCCTCCAGGGTGCCGACAAAGAGGCTGTCACCGAAACTCTGGAAAAAAATCTTCTGTCTCATCCCGCATGGCAGAACCTGACTGCAGTACAGGAAGGCCGCTACCATATTCTGGATGACCGGCTGTACAACTTAAAACCCAACGCCCTCTGGGGACAGGCCTACGAAGACCTGGCCAGACTCCTGTATCCGGATTCTTTCTGACGGCTACAGGAGACCTCCCAGTTCCAGGGCCGTTACCGCTCCCACGACAATGACGGCAGGTGGCTTCACCTGCTTTTTTTCTGTCTCCTCCACAATGGTCCTCAGAGTTGCCCTTACGGTCACAGGGCTGGGAGCATTGCCGCCGGAGACCACAGCCGCCGGGGTCTCCTCATCCATCCCCGCCGCCAGCAATCTGCCTGCGATCCTGTCCAGCTGACCGAGACCCATAAGAAATACCAGGGTTCCCTTAAGCTTTGCCAGGATATCCATATCCTCCGGCAGTCCATCCTCTGTGTCTGCCGTGTGAGCCGTGATAATGTGGACGCTCCGGCTCAGCCCCCGGTAAGTCACGGGGATTCCGGCCATGGCAGGGATGGCGATGGCAGAAGAGATTCCCGGAACCTCCTCGCAGGCGATGCCGGCTTCCATGAGAGCCTTCATCTCCTCGCCGCCCCGGCCGAATACAAAAGGATCTCCGCCTTTCAGCCGGACTACCGTCTTTCCCTCCCCGGCTTTCCGGATCAGGAGACTGCAGAGCTCCGGCTGAGACAGGGAATGCTTCCCGCAGCGTTTTCCTCCATAGATCTTCTCCGCCGTGTCCGGAACCTGTTCCAGAAGCTTTTCATCGATCAGATCGTCATAGACCAGAACCTGGCACTGCCTCAGCAGCTCCAGGCCTCTGACCGTAATCAGCTCTCCCTTTCCGCACCCTGCGCCTACCAGATATACCTTTCCCCGTCCGCTCATAACCGGTTTTCTGACTCCTTCCTCATGATCTGACCGAACTCTTCTTCCGTAAGCCCCCGTCCTTTCTCCAGACAGGTCTCAAAAAGTCTGGAAAAAAGTGCGGACCTGCGCCTTTCTTCTCCTATGGCCGACTTGATCTCCGGTCGTCTGGCCTCCAAAAACTCCAGTATCTGATCAAAATTTTCAGGCAGACTCTCTTCCAGCAGCTTTCTCACATGAACCGCCCCTGCAGGACTGGCTCCCTCTGTGGAGATTCCCACAGACAGCTTTCCCCTTTTTACGAGGGAGGGAAAGATAAAGGAACATGCCTGCCGGTCATCCACCACATTCACCAGAAGCCCTCTTTCTCTGCACAGCCGTGAGATCCTGTGGTTCATTTCCCGGTCGTCTGTGGCGGCAATGACGAAGTACTTCCCCTCCAGCATGTATTCCTGAAAAGGTTCTCTCAGAACCGTCACGCCTTCTGTCTGGAGAATCTCTTCCCTCACTTCCGCCGCAGCCACGGTCAGCCTGGGACCGTAGGGAACCAGCTTCTCGATCTTGCGCAGCGCCACGGTCCCCCCTCCTGCCACCAGGCCCTCCTTACCGGACAGATCCACAAAAAAAGGAAAATAACTCATGGCTATATTACATTCTGAGGCTGGCCGTCAAGCCATTTTCTGATATTTTCACAGACGATCACCGCCCGTTTTTCAAAAGCCTGATGGGAGGCAAATGCCACATGAGGTGTGGCGATCAGGTTTGGGGCGTTAAACAGCACATGATCGGAAGGTACCGGCTCCATCTCAAACACATCTACGGCCGCTCCCGCGATGTCTCCCTCTTTCAGAGCCTCTGCCAGGGCCTGGCTGTCTACCACAGGACCTCTGGCCGTGTTGATGAGAACGGCTGTCTTCTTCATCTTCTTCAGCTGCTCTCTGCCGATCAGTCCTCTGGTGGCCTCGTTTAACGGCACATGGAGAGACACGATGTCACAGGTTTCCAGAAGCTGGTCCAGAGACACAAATCTGACCCCTTCTATATCTTTTTTCGTCCTGTTGTACACATATACCTGGCAGCCAAAAGCCTGGGCGATACGGATGACTCTTCTCCCGATGGCCCCTGCTCCCACGACGCCGAATGCCTTTCCCTCCAGTTCATATCCCACCAGACCTGCTTTCGTCCCTTCGTTTCTGACGGCCCTGTCGCAGGGAATGATGTTTCTGGCCAGACTGACCGCAAAACCGAATACCAGATCTGCCACTGCCACGGTGGAATAGCCGGCGCAGTTGCACACCGTGATTCCTCTCTCCCTGCAGTACTCCATATCCACGTGATCGACTCCGGTAAATGCCACGCAGATCATCTTAAGATCCGGACACTGGGAGATCACTTCTCTGCCGTACTTAAAATTGGACAGCACCACACAGTCTGCATCCCGGCTTCTCTCGATGAGGCCCGGGACATCCTCGATCCTGGTGTCATAGAATACGGTCTCCACCCTGTCTCCCAGCTCCTTCTGAACCATATCCTTCAGTTGATCCTGGCTGATCCCCAGCGGCTCTAAAAATGTTACTTTCATATATCTGTTCTCCTCTCTTCTCATAAAAACGGCGGCCTCCATGCCGCCGTTTTTACTGTCTTTCTGTTATTACGATGCCGCTTCGCTCTCCAGCGTGGTAGTCTCGTACTTATCCAGGATCATCCTCTGGATCATATCCCGTGTCTCCGAATTGATCGGGTGCGCGATATCCCGATATTCCCCGTCTGCTGCCTTGCGGCTGGGCATGGCGATAAACAACCCTTTTTCTCCCTCGATCACTTTGATGTCATGAATCACGAATTCATTATCCAGGGTGATCGAAACGATAGCTCTCATTTTTCCCTCTTTCTCAATTTTTCTTACTCTTACATCTGTAATTTGCATCTTTATCCCCTCTCTGTTGCTCCCCTGGCCCCCGCCAGAGGTGTTGCCTTTGTTGCCTTTTGTTGCCTTGTGTTACAATGTATAACGCTCATTCTTCTCCACGACGATCTTTACGTTCTCCGGTGTTCCGATGTACGTGGTATTGGCCCGGATAGTATCCCGGCTCTCCACGATACAGTTTTCGATCACCGTATTGTCTCCGATATATACGTCATTGAGAATAATGGAATTCTTGATCACGCAGTTATTGCCCACATATACCTGTTTAAATAAAACAGAGTTCTCCACCACGCCGTTGATGATGGTGCCGCTGGACACCAGGCTGTTTCTCACGTCAGCGCCCGGATTGTACTTGGCCGGCGGCAGATCGCCTACTTTGGAATAGATCTCCGGATACTGCCTGAAGAAATAATCTCTTACCTCCGGTTTCAGAAAATCCATATTGGTCTCATAATAGGACTCCACGGACGCGATGTTGCTCCAGTAAGTGTTCAGCTCATATGCATAGATCCTCTTGATATTCTTATACCGTACCAGAATATCATTGACAAAGTCATACCGGTCTTCCTGAGCGCAGCGCTCCAAAAGCTCGATGAGCTGACGGCGGCGGATAATATAAATACCGCAGGAAATGGTGTTGGACTCAGCCATCATGGGCTTCTCCTGGAAATCCAGGATCCGTCCGTCCTCATTGGTCTTGATCACGCCGAACCTGGTCACATCCGCCTCTGCCGGCATGGTCTTGCAGACTATGGTAATGTCGGCTTTTTTCTCGATGTGATACTCCAGAACCTTGTTGTAATCCAGTTTGTAGATACAGTCGCCGGATGTGATCACCACATATGGCTCGTGGCTGTTCTGTAAAAATGTCAGGTTCTGATACAGCGCATCTGCCGTGCCCCGATACCAGTCATTGTGTTCTGCCGTGATCGTCGGCGTGAACACGAACAGGCCTCCCTGCTTTCTTCCGAAATCCCACCATTTGGAGGAATTTAAGTGCTCGTTGAGGGAGCGGGAATTATACTGGGTAAATACCGCCACACTCTGAACGCGGGAATTGGACATGTTGCTCAGGGCAAAATCTATACTGCGGTAACTGCCTGCAATAGGCATGGCCGAAATGGCCCGCTTGTTGGACAGTTCCCGCATCCTCTTGCTGTTGCCGCCTGCTAAAACGATACCGATTGCTCTCATCTCGCGCCACCTGCCTTCATAATGTAGTCTCCGCTGGCCAGTAAGCCCTCCGGGTAGTCTTCTGCTGTGGTTTCGCCGGAGATCGCCGTATTCTTGCCGACTTTTACATTGTCAGGGATGACGCTGTGTTCTCCGATGGTCACCAGGTCTGACTGATATACCTTGGGATCGTATTTGTTGGGGGCGACCTCACCGACTCCTAACTCTACATTGCTGCCGACCACCACATCTTCGGCTATGATAGCTTTCTTGACAATAGTGTTCTCACCGATGGTGCTTCCTCTCATGACGATGGAATCCCTCACCACGGCTCCTTTGGCGATAGTTACGCCGGCGCCGATGACGGAATTCCTCACTTCGCCGCAGATCTCTGTCCCCTCGCCGATGATGCTCTTCTCAATGACCGCATCCGCCGCTACAAACTGAGGAGGTATGATATCACTCTTGGTATAGATCTTCCAGTACTCTTCATAGAGATTGAATTCGGGAATGATATCAATGAGCTCCATGTTGGCTTCCCAGTAAGAACTCAGGGTTCCTACATCTTTCCAGTAGCCGTTGTACTCGTAGGCAAAGATCCTCTGTCCCTGACTGTGGCAGTGGGGAATCACATGTTTGCCGAAGTCACAGCTGGGTACCTCAGACAACTGTACCAGCGCGTCTTTTAAAACTTTCCAGCTGAATATATAGATACCCATGGATGCCAGATTGCTTCGCGGATTTGCCGGCTTCTCCTCGAATTCCGTGATTCGGTTGGTGTCATCTGTGATGACGATACCGAAACGGCTGGCTTCTTCAATGGGCACAGGCATAGCAGCAATGGTGATATCTGCATTATTGGCCTTGTGATATTCCAGCATGACTTCATAATCCATCTTGTAAATGTGATCTCCGGACAGGATCAGCACATATTCCGGATTGTACTGCTCCATGTACTCCAGATTCTGATAGATGGCATTGGCCGTTCCTGTGTACCAATCGCTTCCCTTGCTTTTTTCATATGGAGGAAGCACAGTGACTCCGCCTACGTTTCTGTCCAGATCCCACGGAATACCGATCCCAATGTGAGTGTTCAGACGCAGCGGCTGGTACTGAGTCAATACACCTACAGTATCGACGCCGGAGTTGATGCAGTTACTCAGTGGGAAATCGATGATTCTGTATTTCCCGCCGAAGGATACTGCAGGTTTTGCTACTTTTTGGGTTAAGACTCCAAGACGGCTGCCTTGTCCCCCCGCCAAAAGCATGGCGATCATCTCTTTCTTGATCACGTTATCACCTCTTGCTGTGTATTTTTCTGTCTGGCATTGAGCGGGCGGGCGGATAATCGGGCGGAAGGCGGGGCCGCGGCGCTTCGCTGGCGGCTTGTGGGGCCGGGGGAAGCTGGGATTTCGGCGGATGAGAGATTGATGTAGAAAACCGCGGAAATCTTTGTGGAGACGGGGCTCGCCGGGATGGGGAGCTCGTCTGACGACTTCGCTTGGATTAAGCGGCTCGCCTTTGGCTTTGCCGGGACGGGCTCGTCTGGCAACTTCGCTTGGATTAATGGGGCTCGCCTTTGGCTTTGCCGGGACGGGCTCGCTGACGCTTCGCTTGGATTCAAGGGGACTGGGGATTTGACTCCGCAGTGGCTCTCGCTTCCGCTGCGCTCCAGCTCGATCACGGGCTTCGCCCTATGAAAAAGTACAGTTATTCAGCTGCTTACGTGCAAGCACGACGCCGCTTCTTAACTGCACTTTTTCGCACTGCTCATTGCTTACGTGGACATTATACCACATTTCCTGGAAATAGTGAATAAATTCTTCCCAGTTTCTTAATGTTTTTCGGGGGATTTTTGAGTTTTTTCTGTAATAAAAGGTCTTGTTGGGGTCTTGAATCGATGATTAAAATAAAGTATAATTAGGAACATGTACTAATCAGGGAAAAGGAGATTGTTATGGATTTAGTGACTGTGAGAGAAATATATAGAAACAGGAGTCAATTTCTGGATAAGCAGGTGTCGGTGGGGGGATGGGTCCGCAGTGTCAGGGATTCTAAGTCTTTTGGATTTGTGGTTTTGAGCGACGGGTCTTATTTTGAACCGCTTCAGGTTGTTTATCATGATACTATGGATAATTTTGATGAGATCAGCAGGCTCAATGTAGGGGCGGCTCTTATTGTTACGGGCACTCTGGTGGCTACGCCTCAGGCGAAGCAGCCTTTTGAGATTCAGGCCTCTGAGATCACGGTGGAGGGGCCGTCTGCTCCTGATTATCCTCTTCAGAAAAAGCGCCACAGTTTTGAATATCTCAGGACCATCTCTCATCTGCGTCCCAGAACCAACACGTTTCAGGCCGTGTTCCGGGTCCGCTCTCTGATCGCTTATGCGATCCATCAGTATTTCCAGGAGCGGGATTTTGTCTATGTCCATACGCCGCTTATTACTTCCAGCGACTGTGAAGGGGCCGGCGAGATGTTTCAGGTGACTACCATGGATCTTGAGAATATTCCCAGGACCCCTGAAGGGGCTGTGGATTTCTCCCAGGACTTTTTCGGCAAGCCCACCAGCCTGACTGTAAGCGGTCAGCTTAACGGCGAGACTTATGCCATGGCTTTCCGCAATATCTATACTTTCGGTCCTACTTTCCGGGCTGAGAACTCCAACACCACCCGCCATGCGGCCGAGTTCTGGATGATCGAGCCGGAGATGGCTTTCGCCGATCTGGAAGACAATATGGCCGTGGCTGAAGGGATGCTGAAATATATTATCCGCTTTGTGCTGGAACATGCCCCTGAGGAGATGAACTTCTTCAATCAATTTGTGGACAAAGGGCTTCTGGACCGGTTAAACGGCGTCCTGAACTCCGAATTCGGACATGTGACCTATACCGAGGCCGTGGAGATCCTGGAGAAGAACAACGATAACTTTGATTATAAGGTGTTCTGGGGCTGCGACCTGCAGACAGAACATGAAAGATATCTGACGGAACAGGTGTTTAAAAAGCCTGTGTTTGTCACCGATTATCCCAAGGAGATCAAGGCCTTCTACATGAAGCTGAACGAAGACGGGAAGACCGTGGCGGCCATGGACTGCCTGGTTCCCGGTATCGGCGAGATCATCGGCGGAAGCCAGCGTGAAGACAACTATGAGAAACTGGCGGCCCGCATGAAGGAGCTGGGACTGAAAGAAGAAGACTACGGCTTCTACCTGGATCTGCGCCGTTACGGTTCCGCACGCCACTCCGGTTTCGGACTGGGGTTTGAGAGATGTGTGATGTACCTGACCGGCATGTCCAACATCCGCGACGTGATCCCCTTCCCCAGAACCGTCAATAACTGCGAGTTATAATCATCGAAACCTGCCAAGGAGGAACTGACATGAAATTTATCCACACTGCCGATGTCCACTGGGGCATGACTCCGGACAGCGACAAGCCCTGGTCCCGGGAGCGGGCACAGGCTGTCAAGGATACATTTTCCCAGATCGTCACAAAGGCCCGGGAGATGGAGGCCGATTTTCTGTTCATCTCCGGAGACCTGTTCCACCGGCAGCCTCTGCAAAAAGATTTAAAAGAGATCAACTATCTCTTTACCACCATACCTTCGGTACACATTGTGATCATCGCAGGCAATCATGACCGGATCCGGAGCAATTCGGCTCTCCACAGTTTTACCTGGTGCTCCAATGTGACGTTTTTTATGAACGACCAGATGAGCAGTGTGTATTTTGAGGACTGCAATGTGGAAGTTCACGGATTCAGCTATACCACCACCGAGATCCGGGAGAACCGGGCAGACCATCTGACCGTTCCCCTGGATGGCCGGATCCATATCCTGATGATCCACGGCGGAGATGCCAGCCATCTTCCTTTTGATAAAAATGCCCTGGGGGCGTCGGATTTTTCCTACATCGCCCTGGGCCATGTCCATAAGCCGGAGATCCTGATCCCCGACAAGATGGCTTACCCCGGCTCCCCGGAACCTCTGGACAAGACAGAGACCGGGGTTCACGGCATCATCAGGGGGGAGATCCATGATTCCACCCGAAAGGTCACATCCCTGGAATTTCTGCCTCTGTGCCGTTCTCAGTATATCCCCCTGGCGGTAAATATCACCCCGGCCACCACCAACACGGAGCTGGAGATGAAGATCTCCCAGGAGATCGAACGGCGGGGACGCCACCATATCTACCGTTTCCGCATCCGGGGCATGAGGGATCCTGAGATGGAATTTGACCTGGAAAATCTCCTGTCCAAATTCCGGATCGTGGAGATCACGGACGAATCGGAACCTCAATATGATTTCAGCGCCCTGTTTGCGGAACATCCCAGCGATATGATCGGATTCTATATCCGGGCTCTCCAGAAGCCCGATATGAGCGCCGTGGAGAAAAAGGCTCTGTACTACGGGATCAACGCCCTTCTCCGCACTACCGACGAAAGGAGCCCCTCATGAAATTTATCGAACTTCAGATAAAAGGCTTTGGAAAATTTCATGACCGCACCATCTCATTTCAGGACGGCTTAAACGTAGTCTATGGAAAAAACGAAGCAGGCAAATCCACGATCCACACCTTTATCCGGGGTATGCTCTTCGGTATCCAGCCTCAGAGAGGCCGTGCCTCCAGAAATGATCTCTACAGCAAATATGAGCCGTGGGAAAACAGCGGCACCTACGAAGGCGCCCTCCGACTGGAGCAGGGGGGACACACTTACCGGATCGAACGCAGCTTTCAGAAGAACCGGAAGGATCTCCGGGTCATCGACGAGACACTGGGCAAATCTCTGGAGCCTGCCAGGGCTGTCTTAGACCAGCTGCTGTGCGGTTTGAGCGAGACGGCTTACAACAACACCGTCAGCATCGGACAGCTGAAAAGCGCCACTGAGGCAGGGATGGTGTCAGAACTGAAAAATTATATCGCCAACATGAACACCACCGGCAATATGGCCCTGAACATTACCCGGGCCACGGATTATCTGAAGGCCCAGAAGAAACAGCTGGAAGCCCAGCTGGTGCCCGAGGCCGCCCGTTCCTACACCTCCCTTCTGGGAGAGATCAAGACCCTGGAGAAGGAGATCTCCGCCCCGGAGTACGTCAATCAGCTTCCTGCCTATCAGAAGATGCGCACGGATGTGCGGTCCGAGATTGAGGCAAAACAGAAGGAAAAGGAAGCTCTGCTCCAGAAAACGGCCAGAGGCCGTCAGGTTCTTGCCCAGAATCAGTTTACAGATATACACTCTATTGAGGAATATGAAAAAAAGACTCAGGATGTCTATGAAGACTATCTCCAGACCAGGGCAGCCTGCGACAGCAGATCCCGGCGGGTTTTCCAGATAGTCATGTTTCTCCTGGGCGCCGGTTTTCTCGCCTGCGGCCTGTACTTTCATTCCCTCGGAGAATGGAATCCTGTCACAGACTATCTCTTTAATTTGAATATCGATTTTCCCGGAACTGCCGTTTTTGTGATTATGATTTCCCTGTCCGTCTTTTTCTGCCTGACAGGAGCCCTGTCGGTGTGGAAAGGGAAACGGCTTATCAAAGAGGCGGCCTTATCGTCCCAGGTCCTCAGAGAGTCCTTTTCCAGACAGCTGGGAGACGGAACCGTCTCTCCCCAGGCCATGGAAGCGTTCCAGACAAGGATGGCGGAATTTAAGCGTCTCAGCGCTGCCATGGACAGATCCGAAGAGGCCGTCAGCCGTCTGGCAGACGAGATCAGCGCTCTTCAGACAAAACAGAATGACTGCAGCCAGGTCATCGAAAAGCAGCAGAAGCTTCAGTGGGAGCTGGAAAAGAAGCTGGAGCTCCTCTCCGGCTATAAGACTCAGACAGACGTGCTCCGCCGGACGCTGGCGGAAAATAACCGGCTGACCCGGGAGATCTCGGCCATCGATCTGGCTCACGACACCATGACCGAGCTGTCCTCCTCTATCCGGGATTCTTTCGGTCTCTATCTGAACAAGACCGCCTCGGAGCTGATCGACGGCATCACCGGAGGCGTCTACAAGAGCATCAGCATCGATGAGAATCTGAACGCGTTTATGAATACTCCCGTGCGGCTGATTCCTCTGGAACAGGTCAGCAGCGGCACCATGGACCAGATCTACCTGGCTCTGCGGCTGGCCGCCGCCGGCCTGATCCAGAGCGGCCAGGAGGAACCTTTTCCTCTGATCTTCGACGACAGCTTCGTCCTCTATGACGAGGACCGTCTGAAAAGCGTGCTGAAATGGCTGCCTGAGACCTACGACGGGCAGATCATTATCTTCACCTGTCATCAGAGAGAGGCACAGATGCTGACAGCCAACCAGATCGCATACCATTTTATCGAAATATAAGTGAGGAGAGCAGGCCTTGAAAAATATTCTCGGTTTCTACCTGAAGCCTTATTACGGACGTATGGCGTGGGGAATTTTTATAAAGTTTACCGGGACCATCATGGACCTGCTTCTCCCATGGACTCTGGCCTACATGATCGACCAGGTGATCCCATCCGGCCGCCGGGAAGAGCTCTTCTTCTGGGGCGGCTTTATGGTTCTGTGCTCTTTTCTCGCCGTCCTGTTCAATATCATGGCTAACCGCATGGCCTCCAGAGTGGCCAGCGATGCCATCTACACGGTCCGGGAGGACCTGTTTGCCAGGGTTATGTACCTGTCCCATGAAGACGGGGACCGGATCACAAGGCCGTCTCTCATCTCCCGGCTGACCGGTGATACCTACTATGTCCATCAGATGCTTACCCGGGTACAGCGCCTTGGAGTTCGGGCTCCTATCCTCCTTCTGGGAGGCGTGGCCATGACCATGATCCTGGATCCGGTTCTCGCCTGTGTGCTTCTGGCCACCATGCCTCTTCTGACCATGGTGGTGATTGTGGTGTCCAGAAAGGGAATCCCTCTTTTTGCCGCCCTCCAGTCATCCGTAGACGGATTTGTCCGTCTGGTACGGGAAGACATCGCCGGAATCCGGGTCATTAAAGCCCTGTCAAAAGAGGATTATGAGAGGGAACGCTGCGACAGGCTCAATCTGGAGGTGACGGCTGCCGGACAGAAGGCGGCCATGACTACTGCAGTCAGCAACCCTGCCATGAATATTTTCCTGAATCTGGGTCTGGTGGGTGTCATTATCGTCGGAGCTTACCGGGTCAATGCCGGCACCTGCCAGGTGGGAAAGATTCTGGCTTTTATGACCTATTTTACCATCATTCTCAATGCCATGATGTCCATCTCCCGTATGTTTGTCATCATCTCTCAGGCAGCGGCTTCGGCAGAGAGAATCGATCAGGTACTGTCTTCCAATGACGAGAGACAGTCCCGGGCCGGCGGAAATTCAGATGAAAACCATATTCCGAAGCAGCATTCCGGCTCCGCCGATCTGGTCCCCCATATTGAATTTGACCATGTATCCTTTTCTTACAACAAGAATCAGCCGGATCTGTCCGACATCAGTTTCTGCCTGAACCGGGGAGAGACCCTGGGCATCATCGGCTCCACCGGTTCCGGGAAAACCACTGTCATCAATCTTCTGATGGGGTTTTACCGGCCTGACCGGGGACGGATCCGTATAGACGGACAGGATACAGCCGGGATGGATCTTAAAAGTCTCCGCAGCCGTTTCGGAGCCGTTTTTCAGAATGATGTGATTTTCGAAAATAGTATTTTTAAAAATATCGTCATGGGGAGGCAACTGACTCCTGATCAGGCCCAGAAAGCCCTGGAACATGCCAGAGCCGCAGAATTTGTGAAAGAAAAAGGCGGGCTGGACCAGCAGCTGGATATCCGGGGCGCCAACTTAAGCGGCGGTCAGAAGCAGCGTCTCCTCATCGCCCGTGCCCTGGCCGACAATCCGGAGATCCTTGTTCTGGACGACTCTTCCAGCGCCCTGGATTATAAGACCGATGCCGCTCTGAGACAGGAACTCAACGATCATTTCCGCCGGACCACCTGTGTCATCATCGCCCAGCGGGTCAGCTCTGTCATGAGCGCAGATCATATTCTGGTTCTGGAAGACGGAAAAGCTGTCGGCTACGGGACTCATGAACATCTGATGGAGACCTGTGCCATTTACCGGGAGATCGGCAGTTCCCAGATGGGGGCGTGAGGCGGCGGAGAAGACTTTGGACCACACAGAGCAGAAGAAGGGAAAGGAGAGAAAACACATGGCAGGCCGCGGCAGAACACGGAATGATGCGAGTATGATCCCGGATGAAAAAGCCATAGAGACCATCCGGAAAAGAAAAGGGACCATTCTTCGTCTGGGCAGATATCTGCTGGGCTACTGGCCTCTGCTGACTCTGGCTCTGGTCATGAATCTGGCCGGCAATGCCCTGGCACTGGTGGGGCCTCTTCTGTCCGGGTATGCCATCGATGCCATCGAACCCGGCATGGGGCGGGTAAATTTTTCTCTGATGTTCCGTTATGCGGCACTCATGGCCCTGTTCTACGTCATCTCTGCGGCTTTTTCCTATGGACTGACGGCCTTGATGATCACTGTCAGCCGGAAAGTGGTCTATCAGATGCGCCGGGAGGTATTTGACCGGATGCTGTCCCTGCCTGTGGGATATTTCGACACCCATCAGACCGGAGATATCATCAGCCGGATCTTTTATGATATTGATACGGTCAATGAATCTCTCTCCAACGACCTGATCCAGATCCTGGGAACCGTAATCACCGTAGCAGGTTCCCTCTACATGATGGTGGTGATCTCCCCCCGCCTGGTTCTGATCTTTCTCTTTACAGTGCCTTTGTCCGGATTTATCACCCGTTTCATCACTTCCAGAACAAGACCTCTGTTCCGAAAGCGGTCTGCCGGTCTGGGCCGTCTCAACGGTTTTGCCGAGGAGATGGTCACCGGCCAGAAAACGATCAAGGCATACTGCCAGGAAGAAGATACCATCTCTGAGTTCCGGCAGAAAAACAGGGAGGCCGTGGAATCCTACTACCAGGCGGAATACTACGGAAGTATGGTAGGTCCCATGGTCAACTTCGTCAACAATCTGTCCCTGTCTCTGGTCAGTGTGTTCGGCGCCGTATTATTTATGATGGGAAAGATGTCCATCGGACAGATTTCCTCTTTTGTGCTGTACTCCAGAAGGTTCTCAGGCCCCATCAACGAGGCCGCCAATATTGTCAGTGATCTGCAGTCAGCCGTGGCCGCTGCCGAGCGGGTATTTGCTCTCATGGACCAGGCGCCGGAGGAGGCTGACAGGCCGGGGGCCCTTGCTCCTTCCCATATCCGGGGTCAGGTAGAGATCTCCCATGTGGATTTCGGCTATGTACCGGAAAAGCCTATCCTCAGCGATCTGTCTCTCACCGCCGCTCCCGGCAGTCTTACAGCCATCGTGGGGCCCACCGGAGCAGGCAAGACCACGGTCATCAATCTTCTCATGCGTTTTTATGATGCTCAGTCCGGGGAAATCCGGGTAGACGGACGGGAAATACATAATTTTACCAGAAAAGGCCTGCGTCAGTCCTATGCCATGGTCCTTCAGGACACCTGGCTCTTCTATGGCACGGTTTTCGAAAATCTGGCCTACGGAAGGGAAAATATCTCCAGAGAACAAGTGATCCAGGCAGCAAAAGCCGCCCGGATCCACAATTTTATCATGGCTCTGCCTCAGGGCTACGACACGGTCCTGCTGGAGGACGGAGCCAACATCTCCAAAGGGCAGAAACAGCTTCTGACCATCGCCAGAGCCATGTTGTCGGAGGCCAGAATGCTTATCCTTGACGAGGCCACTTCCAACGTGGATACCCGAACCGAAATCCGGATTCAGGAAGCCATGCGCGGCCTGATGAAGGACAAGACCTGCTTCGTCATCGCTCACCGCCTCTCCACGATCCGCAACGCGGACCAGATCGTGGTGGTGGACCATGGGGAAGTGGTGGAACAGGGCACTCATGATGAGCTTATTGAAAAGCAGGGCTTTTATTATCAGATGTATCAGGCGCAGTTTCAGTGAGAACTGCGCCTCCATATCTTATCGGAATCCCTCTATCCCTTCCAGAACGTCCGGAGTCTTCGTAGTCATAACTCCTTCCTCCTCTTCAAGTTTCTTCTCCGAGACGATATAGGAAACATCGTCTCTTTCGTCTTTTCTCAAAATCACCCATTTCCCCATGTCGAAAGTAACGGGAAATGTGTCGGTTCCGCCGTCCTTCCTCTCAAATTTCCACAGAACGCCGCCGTTCCACAGTCCCCGGCTCACCGACCCCGTGAGAACACGTGTCTGGACCGTTTCGTTCAAACTTCCGCTCCACTCCCTGACCTCCTGCTCTCCTTCCGGCACATCAGCTGCCCACTGACCGTGAGCCCGGTAGTTGTTTCCGCCGTAATATCCCATCCAGTAGCCGCTGCCGTCTCTCACGGCATTTTTATAATTTCCATAGTAGATCATGCAGTTTCCGTATTCTTCCGTCACCACAGGATAGAGTCCCAGTCCTTTTCCGCTCCCCATATCAAAGACCGGATTTCCCAGCTCCATGGCCATGTCCTGCAGCCGACGGTACTCGTCACTCTGCATCAGAAAAAAGACCTGGTCGATGTCTCCTGCCTCACAGGCTTCACCGATCTGGCTGATGATCTGGATACAGCTCCTCCAGACCTCCAGCTGATCAATGGCGTTTCCTCCATGGCCCTGTTTTTCATAGTCTCCTACAAGATCCCGCAGTTTCTCCAGATCGCCCAGTTCTTTATAGATAACCGACAGGCGCTTCATGGCCTCGGTGTTGCCCGGATCCAGCTCCAGCACCTTCTCATAGGCCTCTGCCGCCTGCTCGTAGTATCCCAGCGCTTCCGCCCGGTTATTCGCCATGACAGCTTCCGCCTGTTTTTCATAGACCTGTCCCAGGCCCAGATAGGCCTCTACGTTTTTGTCATCCAGTTGAATCACTTTCTGGAAGG
>CAJUJV010000010.1:0-15841 GCA_910586845.1 uncultured Hungatella sp.
GCATAGTAAAACCGTAGGCCGGGAATCTAAAAACAGGTTCCCGGTCTTATTTTTTGTCCTGAAATGTATATTTTCTGTGAATATGATTAAAAAGTCCTTTAAAAAACGTGACTGGGTTTGCTTATTTAGATGGATTTGCAGGAAAAACGGAAGACCATATCAAATCTTTTTGGCTGATTTATAAGTTCCTATTTGAAAAATTGCCATATGACTGCGAATTCCGCAATAAATCTAAGAATATGCATTTTACTCTAAAACATTGATTGTGGTATGTTCTTATGTCATTTTATTGAGCACCTTTGGGACATTAATCTTTGTATTTCAGCTATATTTGTCATCTGACGGCATGCCGACACAGTAGGCTCCCTCTTAGGGTCGGCAGCCGAAGCGTCAAGAGCTTTGATAAAGGATTCGATTTTTTCCGGTTCATGGATCTTTATATTTGTCATAATACTAGATGTAGCCATTCTATAACCTCCTTTCCAACAGGATCAGAATAGGTTCTGTTTATATAAATATTTTATCATTTCGGGTACCCTGTTTCAATCAGTTTATGTATTTTTCAGATGTTCAGTCATTAGAGAGATTGTCATGTCTTTTCTGCAAAAATATGGTTATGAGAAGTTCCCGCAACTCATCCAGACTGCCGCACTGATACAGTTTCTGTTTATATTTTTTCGTGCCCTTCCGCTTTTTCATGCTGTAGGAGGCCAGTTTTCTCATATAGGTCAAAGTAAAAGTCTCATCATAGTAAGTTCTGGTCAGTTCCAGCTGCTCCAGAAGGATATCCAGGATCGTCTTTCGGCATGGTTTCCCTGTAAGCTGGCTGAAAATAAAGGGATTTTCCAGGGCGTATCTGGCGATCATCACTCCGTCCGCTCCGGTTCGTTCCATCATCAGATCCCCGTCCTGGGCAGAGAAGATTCCGCCGTTGGCGATAACCGGGATGGATACGGCGGCTTTGGCCCTGGCAATCTCTTCATAATGGGGAGTCCCGTCATACATCATGCTGCGGCTGCGGCCGTGAATTGTGATCATGTCAGCGCCGGAATATTCGCACATACGGGCAAATTCCGCCGCGAACATCCCATCCTCCCGGATTCCGGTCCGGCATTTGACGGACACCGGTTTCCCGCTTTTTTTACAGGCCCGGATGATCTCCGAGGCTCTTGGCATGTCCAGCATGAGGGCGCTGCCTTCTCCGCTTTTGAATACATTGGGCACCGGACAGCCCATATTGATGTCAATTAAGTCAAATGTTTCCAGAAGGGGACTCTGGGCCATCTGCTCCATAACCGCCGGAGAGCCGCCCAGGAGCTGAACCGCTTTTACAGGTTCTTCTTCTGTGGTGAACAAAAGCTGCCTCGTAGCTCTGTCCTGATATTTCAGGGCATTGGCGCTGACCATCTCCGTGAAACATAATCCCGCCCCCATCTGGAAGGCAAGACGGCGGAAAGGGTAGCAGGTATACCCGGCCAGGGGAGCCATGAGGACATTGGAAGCAAGAAGAAGGCCGCCGACCCGAAGCTGTCTGATTTCCATGAAAGGTTCATCTCCTTCTGTGAACAGTGATGAATTCATTATATCTTTTTTGGCATATCCGGGCAAGAGCCTTGACAAGAATGCGGACACATTTTAGAATGATTCCATTACAGTTTGCGGGGGGGAACCGGACGAAAATCCCCCCTTCGCGAAGAGCAACATAATTTGAGGAGGAATTGCCATGGATAATAAAGCGATGTACAAGTTGAGCTACGGACTGTTCGTTCTTACCTCCGCCTTTGAGGGAAAGGATAACGGGTGTATTATCAACACAGGCATTCAGGTGACAAGCGAGCCCAATCGGATCAGTATCGCGGTAAACAAGTCGAATTTCACCCAGGAAATGGTGAGAAAGAGCGGCCGGTTCAATCTCTCCGTACTCAGTGAGGCGGCCGGTTTCGATATCTTCCGCCATTTCGGATTCCAGTCCGGTCGGGATGTGGATAAGTTCGCTGGTTATCAGGATTGCAGGCGCGGCGCCAACGGACTCTATATCATTACCGCCGGGACCAACGCCTGTATCAGCGCCACGGTGGAGCAAACCGTGGATCTGGGCAGCCACATGCTGTTTATCGCTGCCGTGGATGATATGGAAGTGCTTTCCGACGACCCTTCGGCGACCTACACATATTACCAGTCCCACATCAAGCCCAAACCGGGCAGGCAGGCTTCTTCCGGGAAAACCGCCTGGCGCTGTACGGTTTGCGGATATATCTACGAGGGGGAGGAACTTCCGGCGGACTTTATCTGTCCTCTGTGCAAGCATCCGGCCTCTGACTTTGAGAAAATAATCATTTGAGAGAAATCCCCCGCGAAAAAACCTGCGGGGGGATTTTTTTATGTACACGGAGCGGAAAGGAAATATGCCGCTAAAGTGGCCCGCTCCGGCACAGCGAGTAGGGGAAAAGCCTTCCCTGCTCGATTACACGGGGGCGGCCTCTTATTGACTTTTACCCGGAAGGGCGGTTATAGAGCAGCGAAAAAGCGGAATTGGTCTGTATCATTTCCAATACCTTTTCCAGAAACAAATCACTGACCTCCCGGACCCACGGCTTTGGATACCTGGAAAACAGCACATAAGCCCTGCGGGCAGGAGGGGGGTCTTCTGTCAGAGGACAGTATGTCAGGCCGTCATTTCTGGCAATAAGGATATCGGCCGCTCCCTGGGGCAGGATTACCCAGGCTTCTGGAAAATCGATGAAATGGGGAAGCATGGAAAAGGTTCCGATGGAGATATATTTCTCGTCAGAGTGAGGAAAATGCCTTTGGTGCCAGGTATCATAGTCCTTCCCGAAAGTCTGATAAATTTCATGGCAGGGCTTTAAGTCAGAAAACCGCCCGGTTCTGGCGAACAGACTGGTTTTGTGATAGAGCACCACATGATTTTCCTGGTAGAGAGGATATGCCTCCACATTGGGAGAGCGGTGGAGATTAAACGCGAATCCCATATCGATCTGCTGGCGCTCGATCAGCTGGTGGATCTCCGTAGAGTGCTCGGTCTGAAGGTAAAGCCGGATGTGTGGGTTGTCAGAGACAAATTTCTTATACAGATCTGTAAAGTAAAACTGATTCAGCGTGTCAACCGCGGCGATCCGCAGTTCCCGAAAGACCATAATATTTTTAATCTGCTGGGCCTGTTTCCAGAGGGACAGCCATTGGTGGGCAATGGAGAGAAAGTATTCCCCTTCCGGTGTCAGAGATACTTTTTTGACTCCTTTTTGCCGGATAAACAGGGGGATGCCCAGTTCTTCCTCCATGTGCTGGATACGGGCGCTGGCAGTGCCCTGGCCGATGTTCAGCTGGTCGGCGGCCCTGGCGATATTGGTGTGCTCGACAACAGAAAGAAATGTTTCAATGTCATCAAAATGCATAAGTGATCTCCTGCAATATAATTGATTTTCAAATATTATATATCATATATATTTGTTTTACGAGTATTTAATCATAAGATATACTAAAGACATAAAAACAGACGGCCGTCTGGAAGAAAGAGCAATCAATTTAAGGAGAATGAGATCATGAATACTTCGTATGTGGATAAATTTCCTGAGAATTTTCTGTGGGGAGGAGCGGTTGCCGCCAATCAGTGTGAGGGCGGATGGAAGGAAGGAGGAAAGGGGGTGGACTACGCGGCCTGCTGTAAAAACGGCCTTGGAGACCTGGATGTGAGCAGGCCTCAGGAGAACGTGTACCACCCGGAGAGGGAAGCCATTGACTTTTACCACCGGTATCCGGAAGACATCAAATTATTTGCGGAAATGGGATTTAAGGTCTTCCGCACGTCGATCCACTGGACAAGGATTTTCCCTACAGGGGATGAGACGGAGCCGAATGAAGAGGGCCTGGCCTTTTATGACAGGATGTTTGACGAGCTGAGGCGATATGGGATCGAGCCCCTGATCACCATCTCCCACTATGAGATTCCCATAGATCTGGTGGAAAAGTACAAAAGCTGGCGCAGCCGCCATCTGATCGATTGTTTTGAGCGCTATTGCAGAGTGCTTTTTGAACGGTACAAAGACAAGGTAAAATACTGGCTTACGTTTAATGAGATCAATAACATGCGCCGCAATCCCAGCTATGTGGGGGGAATCCTCGTACAGCCGGGAGAGAATAAAAGCCAGGCCATTTTCCAGGCAAGCCACCATATGTTTGTGGCCAACGCCAAAGCGGTAAAGCTGTGCCATGAGATTATCCCGGATGCCAGGATCGGCGTCATGTGTTCTCTGAGCAACATTTACCCCAATAACTGTGACCCTGTGACAGTACTTGAGACTCAGGATGTGAGGCGGAGGTCCCTGTTCTTTCCGGATGTGATGCTCCGGGGGTATTACCCCACATATGTGTACCGCCTGTGGAAGGAGCACAATGTTCATGTAAAGATGGAGGAGGGGGATCTGGAACTCATAAAAAAATATCCCAATGAGTTTCTGGCTTTCAGCTATTACCGGACCACAACCCATGAGAAAGGGCAGCCTTATTTCGGAGATACAGGGGGAGATGTGGGAACTCCCAACCCTTATCTGGAGACCAGTCAGTGGGGATGGCAGATCGACCCGACAGGATTCCGTTTCACCCTGAATGAGCTGTGGGACCGGTATCAGGTTCCTCTGTTTCCCGTAGAAAACGGACTGGGAGCCAGGGATGTGGTGGAGGACGGAAAGATCCATGACACTTACCGCATCGAGTATCTGAGAAAGCATATCCTGGCCATGAAGGAGGCAATAAAAGACGGGGTGGACATCATGGGTTACGCGTACTGGGGCCCCATCGATATTGTTTCCGCCGGCACGTTTCAGATGTCAAAACGATATGGGTTTATCTATGTAGATAAAGATGACCAGGGAAACGGAACCCTGGCCCGCCTAAAAAAGGATTCTTTTGAGTACTATAAAAAGGTGATCGCTTCGAACGGGGAGGATCTGTGATGCTCCTGGGCCGGACAGTGGGGGGGCTTCAGAAGAACGGCAAAATCACATCAGCAAGGCAGGCCGGTGAGTTTTCGGTAGCGGGACAGCCTGCCATATGATATACTGATCGTATCATGTGGCAGGCTGTCTGTGTATAAGAGACAGACAGGTTATTTAACAGAGAGGGAAATTTTATTATGGAATTTATGAAAGAGATCGAAGAGCTTGTCCAGAGATACGCGGATGCGGTTCACACTCAGGACGAAAACGAGTTCAAATCCCTTTGGACTCAGGAAGATACCAATATTGAGATATCGGGGACAATGCTTTTTCAGGGGGTGGAGTCTATTTATCAGGACTTTCTCATCAATCTAATCCAGAAAAAGTATTCTTCTATCTACGTGATCAACGACGGGCTCCAGGCATATTTGCTGACAGATGATGTGGCAGTGGCGGTATTTAAGTATCACACGGAGTGCGTTATAAGGGAGAGCGGCAAACCTCACGGTATCGCGGGGCTTGAGACCCAGGTTAAAAAAAAGACCGGAGAAGGCTGGAAGATTGCTCATATTCAGTATCATGGAAAAGATATTACCAGGGAGGCCATATGAAAATCTTACATATCACCGACCTTCATATAGGTTGGAAAACGGATCTGAAAAACGAAAAGGCAGATTGGGAGAGGCTGTATCGGGAGACCCGGGCAGCGGCGGCAGATGGACAGAAAGCCCACATCATAGCGGTCACAGGGGACCTGGTGATGCATGGGACAGAGGAGGAGTACAGACGGGTGGAAGAATATCTTCACGGTCTGAGAAAGGTTCTCGGACTGGGAAGAGACAAGGTATTTTTCTGCTGCGGCAATCACGATTCGGACACGCCGGAGGCAGGATCAACCTTCCTGGAATATGAGGCTTTTCTGAAACGGTTTTATGACGGAGAGACGCCCTCCTGCAAGATTCCCGTGTTCAGCATCAACTGCTGTAAGAAGACTTCACTGGCACATTTTAACGACTGCTGGCTGGACCCGGAAGATGTGGACCAAATATTAAAGAATTATGAAAAAAATCCGGGACAGAAGGGGGTTCTCCTCATGCACCATCAGCCGGAGATTTTCGACGATCAGAGCCAGATCATAAGACTGAATCAGGCTGTCAGTCTGATCCTGGGCGGACATCTCCACAGCGGATATACCCGGCAGATCACCTGGAAGGGGATGACAGTGGTCAACGGTATGGCCATCACGCCCCATCTTGGCTTTATTGCCAGGGGATTCCAGATGGTGGAACTGTCGGAAGACGGAACTGTGGAGACTGTCATGTATGTGTACAGAGACGGAGAAGGAGTGCTGACAGAAAAGGCATTTTGATACAGAATTTATTGTGATACGGAAAGCATGGCAGAAGATCAGGAAAGGGGAGGAATAGACAGACCGGCCGGCGGCATAAGATGAAACAAATCACAGTACGGTGTAAGTCGATGTTAAATTATCTGTGGGCGTTTATGATGATCGTGGGAATCTTATGGGGAGCCCTCCACGGAAACATGAATCTGGTGACTGAGGGAGCCCTGAATTCGGCCAAAGAGGCGGTAAGTCTGTGTATCACCATGGTGGGAGTCATATCCCTGTGGACCGGCATACTGGAGATCGGGCAGAAGGCCGGTCTGGTGGAACAGATCGCCGGAAAGATGAGACCGATGCTTAATTTCCTCTTTCCCGATCTTCCGAAGGATCATCCGGCTTCCCAGGCCATTGCCACCAATATAATCGCCAATGTGCTGGGGCTGGGGTGGGCAGCGACACCGGCGGGGCTTAAGGCCATGGAGGAACTGGCCAAGCTGGAGATGGAGAGGGAGACGGCGGGGTATGTTTCGGAGGTTGGGCGGAAAGAAAAAGACCGAGGCAGGGATAGTTTGAGAGGGAAGGATGCGCTGCTGCCGGAGACCGGAGGTATCGGAAATGTAAGGGAGCGCATGGCCAGCAATGAAATGTGTACATTTTTGATTTTGAATATTTCTTCCTTGCAGTTGATACCGGTGAATATGATTGCCTACCGGCAGCAGTACGGGAGTGTGAACCCGGCGGGGATTATCGCGCCGGCGATTGTGGCCACGTTTGTGAGTACGGCGGTGGCGGTAATTTACTGTAAAATTATGAATAAAAAATAGGATATTCTTCTAAAAAAGGAATAAAAAATGTAAAACAGGAGAAAATAATTGAGATAAAACAGCGTCTGTGATAAAATAAACTTCATGGAGGTAAAAGATTATGGAAAGCATTGTGAGATTATCTTCATTGAAGATTTCTAATATTAAAAATGTCAGATCAGGGCAAATCGTTATGCCAAATACTTACCAAAAACATCTGACGTATAAAACGGCAGAAGTGTTAGGATTATATGGTCAAAATGGTTCCGGAAAAACGGCTGTTATTGACACATTGTACTATTTGCAAAAAATTATGATCGGCAGTACGCTTGACAGGGAGATTGCAGATTATATTGATGTAGCCAGTAATCAGGCAGAAATCACAGCTGATTTTAATATTTTTATAGAAACAATTATTTATGAAGTAAGTTATAGGATTATTTTGGAGAGAAGTGGAGATGGCGCCAATATTGTTCGAGAAACATTGAACTGTGCTATCCATAAAGATAATTCCAGAAGCAATAAGACAGTGTTTGTAGATTACCAGCGTTCAAAACAGGGAAGTGTGTTTACTCCCAAAAAAAGGTTAGATGAAGTTATAGAAACAAACGCGGAAAATAAAACGGATCTGATTGTCGCCAGAAAGATTGCTGAGAAGAGTAACTGCTCTTATATTTTTGGAGAAGGCAGCAGGGAAATTTTCTGCCGGAGTTATGAGAACAATTTTAAAGATTATTCAGAAGTGATAAAGGCATTATTCCAATTTGCTTTAAAGGATTTATTTGTAATTCGCAATACACATTCTGGTGTGATTTCCGCGAACTTTGTACTTCCTATGGCATTTAAAATCGAACAGAACGAAATAGGAATGAAAGGAGATTTTGCCGTTCCGTTGACAGAACCTGTCGTTTTAAATGAGGAAAGAAAAAAAATATTAGATATGATTGTAGAACAGGTTAATATGGTTCTGTTTACAATTATTCCGGGCATGAAAATAGATGTTTATCATTATGGGATGCAATTGACAGATTCAGGGGAAAACGGTTATCGGGTGGAGCTTGTTTCTGTCCGGGAAAATATGCCGCCTATTCCCATACGAATGGAATCAGAAGGAATTGTTAAAATTATTTCTATTTTGAATGCCTTGATTCAAGCATTTGGCAATTCTTCAATCTGTCTTGCGGTCGATGAATTGGATGCTGGTATTTTTGAGTATATGCTGGGGGAATTGCTTGACATTTTTAATAAAAGCGCAAAAGGGCAGTTGATATTCACATCACATAATCTGCGTGCTTTAGAAATGCTGGATAAAGACAATATTATGTTTTCAACGGTGAATCCTGAAAGAAGATATATTCGAATGAAAAATGTAAAAGTGTCGAATAATTTAAGGGATATGTATATTAGAGGCATTACCCTTGGCGGACAGGATGAAGTAATTTATGAGGAAACAGATAGTTTGAGAATCGCGCGGGCATTTAGAAAGGCAGGTAGAATGATACAGCATGAGTGAAAAGAAAGTTGTTGTATTCATAGTAGAGGGACCAAGTGATGAAGCCGCGCTTGGAACAATTATGAAAGAGTACTTTTCCAGCAATGAAGCGCGGTTTATTGTTGCGCATGGCGATATCACATTAAAGGATTACGTTTCAAGTGCCAATATATTGAAAAAAATTAATGAGCAGATTGAAGGTGTGAAGAGCAGGTATCGATACAGTCAGGATGATTTTATAAAGGTTATTCACATTGTTGATATGGATGGTGTATATATTCCGGACAGGGATATTGTAGAAGCAGATGTGGAAGAAATTCAATATTATGAAGATCATATTGAGGCAAAAGGCGCGAATATAACCGCGGAACGAAATAAAAGAAAAGGGGACATTTTGTATAAGCTCAGGAAAACAGGAAAAATCAATGGCATACCATATCGAGTCTATTTTAATTCCTGTAATTTGGAACATGTGTTGTATGGTGAGCTAAAAGATTATTCTGATGAAGAGAAGCAAATATTATCGGATGATTTTGCGGATCGTTATGATGGAAAAGTAGGAGAGTTTATAGAATTTATACTTTCTCCTGATATTGCTGTTCAAGGTACACATCAGAAGACTTGGGACTATATTGAAAAGGATATGAATTCTTTAAAGCGGCATACAAATATGCATCTGATATTTGGATAATTTATACGATATGGCAAACAATTTAGACTTTCGATAAAAAAGTGGCAGCAATTCGCATCATTAACTTGACACGAGCTGGGCTGAAGGCTATGGAGGAATTGGCGAAGCTGGAAGAGGATCGCAGGCGCGGGCGGCTTTCCGGATCTGTGAGGAAGCAGGAACTCTCATTACGAGGTATCCTGCTTTTTTCCGCGTTTTTTCCAAATCCGGAAAGAAATTACTGCGCAAGCAGGGAATATCATGTATAATAGATAAAGACAGGAATCATATATCTGACTGAGTTAAGAGGAGTTGCATACATGGGGAAAACCGGAATGACGCCATATTATTTCCTGTATCTTGCAGTCGCACTGCTGTTTTTGCTCTGGCTGGCGCTGGTGGTGGTCACGGTCACTGCGGGACAGTACCGGAGAGATAAAAAGAGCAGGCAGCTGTTTCATGATGAAAAGATGTTTTTTCATAATATATACAGATCAGAGGACATCGTCTACATGATGCTCGGCCGGAGTGACAGGCGCCTTATGTTTCTCAGCGAAAATGCCTGCAGGATATGGGGGATCAGCGAGGAACAGATACGGACGGACATCGAAGTTCTGGAGAAGCTTACGACAAAAGACTATCGCCGGGAATTTATGGAGAAATGGAAGTCGTGGGATGAAAAAGGAGAGATCAAACAGATTTTTACGTTAGATAATCCGAATTTTGTCAGTGACGATGGCGTTCTGTACCGGCGGACGGAGGATGGCGGCCTCCTGCTCCACCGGATGCCTGCAGCCAAAACAGAAGTCCGTCAGTGGCCAGCCGATCTGAGAGCCGTAGGAGAGAATGCATTTTCTTATTCCGTACTGGAGAAGGCAGAATTGCCGGATACGGTCACGACTCTGGAGGACATGGCATTTAACGATTCGTTTGTGGGGAACATCGTGCTGCCGGAGAGTGTAAAGTCCATAGGGAGCTTTGCCTTTGGATTTCATGCTCCTCCGGAGGGGCAGGAGGCTTCTTCCCACACGATTACGGTCATGTCTCAGGTACCGCCTCAGATCACGACCACCACTTTTTATTATATGGATTATAACCTGGAGAAAAAACTGGGGGATCCTGTGACAGAGATCATAGTGCCTGATTCTGAAGAAGACAAGATCTATGAGACATACCTGGAAGTATGGGGAGCCGCTCTGGATAAACGCTATGGAGGCGGTACGGCTCTGAGGATCCTGAAAACGGAAAACGGGGCACAGATACGTTATGAATTTTATGAGAAAGACGGAAAAACCGGATATAAAAAAGTCGGTCAGGAACTGCCTCCGGTTCTCAGTGATTCTCTGGGCCGATACCGTACAGATGAAGACGGCCGTTTGATCCTGATTCAATGTACATCCACGGCATCCGTGGTCGATCTCTCTTCATCGGAGATCGTATCCATAGATGAAGGAGCTTTTGACGGCTGCCGGTCTATGACAGCTGTCAGGCTGCCGGAAACTCTGGAAACCATGCCGGAGGAGGTTTTTGCCTGCAATACGAATCTGAAGGTAATCATTGCTTATGGCCTTACGCCTCCGGCGGCGAAACCGGGAGCGCCCCAGAGCTGTGCCCTGTTTGTACGGCCGGAAGCTTTGAACAGCTATGAGACGGCATGGGGAGGACAGATGCGGAAAGTTCTGGGGACTTCCCAGAGTTATACCGTAACGTCTTCAGGCCTGGTATTTGACAGAAGCAGTACAAGACTGCTGGATATTCCGGCGGATATGTCCGGCCTTACGATCCCTAGCTATGTGACAGCCGTTTATGACCGGGCGGCGGCAGGGAATCCTGTCCTGTCCAGGATCACTGTCCCGGCTAAGGTGACGGAAGTGGGAGAGGGAGCGTTTGCAGACTGCACTGGGCTTACCAGCGTCTCCTGGGCCACAGAGGGGGCTGTGCCGGATTCCTGCTTTGAGGGCTGTGTCAGGCTGAAAACATTCGGCGCCACAGGTCAGGGACACAGGCTTACTTCCATAGGGAACAGGGCTTTCTACGGCTGCCGGGAGCTGCAGACGGTTTTATATTACAGTTATACAGAAAATAACGGCACCTATTATTATTACTATTTTCTGGAATATATAGGCGAAGAGGCTTTTTACGGGTGCGGTTCCATGACCTATGCCTACCTGCACGATTCAGTGACCCATGTAGGTGCAGAGGCTTTCAAAGACAGTGGTCTCACCCAGGTATTCTGGTATACAAAAACGGCGGTTCCCGATGGATGCTTTGAGTATTGTCAGGATCTGACCAGCCTGGGATGGGGAGACGGCGGCCTTATGACTGCGGCTGTGGGAGACAGGTCTTTCTATGGCTGTGCCGGTCTTAAGAGCCTTTTACTTCCGTCAATGCTGGAAACCGTGGGCGGGATGGCTTTTGACGGGCGAGGCGGCAGCCCCCTGACCCTGACATTTGCGGCGGAGATCCCGCCTGTATGGGATGGTCCGGAATCCACAGACGAACTGGTCATCTATGTACCGGATTCTAAGGACGACGGAGACAGGATCTACCTGGATTATGCGGATGCCTGGGCTCACTGGCTGGGACAGGAACCGGGCCGGATATTAAAGACAAAAGACGGTGCTCAGGATCGGGTATTTCCCGGCGCCGCCACCCCGGATGACGCTGTGCGTAAGAAAACAGAGCCGGAAGTGACGGACCGGATGCAGCCGGCGGGAACACGGCCGGAAGAGGAAGCACCGGGCGAGACCGCCCCGGAAGAAACACAGCCGGAAGCCGGGAAGCCAGATGAGACCGCTCCGGAGGAAACACAGCCGGGAACCGGGATATGGGGCACCGCCACCCCGGGTGATGCGGTGCGCAGACAGGCGAAACGGGAGATTCAGATCTACAGATTCCGGACAGAGAGAAAGAAGGAGAACAGAGGAATATGATCATCAAACAGTCTGAACAGATTATGAGGGAAGTGGGCAAGGTTCTCATGGGAAAACAGGCAGTCATAGAAAAGGTTCTCATGGCGATCTATGCCGGCGGCCATATTCTTCTTGAGGATACCCCGGGCGTAGGAAAGACAACACTGGCTCTGGGTTTCTCCAGAGTCCTGGGGCTGGACTACAGGCGTATTCAGTTCACACCGGATACCATGCCGTCTGACATCACCGGCTACACGATCCCGGGGCAGGGAGACGGCGGGGTGATCTACCGGCCGGGAGCCGTAAACACCAATCTGTTTCTGGGAGACGAGATCAACAGGACTTCGCCGAAAACCCAGTCGGCTCTCCTGGAGGCCATGGAAGAGGGGAATGTGACAGTAGACGGGGTCACACATCTGCTGCCAAAACCGTTTATCTGCATTGCAACACAGAATCCGGTGGGAATGGCAGGCACTCAGCCTCTGCCTGAGGCACAGCTGGACCGTTTTATGATACGTCTTTCCATCGGCTACCCCAATACGGAAGATCAGATCCGTATTCTGGACGAGAAACGGAGCCAGAACACCATGGAAGACGTCCGCGCCGTTGTTACCCGGGATATGGTTCTGGAGGTTCAGAACTACCTGTCAACCATACGGATGACCCAAGCGGTGCTGCGCTATATGACCGTTCTGTGTGAGCGGACCAGGGAAGACAAGGGGGTGGAACTGGGAGTCAGTCCCCGTGGGATTATCGCCCTTTCACGCATGGCCAGAGCAAAGGCTCTTCTTGAAGAGAGAGACTATGTGGTGCCTGAAGACGTCCGTGCCGTATTTCATGACGTGTGCGGCCACCGTGTGATACTGAAGCCTCAGGCCAGGATGGAGGGCCGGACCGTGGGAGAACTTCTGGAACAGATTATGGAGACTACGGAAGTACCGGAGATGCCAGGGAAAAGAAACAGATCATGAGAAAATACAGACTTATCTATCTGAGCGGGGCCGCAGCGGTTCTGCTGTGCGGACTATGGGGAGGCAGCGAACTGGCGCCGGTTCTCCTGGCAATCCTGGCAGTGATCCCCGCAGTCTCCGCTGCCGGCCTGTATCTGCTGGCAAGGGGCCTGTCCCTGTCTGTGGAAGGAGAGCATTTCTGCCATTCGGGCCAGGAACTGGGACTGGTGCTGAAAATAGAGTATCCCCATTTCCGGCCGGCGGGAAATATCCGGATCGATGTGGTCTGCGAAAATCATGTTTTCGGCACGGTCAGCCGGGATTCTTATATGCTCCAGCTGGGAAAGGGCCGGTATCACCAGTTTGAGATTTTTCCGGATACTTTTGCCTGTGGAAAACGGACTATCCATATTCATGAGATGGTATGTTATGATCTTTTGGGGCTGTTTTCCTGGCACAGGCCGGTGGAAAAGGGATTTACCTGTACAGTCTATCCCTATGAGGCTCCCATGTATGTGTCCCTGAACAGGCACAGGGAGAGGGAACAGCCGGGGGAACTTTATGACGGAAAAAAAAGCGGAACCGATGTAAGCGAAGTGTTCGGTCTGCGGGAATACAGAGAGGGAGATCCTCTTCAGAGCATTCACTGGAAACTGTCGGGGAAGATGAATCAGCTGATCGTCCGTGAATTTGGCCGTCCCGTCAATTACCACACCATGATCCTGATCTCCCCGGCCCGGTCCAACGGGAATCAGGACATATCGGAAGCCGGAATCAATGCCGTGTTTGACCTGGGGGTATCTTTGAGCAGGGCGCTGCTGAACCAGAATATGGCTCATTTTACAGGATATCTTTTCGGCAGCGGATTATGCTGTCTTCCTGTGGACTCTCTTCACAGTTATGAGGACATGCTCCTGAATCTGATGAATCATCCGGTTCAGAAAAACGGAGACGAGACTCTGATGTCCTTTCTTGATCAGCAGCTGTATCGTCAGTATACAAAGGTGGTCTATGTCACGGCCGGAGTCAATGAGGCAGCGGCACAGAATCTGTCCGTGCTGGCAGATCTGACGATTCTGGAGGCCACGGAGGGGCCCTCCGGATACCAGACAGGCAGCGGAGGCTACACGGTAGTGGGGATTTCCATAGAAAATATTCGAAAGAAAGAGCATATAGTCCCTCTGTAGGAGGGCAGGAGAAAAATGAGAGAAAAGAGAGAACCCCTGATGCTGACAGAGAAGGGGAAAGGTTCTGGAAATAATATATCGGTACTTCTGTTAAGAATTGTCAGCACCATGTGTCTGACTGCTGGACTGACGGCAGTCCTCTTCGGCTCAGGAGGGACTTCGGTTTATCTGCTGCCTGCGGCAGCGGCAGCTTTGTGGGCAGCCGTGATTCCGGGGCTGGATTTTGTAACCGGGGGGAAAGGTTACGGGACCATGGCGTGTCTGATAACGGCGGCAGGCCTGTTCTTCTTTTCCGGTTCCGCGGTGGTCCGGGGGATCTGCGGCTGGGTCAATGAGTTTCGGGGGCTGTGGAATCAGGTGTTCGGGACATTTTACGGACAGCTGGCAGCGACCGGGTATACCTGGAGAGACGCCCGGACAGCAGCTCTGGTCCTCAGTCTTCTGAGCAGTACGGCGGTCTGCGAGCTGGTGCGGAGAAAGAGACTGTTTTTACTGACCGCGGCCGCATTTCTTCCTCTGTGCTTTGCCATGGTGCTGAGGCTGAGGCTGCCGTTCTGGGCGCCGGCCGTGGTGGCTGCGGGATGGCTGGGCCTGTGGTGCAGCGTCAGCGGTCCGGCAGAAATCCGATGGGAGACGGTCGTTCTGGCAGCCGGCGCAGCAGGGATTCTCTGTGTTCTGCCGACGCTGTTCACAGGGGTTCTGTGGCAGAACGCTTCATGGGAGTTCCGTACCCATATAAAAGACAGCATAGAGAAACTGCGTTTTGGTGAGGATACGCTTCCAGGGGGAAATCTTGTCAGAGCCGACCGTATGACATCGGGAACCGAGGCCAGGCTGGAACTTGAGATGGAGGCCGCCGCCCCGGTGTATCTGAGAGGGTTTGTAGGTTCCGTGCTGGAAAACAATCAATGGAAGCCCTTTGACGCTGATGCTTATGAAGGAGACTTTTCAGGCATGCTTTCCTGGCTGGCAAAGCAGAATTTTTATCCGGGAGAGCAGTATGCGGAATATGCCGCCGCGTTTCCGGAACAGAGCAGTGAGAAGCTGCTGAAAGTATCTGTAAAGAACACGGGAGCCAGCCGCCGCTATATCTATCTCCCTGCGACGGCCGCGGAATCAACAGGAGTTTCCGGAAGATGGAAACAGGACTGGTCCATGGAGGCCTCCCGCTGGTTCGGAGAAAAAAATTACGGGTTTTCCTACTACGACACACAGAATAATGCGGAGGTTCAGCTGCCGGGTTCCCGCAGACAGAGAATTTCTTGGATGGTTTCTTCAGGAAGGAAAAGAAGGAAATGCCGCATATTATGCCTCGGCGGCCGTCCTGGCTTACCGGGCGGCAGGAATCCCGGCCCGCTATGCGGAGGGGTATGTGCTGACCAGAAGGCAGGCGGAGAAGACAGAAGGGACCAGAGTGACGCTGTCTTCCCGGAATGCTCACGCCTGGGTGGAGGTCTATGTAGACGGTATGGGTTGGAGGACCGTGGAAGTCACGCCGGGATTTTATGAAGAGGTTTATCACGCCGATAT
>CAJUJV010000010.1:15874-21556 GCA_910586845.1 uncultured Hungatella sp.
GGTTCCCAGTGAGGAGATAGACAATGGGGCAGGAGACGGATCAGGTCTTGTGATCTCGGAAGAGTTTGAGCTTTCTGAGACAGAGGGGGAGGAACAGGTCCCTTCCAGGAGAAAGGTTCTGCCGGCAGCGCCCCTGCTTTTGCTCCTTCCGGCAGTTCTGCTCTTGTGGTCTTGTGGAAAAATGGTCCAGGAACTGTATATCAGGTACCGGTACGCAAAGATGACAGGAAAAGAGAAGATGTATTTTCTCTATTGCCGTATCATGGATATGACAGGAAAGCTGTATCAGGACTTTAATCAGGAACAGCCGCTGAAGCTGCTGAGCCGGCAGGGACTGTCTTTTGACACTGCTCTTTATGAACGGACGGTAAAACGGATGGAGGGGATCATCTACGGACAGATGGAGCCGGCCCCGAGGGAGATCCCTGCTGCAGAAGCGTTGGTGCTGGAGCTGCGGAAGCTTCTTTCCCGGAAAAATGAGAGAGGGTTTTCCCATATCCGGAAATCCCTTGTAAACCACATGTCATTTCTATATAATGAGGACAAATAACAGAAGGAGGGAAGTTTCATGAAGAAAGCAGCAGTTATGATCGCTCCAGGTTTTGAAGAGGGGGAGGCTCTGACCATTATCGACATCATCAGGAGGGCGCAGATTTCCTGTGAGGCCGTAGGGCTGACGGATATGACCGTTACAGGGGCCCACGATATCACCGTGAGATGCGATCGTGTATTGTCCATGGATGTCAGCGGCTTTGATATGATCGTGCTGCCCGGGGGCATTCCGGGGGCCACCAATCTGAGAGACAGTGATCTTCTTATGGAGGTTATCAGAAAGATGAATGAGGAGGGCAGATACGTCTGCGCCATGTGTGCGGCTCCCATCGCACTGGAGCGTGCCGGGGTTCTGGAGGGAAAATCGTTTACGGCTTATGTGGGATATGACGAGAAGATCCAGGCAGGTACATTTAAAGAGGATGAGGTGGTTATCGACGGCAATATCGTGACGAGCAGAGGACCGGCGACATCCTATGCATTTGCCTATGAACTGGCCAGGCTGCTGGGCGGGGATGACGAGGCAGTGAAGAAGAGAATGCTCTATGATCATGCATTTCAGAAGGAGGCGTAAAGACATGGGAAAGGTTGCGGTGCTGATGGCGGAAGGATATGAAGAGGGAGAGACCCTGACGATCGTGGATATTTTGAGGAGGGCGGGCATCGAGTGCAGCACATTTGCCTTAAATGCCGGTGATAAAGAGGACGCCTGCTTTGTAAAAGGGATGCATGGCATGATGATAAAGGCAGACAGGATATTTTCTGACGAAGTGAAAGAATATGACATGATCGTTCTTCCAGGAGGAAGACCGGGAGGAGCCAATCTCCGTGAGGATCCTGCAGTGATCTCTCTTGTAAAAGAGTTTGTGGCAGAAGGAAAATATGTGGCAGCCATGTGTTCCGGCACTCTTGTGCTGGCAGAGGCGGAGGTTATCCGGGGAAGAACGGTTACGGGTTATACAGGATATGCGGAGAAGCTGCCCGGGGCTGTTTTTAAGGAGGATGTGGTAGTGGCAGACGGCAATCTGATCACCAGCCAGGGACCGGCTACGGTGTATCCATTTGCCTACAAACTGGCGGAGGCTATGGGCAGTGACGTGTCGGTGCTGAAGGAGCGGATGCTGTACCATTTTGCAGGAGGCCGGTAGCGGTAGACAAAGGAGCAGGATAACATGATCTACGGAAAACTGCCGGTTGTGTTCTTAAGCGTCATAGCCAGCGAAAAAAACGGATCTACCAACAGTGTGATCGCTTCCTATCTTCTGGAGCATATGGAGGAAGTGAAAAATCTGGGGATCAAAGAGATGGCGGAGAGATGTCATGTGGGACTGGGATCTGTGTCCCGGTTCTGCAAGGACATCGGGCTGGAAGATTTTGTGGAGCTGAAAGAGCTTCTCAGAACTACGGAGATGGATTTTCAGGAATACTCTTCGGAAGCATCGTCAGCCGGCAGAGCCGCAGATTATGAGAAAAAAATAGTCCGGAGCGTCCGGATGGTGACCAGGACCATATCGGTCCGAAAAATTGCAGAGCTGTGCCGCGACCTGAGAACTTATGAGAAGGTGGCGGCTTTCGGGCTTCTCAAAGCAGAATGTGCGGCTATCCATTTTCAGGGCGATATGCTGATGCTGGGAAGGCAGGTGTATACCAACGTGTCTTATGACCAGCAGATCAGGTATATCATGGAGGCAGGGAGGAACAGCCTGATTCTGATCTTCAGCTATACGGGAGCCTACTTTGAGTATCACAGAGAGCCGTTTTTCAGCGGCAGGCCCAAAAAGGAATGGCCCAGGATCTGGATGATATCGGGAAGACAGGACACATTTCCCGAGTATGTGACAAAGGTGCTGGATTTTCAGTCTCCTCAGGATCAGTCCGGTCATCCCTACCAGCTGCTGTGTGCGGCAGGACTCATTACACAGGAATACGCGAGAGAGGACGGTGTTTCATGACTTTTTACGAGATGATCGAAGACATGTCCCTTGCTCTCAGAAGGGATAAACTGGTAATCTTTGTAGGGGCCGGAGTGTCCAGAAATTCCGGTCTTCCCACATGGGGGCAGCTGGTCCAGGTATTTGCGGAGCATATCGGCTACTCCATGCCGGGCCGGCTGGCCACGGAGGAGTATATCCGGATTCCGCAGTACTATTACTGCATGGATGAGAGTCCCGGACACGTCTCCTATTACAGCCTGTTAAAATCCATGATACCGGAAGATATCAGGCCCAATCCTCTGAACAGGCTGCTGGTTTCTCTGCATCCCAAACATATCGTTACCACTAATTTTGATACTCTTCTGGATCAGGTAGCAGAGGGGTATCAGGTCATCAGGGAGGACCGGGATCTGCTCAGGGGCCTGTCCGCACATTATCTGCTGAAGCTCCACGGAGATATCCGCCAGCCGGAAAATCTGGTGTTCAAAGAGGATGATTATCTTCAGTACTCGGAAACCCACAGGCTGATGGAGACCTTTTTGAAATCACTGCTCATCAACCATATTTTCCTGTTTGTAGGATATTCGCTCAATGACTATAATCTGAAGACGTTTGTCAGCTGGATCGACTATCTCGCCAAGGAGATGCAGGTAAAACAGGAGATGCATCACAATTATTTCCTCTCCAGCAGCCATCATGCAGGAAAAGATTATCTTCGGAAATATTATGAAGGAAAAGGACTGGATGTGATCGATCTCTATCAGCTGCCCGGGGAGGTTGAGGAACGGGCCAGGTCGGTGGATCTTCGGGAAGAACTGGGAAGAAAAACCTATGCAGTGCTGGAACTGCTTCAGGGAAAATATTAAGGAGGGATTTATTATGGTAAGAAAGAACATGCTGCACAGAGCAGCAACGGTCATCTGCACATCCTGTCTGCTGGCAGGGATCATGGCATTTACGGCCGGCGCCGCGGAGATCTTTGATCCGGAGTATTACGCCAACACCTATCCGGATGTGGTGGCAGAGCTGGGGACTTCTCCCCAGGCGCTGTTAGACCATTACCTCACCTTCGGCATGAAGGAGGGTCGGCTGCCCAGGGAAGGCGCAGCCCCCGGCGCAGAGGTGGAAGGGGCGACAGTGACCCCGGCCGGAACTGTCACGGGGACTCCCGCAGGAACCGATACGGGAACTCCTGCTTCGTCAGAAGGAAACTCCGGCCTGGTGCCCATGAAAGATCTGGTAAATCTGAAAAGTCTCCGCAAGAAGGCGACGGATGAACAGCTGGCTCAGGCATATAATGTGGCAGCCGAAATCGTTACGCCCTACATCGGATCTACCAGGGAGGAACAGCTCTACGGCATCGCCTCCACCATAAGGGCCATATTTGACAGCGGCATGACCTATTCCATGAGCGATGCCCACTACAATGACCCCTACGGTTATTTCATCCTGGGCTCCGCTTCCTGTGCAGGATGTACCAGAGCGACAGGGCTGTGCCTGAACATGCTTGGAATCCCTTATGAGCATGTGAATGAAAACCAGTACTCCCATCAGTGGTGCAGGGTGGAGGTAAACGGTACTTACTGGATCTGCGATGCCTTTGGGTTGTACTGCGGTCCGGAACCGGAACCTTATAAGCATCCTTATTTGCAGTAAAATAAGGGGAGATGGTGTGTGCTGTTACGGCGGCCCGCAGCGGCCGTCTTCGCACAGAGCCGGGCAACGCTCCGGTGAACTAACTGCTAACTTCGACTAAGACGCATAAGTACTGCGTCTAAGTCTGCGTAAGCAGTGGATTTCACCTCTGCTAAGTGCGCCCGTGAATTGCTCTGTGTCGAAGACGGCCGCTGCGGGCCGCCTGTGTACATCAGTTGCCTTTTTTTACTGAAAGGGGCAGGTAAATGGAGTGAGAGAGGGGCTTAACTGTGGGGTCAGGTTAGGAATTGTTGGGCTATTTGGGGGAGGAGATCGGGATGGTTCTGGATCCAGGTTGGGTAGTCCTGGTGGGCGGAGGATATGGTTTGGCCTAATTTTACCAGAAATTCCGGGATCCGGGATTCGGTCATGACTCCCAGTTCCTGTCCCATGGCTTCGCTCCCCTGACGGTCGCTGCCGCCGGCGAATACGGAGTATGCCGGCTGCATGATGCCGTCTACTTTTTTGGCGCCGCCGCGGAAGCCCAGAGAGCCGGTCTGATGGGTGCCGCAGGATGAGGGGCATCCGGAGATGTGGATCTGGGGAAGGGCTCCGTCGGGGATCCCGGCAGAGCGGACCGCCTGTACGCAGGCTCTTAAAAGGGCCTGGGAATCCCGGATGCCCTGCTGACAGGTGGAGGCTCCGATACAGCTTACGGAGGTCTCGAAAAGAGTCCGGGCGCTGTCTTCCGTGAGGGCGAGGATCTTTTGGGCTTCGGAGCCTGTAAGATTGATGATAAAGGCTGTTTCATCCGGGGAGAGCCTCAGCTGGACGTCGGTCATGGAGGCCATTGCATCGCTGAGGGCACAGAACACGTCCGGGTCGGCCTGCCCTCCGATGGGGTGCCATACTACGGTGTAGAGACCAGGCTGTTTCTGAGCCAGAGCCCGGCGGTGATTGACGGCAGTGCCGTCGTCTTTTTTGTCTGTGGACCAGATCTCGGGATGGATGGTCAGGTCTTCGCCGGATTCAAAGACTTCGCTGAGTTTTTTCAGGTAGGCGGCTTTGTAGGCCTCAGGTCCTCCAAGGGAATCCTGCATATATCGGGTCCTGGCTTTGCCCCGGTTCTGATAATTGCCGTAGGCCCGGAAGGTCAGCCACATGGCCCTGATATAATAGAGGATCTTTTCCGGCAAAACTGCTTCTGCCACCTTCACTCCGAACCGGGGCTGGCTGCCCAGGCCGCCGGCGCTGTATACGTCAAATGTGCCGTCTGGGCGGGCGGTGAACCCCAGGTCCCGGTAGGTGGCATGAGTCAGGTTGCGGAGAGAATTGGAGAAGCCCACCTTCAGTTTTCTGGGCATCTTCTCGGCTTTTATGAAAGTCAGAAGATACTCTCCGGCAGCAAGAGCCCAGGGAAGCACGTCGAAATATTCGTCTGCCTCCACTCCGGACAGAGGAGAACACATGACGTTCCTGGGATAATCGCCGCCGCCCCCCAGGGTTACGATGCCCTCTTCCAGCGCCGCCTCCATGATATCGCCGGCCGCCTCGGGTCCCA
>CAJUJV010000010.1:21566-68823 GCA_910586845.1 uncultured Hungatella sp.
CTGGCAGGTGGTAAAATGAACACGGGGCACCTTGTACCTGCGGATCATCCTGGCAGTGAAAGCCATCCGCTCTTTTGTCACTACCCCGGCAGGCATGCGCAGACGCAGCATATTGGCCTGGCCGCCTTTCTGGGCATAGCTGCCGTAATAACCGGAAAAGCTTTTATAAGCCCCCTTGTCCATCTCTCCGGCATAGAAAGCCCTGGTCTTTTCCTTAAATTCCTCAAAATCAGGTTTAAAAATCTGAAGATCTGTCTGTTTCATATCCCCAGGGCCTCCTTCCAGTCCTCTTCCTTAAATCCCACCAGAACAAAATCGTCTCCGACCAGCAGGGGGCGCTTTACCAGCATCCCGTCAGTGGCCAGAAGCCGGATCTGTTCTTCCCCGCTCATGGAGGAAAGCTTGTCCTTTAATCCCATGTCCCGGTATACAAGGCCGCTGGTGTTAAAAAATTTTTTCAGGGGAAGACCGCTTTTTTTATGCCATTCTCTCAGCTCCTCTTCAGACGGATTCTGATCTTTGACAGAGCGGTCCGCGTAGGTCTGTTTCTTTTCATCCAGCCATTTTTTCGCTTTCTTACAGGTAGAGCAGGCAGGATAGTGTATAAACAGTAAACTCATAATATAACCTCCTTCCAGGATCATTGCTGTATTTCACACATCATTGTACACAAAACTCATTTATTTGAAAAGGGGGGAGAAGGAAAGAATAAAACGAGAAATTTTTTTATATTTTATACAGAGGTACTGATCTGTAAGGAAAGAGGAAGCCAATGAAACTGATTTTGTATCTGTCAGATTATATGATTCCCCTGATCATGCTCTATATGGTAGGATTCGGGATCCTGATGAAACGTCCGGTGTACGATGATTTTGTCAGAGGGGCAAAAGAAGGGGCCAGGACGGTGGCCGGGATTCTGCCTACGCTGGTTGGCCTGATGGTGGGAGTGGGGGTTCTGCGGGCTTCGGGGTTTCTGGATGCATTGTCCCATGGGCTGGAGCCCTGGCTTGTGAGGGCGGGATTTCCGGCCCAGCTGCTTCCCGTAACCCTGGTGAAGCTGTTTTCTTCCAGCGCTGCCACAGGACTGGCGCTGGACATTTTCCGGAAGTACGGTCCCGACTCGGAGCTGGGGATGATCACATCTCTGATGCTCAGCTGTACGGAAACAGTCTTTTATACTATGAGCATCTATTTTCTGTCAGCAGGAGTAAGGAAGACCAGGTACACGCTTCCGGGAGCCCTCCTTGCCACCATGACAGGAGTTTTTATGAGCATTATTCTGGGAAAATGGCTTACTTTTGGTCTGTGATTTAAGAAAACTATAAGGAATAAACAGTTGCCCTGTCTGGAGAAATCATGTATAATAGGAGAACGCCGAAACAGAAGGCGCAAAATCAGACTTTAAAAAGAGGCTTTTGGAAACCATCAGATGAAAGGGCAGGCTGTGGACACGTACCAAACGTTGAATGATGTACTGGTGAATCTGTTCCGGGATATCATGGATATCGAACAGAAAGCGATTATCACCGAGGAATATAAAGACCTGACGAACAATGACATGCACGTGATCGAGGCCATCGGCATCGGAGAGGCCAAAAACATGTCTGCCATCGCCCGGGTCCTGTCTGTTACCGTAGGTACGCTGACTATAGCCATGAACAGCCTGGTAAAGAAGGGATATGTGACCCGGCAGAGGGGAACCGCAGACCGCCGGGAGGTTTATATTTCCCTGTCTGAAAAAGGAAGAGCGGCTTATGAACATCATGCCAGATTTCACAGAGCCATGATCGACAGTGTCTCAAAGGAACTGAACCGGGAGGAGATGGAGATGCTGATCAGGACTCTGACAAAGCTGAACCGATGGTTTCGAAGCTGGAAAGACGATTGAAGGAGGATGTTTTTGGAGATGAAGAAATTAGTTATGTACTTTACAGGGGCTGTGATGGCGATTTCACTGGCAGCATGTACACCTACGGAGGTTCCCGAGACTAGCCCTCAGGCGGTCGAGAATGTTAACCCCGAGGGCCTTACTCCGGAGATGATGCGGGAGACTACAGCTGCAGAGAAGCTTCCCGACCCGGATGCACCGGTTCTGGAAATGGCCTTTATCTACTCCGTAGACGACAGCGGCAAGCTGGTGCGGGAGATCATAGACCTGGAAGAACTGACAGAGGAGACTCTGATTCAGTGCCTTATCGAGAGAGGCGTTCTTGAAGAGGGCACAGAGGTGAACACCTTCGGCATCGACGGCGGAGAGAAGGCAGGCCCGGGAGTGTCCGCCGATGCAGTGGGAGACGGCGAGAGAGTAGGAAGCCTGGATCTGACAAAGTTTCCTCAGGTTGATGCCGCGAAAGAACAGCAGCTGCTCAATGCCATCGCCAATACCTTTATCGATAACTTTGAGCTGGACAAGTTAAAACTTCTGATCGAAGGAGAGAATTTTACCAGCGCCAACCAGACTCAGGGAGACGAAGATTATCTGGATTATTCCAGCGAATACACCGTCATAAAGTAAAAAAAGCCGGCAGCCATATCTCAGGGTATGACTGCCGGTTTTCTTATTCCACAGGACGCACGTTTTTATCTGCCTGACCGGGCTTTCAGCCACTGGTCATAATAAGGCCGGATCACGGTAAAAGGCGCAGGTCCGATGTCCAGGATCAGCTGATTGAATTCTTTTAAATTAAAATTTTTCTTTAAAGTCCTCTCCGCCTGCTCCTTCATATGGCGCAGTTCCAGGTATCCCACATAATAGTCCAGATAATTGACAGGGGCACTGAGCATATACTGATAGATGCTGTCTGTCACATCCCGGTCCGTGATCCCGAACGTTTCCGACAGATAGGAGGCCACCTGTTCCTTATCCCAGCCGTAATAGTTGATATTGATGTCCAGGAGAGCGTGGAGCCCCAGAGTGGAGGAGGCATTGTAAGCCAGAAGCTGCCCCAGCTCCGGAGACAGTCCGTTATCCGTGGTGTAAGCATAGTTTTCCACATAGGTAGCCCAGCCTTCCACATAGCTGCCGAAGCTTAAGACGGTCCGCACAGGGGAAGTACAGTTGGACAGAAAGTACACATTCTGATACAGATGTCCCGGGTATCCTTCATGGGCCAGGGTGGTGTACAGGTCTTCCGAGGAGGACACGGATCCGTTGTTGATGTAGATCACGCAGTCCAGATACCGGTCCATAGGAGGCACCAGGAAAAAGGCAGGGCTGAGAGTCTGCTCCAGGGCCTGGGGGACATACTTGGTGGTATAATTGCATTCTTCCAGAGCAGGGAAGTCTTTGACAATGACTTCTTTTAAATGTTCCAGTATCTCCCCCGGCTCCGTGTAGGCAAACTGATAATCATCTACATTTTGTTCCAGTTCCTCATGGTCCAGCAGCAGTTTGTACATGGCGGCCATGTCATAGGTGATCTGGTTGTCAATGGCATCCCGCAGTTTGTCGATGGTGTCATAGGTCGTACCTGTAGAAGAACGGACCAGGTATTCATAATACTTCTTTCCCTCGGGATAAAAGCACAGCCCTTTTTCATTGGTGCAGGTGCCCTTCAGATCCTTCAGTCCGTCCAGGAGAAGTTCATAGGCAGGGATGAAGTGATCGGACAGAACCTGGAGATTTTGGGATTTATACGCGGCCTTCTCTTCCTCCGTAAGATCCGTCATGGCATCGACGCGTTCGTTAAAGGTGGAAGAGAGAAAATTCTCCTCCGGCGGCAGAAGATAGGCGGCACAGTCGTCGGCGATGGTATCCACACAGTCATCGGTCATAAAGAAACCGGCCCGGGATTTCTCCTGCTCGAATACAAGAAGCTGTTCATAATAATTGTCAATGGTGGAGAGCAGAGTCAGATAGTCATCCACGTCCTCTTTGTCGTAAAAAATATATTCTGCCAGAAGTACGGGAAGCTGGGCCTGAACTCCTACGGTGGGAGCCAGGGGCTGATAGTAAAACTCCAGGCCTTCAAAATCTTCCTCTGCTTCGTAGCTGGCTTTCAGGATCTTCCAGGTCAGCTGCTGTTCTTCAGTCAGCAGTTCTACGGGAATGGCCTCAAGGCGGGCTTTCTCTTCTTTCTGGGTTTCGGAGGCTTCTTTCAGAAGATCCATGGAGAATTCCCCGAAGGTGCGGGGACAGTCGGCCAGGCCGTATGAGGAAGGGTCAGCCAGGGTATAATGAAGGTTTAAGTAGTTGTCGGACAGAGAATCACGGAAAAGCTGGTCGCAGAACTGGTCAAAGGAGGCTCTGGCTTCCTGGACTTTTGGGGAGCTTTCGTCTATGCCAGGCTCCGACTCTTCCGAAATGCCGGAGGCGGTATAAGTTTCATACGTGGTCTCTTCAGCCGGAGCGCTGCGCCCGCAGCCCCAGAGAAGAGAAAGGGCGGCCAGCAGAGGGACCAGAAAAAGAACGGTAACAGATTTGTGTTGTTTTATCATAACATGCCTCCTTGTTTCTGAAAAATTCATGTATCTACAGTATAATTTATATTTCCTGATAATACAACTGATGAAAAAAGATTGACGAAAGATATTTTAGAAGGTACACTAAGAACAGTTTATTCGGTGTTGAGAAAGGAGAACCATATGTGTAAAGATTGCAAAACACCTTATTATATCACGACAGCCATTGCCTATACATCAGGAAAGCCGCACATCGGCAATACTTATGAGATCGTTCTGGCAGACAGTATCGCCAGATATAAGAGGGCCCAGGGATACGATGTATTTTTCCAGACAGGGACCGACGAACATGGCCAGAAGATCGAACTGAAGGCCCAGGCGGCAGGAGTGTCGCCCAAAGAGTATGTGGACAAGGTGGCAGGCCAGGTAAAATCCATCTGGGATCTGATGAATACCTCCTATGACAAATTTATCCGCACCACGGATGAGGACCATGAGAGACAGGTGCAGAAGATCTTTAAGAAACTGTACGATCAGGGAGACATCTATAAAGGATATTATGAAGGCCTCTACTGTACTCCCTGCGAGTCCTTCTTTACCGAATCCCAGCTGGTGGATGGAAGATGTCCGGACTGCGGAGCCCCTGTACAGCCGGCCAGGGAGGAAGCTTATTTCTTTAAAATGAGCAAATACGCGGACAGGCTCATCGACCACATCAACAGTCATCCCGAGTTTATCCAGCCCGTATCCAGGAAAAACGAGATGATGAACAATTTCCTTCTCCCCGGACTCCAGGACCTGTGCGTGTCCAGAACCTCCTTTACATGGGGAGTACCTGTAGACTTTGATCCCAGGCACGTGACTTATGTGTGGCTGGATGCCCTTACCAACTATATTACAGGCATCGGTTATGACTGCGGCGGCGGCAGCAGCGAGCAGTTCGGTAAGCTGTGGCCTGCGGATCTTCACCTCATCGGCAAGGACATTATCCGCTTCCACACCATTTACTGGCCCATTTTCCTCATGGCTCTGGATCTTCCTCTGCCTAAGCAGGTGTTCGGACATCCCTGGCTCCTGCAGGGCGAGGGCAAGATGAGCAAGTCCAAGGGAAATGTGCTCTATGCAGATACTTTGGCAGAGTTCTTCGGAGTGGATGCGGTCCGCTATTTCGTGCTTCATGAGATGCCCTTCGACAACGACGGAACTATCTCATGGGAGCTTCTGGTGGAGAGGGTCAACTCGGATCTGGCCAATATTCTGGGCAATCTGGTCAAGAGGACCGTGTCCATGACCAACCAGTATTTCGGCGGCACCGTGAGAAACACGGAGACTGCCGGGGCGGCAGATGAGGACCTGAAGGCAGTGGTTCTGGAGGCGGTGAAGAAGGCCGGCGAGAAGATGGAACAGCTCCGGGTGGCAGACGCCATCAGTGAGATTTTCAATATTTTCCGCAGAAGCAACAAGTATATCGACGAGACCACACCCTGGGTCCTGGCCAAGGATGAGAGCAGCCACAGCCGTCTGGCCACAGTGCTCTACAATCTTGTGGAGTCCATCACCATAGGAGCTTCCCTGCTGGAGCCCTTTATGCCGGAGACGTCTCAGAAGATTCTGGCACAGCTGAATACGGAGAAGAGAGCGCTTTCCGACATGGATACCTTCGGCCTGTATCCTGACGGCAATCAGGTGACCCGGGAACCGGAGATCCTCTTTGCCCGTCTGGATATCAAAAAAATTCTGGCCAGAGTGGAAGAGATGACAAAGGCAGAAGAAGCGGCTGCTCCGGTTCAGGAGGCAGCCGGCAGCGGGGCTGAGAAGACAGAGGAGAGCCAGGAAGATGTGGAACCCAGGGCGGAGATCACATACGATGATTTTGCCAGACTCCAGTTCCAGGTAGGAGAGATCATTGCCTGCGAGGAAGTGAAAAAGTCCAAAAAGCTTCTCTGCAGTCAGGTGAAGATCGGAAATCAGGTAAGACAGATCGTCAGCGGCATCAAGGCATGGTACACGCCGGAGCAGATGGTGGGCAAGAAGGTGATGGTTCTGGTAAACCTGGCGCCCCGGAAGATGGCCGGAGTGATGTCAGAAGGGATGATGCTGTGCGCAGAAGATTCTCAGGGCAATCTGGCGCTTATGACACCGGAAAAAGACATGCCATCAGGAGCAGAGATCTGCTGACAGAAAACAGAATATGCCTGTTAAAAAAGAGTCCGGGGGCCGGACTCTTTTTTTGATCAAATTTTTACCGGATCAGGTTGTCGAAATTCCATTCTGGAGACAAACTAATTTTGTTAAACTGTTATACAGAAGGAAACAGAGTTGTCACACCATAAAAGAAGGGAGAATTCTATGAAAAAAAGACTCGCAGCAGCAGTTGTCATGTCAGCAGTACTGACAGTTACCGCAGCAGGATGCGGAACCGGGACAAAACCGGCTCCGGCCAATCCGGCCCAGAAAACCGATGGGGAGAAAGGAGGCGGCGCCGGAGAGACAGGAGGAGAGCTGAGTATTCTGGCTCCGTCGGATGCAGTCAACGAGGGCACTTATGCCATAATAGAAGCATTTGAGCAGAAGTACAACATCAAGGTCTCTCTGGAACTGTCGCCCAATGATGACGTTCTGGTATCCAGAGCGGCTACGGGAGATCTGGGAGATATCGTGGACTGGCATTCCGGTTCTCTGATGCTCAACCTGGGCCCCTCGGACAATCTGATGGACATTACAAATGAAAAGTATGTGGACAGGATCAATGAAACCTACCTGGGCTGTGTAACCTCTGACGGGAAGATCTACGGAGTTCCCACCAGCCCCACTTATGCGGGCGGTATCTTCTACAACAAACAGATCTATCAGGAGCTGAAACTGGAGATCCCCAAAACATGGGATGAGTTTCTTGAAAACTGCAGAGCCTGTAAGGCCGCAGGGTACGAGGGACTGATCGGAACCTACGGAGATCCGTGGACCTCCCAGCTTCTGCTTCTGTCGGATTTCTATTATGTCAATAAGGAGGACCCGGATTTCGCCTCCGACTATACGGCAGGAAAAGTTGTTCTGTCAGACAGTCCGGCCTATGTAAAAAGCGTGGAAAAGCTGGCCTCCCAGAAGGAAGTATTTAACGAGGATTTCCTCTCCACCACCAATGACGACGGATGGCGGATGATGTGCGAAGGGGCCGGGGGCCATCTGGTTTCCAGGACCAGGGAATATGTGAGGGCACTGGAGGATTATCCGGAGGCCGAGGATTTCATCGGATATTTTGCAGTGCCGGGACAGGATGAGAACAATATGGGGGCAACCATCTGGATGCCTCACGGCTACTATATTGCGGCAAATGCAAAAAATGTGGAGAATGCGAAATTGTGGCAGGAGTTTGTGACAACGGAAGAGGCCGTAAAGCTTTATGCTGAAAAAGCGTCTCCCATGGGAGCGTTCATGATAAAAGACATCGATCTGGGAGACAATATCAGGCCTGCTATCCAGGATACCATGACCTATGCCGACGACGGCAGGATCTCTGCAGCCATGGAATTTCTGTGTCCGGTAAAAGGCACCAATATGCAGCAGATCTGCGTGCAGATCGGTTCAGGGGAGATCACGGCCGAAGAGGGCGTAAAGGCTCTCCATGAAGACAATAAAAAATCGGCAGAGCAGCTGGATCTGGAGGGCTGGAAATAATCTCCGGCAGCCGGAGGCAGAAAGAAAGGGATGAGGCAAATGAGCAGACGGCCAAAGAAAAAGGAGAAGATCTATAGAAGAACCCTGATGATCCCGGCGGCGGTCATCTACATCATCATTTTTATTATACCCACCTTTTCCTCGTTTTTTTTCAGCTTCACCAGATGGACCTTAAAAGACTGGGAATGGATCGGACTTGACAATTTTATCACCTTTTTCCGTGAACCCTCCCTGGCCATAGGCGTGAAAAACACTTTGTTTTACGGCTTTGTCACATGCGGATTTAAGGTGGTGCTGGCACTCTTTCTGGCACTTCTGCTGACTCAGGGCTGGAAAATGGAAGGGTATCTGAGGACGCTGATCTTTTTTCCCACCATCATCAGCACCATGGCCGTGGGTCTGATCTTTAAAAGCTTCATGCACCCTTCCAACGGGATCATCAACCAGGCTCTGTCCCTGTTTGGCATCGGCAAGGTGTACTGGCTGACAGACAAACGGATCGCCATGTTTTCCGTGGCCATGGTGGATGTGTGGCAGGGTCTGGGCACGGCCACGCTGATGTATATAGCGGGGATCAAGGCCATCGACCACACTTATGTGGAGGCAGCTCAGATCGACGGGGCGGATGTGTGGCAGCGGTTTAAATATATTACCCTGCCCCTGATCCGGCCGGCCATGAATTCGGTGCTGATCCTGTCTCTCACCGGAGGACTGAGAAACTTTGAACTGGTGTGGGCCATGACAAAAGGGGGACCGGGATTCACCACGGACCTTCTGACCACCGTGATCTATAAGCAGTATGCCAACGGTCTCTACGGCCTGTCCACGGCAGGCAATGTGATCCTGTTTTTGCTGGTGTCCCTGATCGCTTTCCCCGTGTACGCCAATGTGACCAGAAAGGAGGAGGTCTACTGATGAAAAAGAAAAAGAGGAGCCGGCTTCTGTTCCAGACAGCAGTCTTTCTGGCCTCTGTGGTCATCTATATCATACCTTTTTATTTTATTATCCTGACCTCCTGCAAGTCCAGAAAAGAAGCTGCCAGGCTGGATCTGGCATGGCCCTCCCGCTGGCAGTTTTATGAAAACTGCAGAAAGGTCTTTGAGGCCAACAACCATATGGTGGTGCGGGCCCTGGGAAACAGCCTGATCATCACCGTCTGTTCCGTAACCATCATCGTTCTGGTCACCTCTCTCCTTGCCTTTGTCATTCAGAGGAGAGATGACCGGAGCACCAGGGCCTTTAATCTGCTGATCCTGGCCGGACTGATCGTGCCCTCTTCCATCGTTCCCACCTACTGGGTGCTGGACATGCTCCACATCGCCAAGACCATGGTGGGCCTGGTGATGGTGGCGCTGAACATCTCATTTGCCACCATTTTGTACCGCGGGTTTATGGGTTCTATCCCAAGAGCCATCGACGAGGCGGCCATCATCGACGGATGCGGCACGGGAAGACTGTTTCTGGACATCGTGTTCCCCCTGTTAAAACCGGTGTCCGCCACAGTGGCGGTGGTGACCACTCTCCATGTATACAATGATTTTGTAAATCCCCTGTACTACCTTCCCGGCGCCAAAAACGCAACGATCCAGCTGTCCATCTACAACTTTTCCGGTCAGTACGGAAGCGACTGGAACCTGGTCTGCGCGGATATTCTGCTGATCAGCATCCCCGTAGTTGTGATGTACATTATTTTTAACAGGCAGATCGTCGACGGAATGGTCATGGGATCCGTCAAGGGATAAGAGGAAGGAGAATGTATGAAACTATATCCTCACAGCAGCCGGCCGTTTCGGGATGAGATCTTTTTGTCTCCTCCTGCGGAGTACAGAGGGACGCCCTTCTGGTCCTGGAACACGAAGCTGGATAAAACCAGGCTGAAGGAGCAGATGGAGATCTTAAGACAGATGGGAATGGGCGGGTTCCACATCCATTCCAGGATCGGTCTGGATACGGAATATCTGGGAGAAGAATTTTTAGACGACGTAAGATTCTGTGTGGACTATGCCAGGGAACAGGGTATGGGCTGTTGGCTTTACGATGAAGACAAGTGGCCTTCCGGATACGGAGCAGGCCTGGTGACGAAAGATCCGGAGTATAAAAACAGGTTTCTTCTGTTCTCTCCCGAGAGAAAACAGGACAGATACATGAAGCAGAAAAATCCCAGGGCAGAGAACAGGCTTGCCACCGGAGGAGAGGGCCGTCTTGCGGCCAGATATGAAGTGACTCTGAAGGCGGGCCGTCTGGCCGGATACAGAAGACTTGGGGAAACGGACGAAGACGGAGAACATACCTGGTTTGCCTATGTGGTGACAGCGGAGACCTCCCCCTGGTTTAATAATCAGTCTTATGGGGATACTCTGAATAGAAAGGCCATGGAGGCTTTTGTCCGGCAGATTTATGAACGCTACTATGAAGCGGTGGGAGAGGAATTCGGAAAGACGGTTCCGGCTGTTTTTACAGATGAACCCCAGTTTTCCAGAAAAGACTGCCTGGATTTTGCAGAGGGGAAAGAAGAGCTGAAGATTCCGTTTACGGAGGATCTGGAGGAGGGCTTTTGTGAGGCTTATGGACAAAGTCTTCTGGACAGTCTGCCGGAGCTGTTCTGGGAACCTGAAAAAGGAGTGTCCAGGATCCGCTATCAGTATCATGACTATGTTGCCGAGCGTTTTGCCCAGGCTTACGGAGATACTCTGGGACAGTGGTGCAGAGAGCATCAGATCCTTCTCACGGGACATATGATGGAGGAGCCAAAGCTGGGTTCCCAGACCAGAGCTCTGGGGGAGGCCATGAGACAGTACCGGAGTTTTGGCCTGCCGGGAGTGGACATGCTGGCAGATGCCAGGGAGTACACCACAGTGAAACAGGCTCAGAGTGCTTCCCGCCAGTACGGCTGCCCCGGGGTCCTCAGCGAACTCTACGGCGTCACCAACTGGGATTTTGATTTCAGAGGACACAAGCTTCAGGGAGACTGGCAGGCGGCGCTTGGGGTGACTCAGAGAGTTCATCATCTGAGCTGGCTCAGCATGAAAGGCGAGTCCAAGCGGGATTATCCGGCGCCCATAGACGAGCATTCTCCATGGTATCTCAAATATCATGTGATCGAAGACTATTTTGCAAGACTGAATTCGATACTGACCAGGGGAAGGGCTGTGGTGACCGTGGGGCTTATCCACCCCATCGAAAGCTACTGGCTGTACTACGGACCCAATGAGCACACGGGAATTATCAGGGATTCCATGGAAGACGAGTTTGAAAGACTTGCCAGGTGGCTGCTGTCGGACCTGACAGATTTTGACTATATCTGTGAATCCCAGCTGCCCCGGCTTTACAGCTCTCAGGATAACTTAAAGTTCCATGTAGGGCAGATGGCCTATTCGGTGATTCTGGTCCCTCATCTGCGGACCATCCGGAAGACCACCGCAGCGTATCTGCGGGAATTTGCAGAGAGAGGAGGAGCCGTGTTCTGGCTGGGAGCCGTGCCGGAGTACATGGACGCGGAGCCGGCAGATCAGGATCTGTTTGATTTCGGAAAAAGGGTCCCCTTTGAAAAAGCCGCCGTCTCCAAAGCAGTGGATCCCTGGCGGCAGTTTACGGTAAAGACGGGACAGGGAGAGGCGCCGAAGGATCTGATCTGCCAAGTGAGAGAAGACGGCGAAGATCTGTGGATCTTTCTGGCTCATGGGGAGAAGACGGAAAGAGCTTCTGATCCGGAAAAGAAAAGTTTGATCTTTCAGATCAGAGGCAGTTATGATATAGTCAGATATGATGCCATGAGCGGAGGGCGGGAAAGAACAGAAACAGACTGTTCTGACGGCATGACAAGGTGCCGGATCTCCTGCTTTGAAGACGACAGTATCCTGCTGAGGCTGACAGCAGGGAGATCTGAGGGCAGAAAGGACAAAGACGGGGAGAGAAGCCACGCCGGCGCCATGGAACCGGAGAGCCGGTTTGGGGCGGAGGATATCCGGTTCAGAGGTTATGTGTCAGGCCCGGCAGAGTGCGAACTTCTGGAACCCAACGTGCTGCTGCTGGACAGGGCCTCCTGCCGGACAGAGGACGGAGGCTTTACCATGGAAAAGGCGGAAGTGCTGAAGATCGAAGATGAGCTGCGCAGAAAACATGGCTGGTCTCTCAGGTCTGAAAGCTATCCCCAGCCCTGGCTCGGCATCTCCGGAAGGGAAGAGAAGCCCGTGAACCTGATTCTTACCTTTTCTTTCCGGTCGGACCGGAGATTTGAGGGTATCAGGCTGGCGGCGGAGACAGAGCCGGACTGGACAGTGGAACTCAACGGACAGGCCTGCAGCCTTACCGGAGAGTTCTGGCTGGACAGAGCATTTTCCGTGTACTGCCTGCCCACTGTGAGGGAGGGAGAGAACCGGCTGACTTTCCGGATCCCCTTCGGCAGCAGGACGGCGCTGGAAAGGTGCTATCTGACAGGCAGCTTCGGTGTCAGGACAGACGGCATCAATTGCACCATGACAGACATGCCGCGGCAGCTGGAATTCGGCGATATTTCCAGGCAGGATCTGCCCTTCTACGGGGGAAATATCCGATACAGGAAGCAGATCCGTATCCGGGAGAGAGAACGCCTTTTCGTCCAGGTTCCCAATTATGCAGGCGCCCTGGTGTCGGTGAAAACGGCCGGGGATACGGAAGAAAAAGACCTTTTCTGTTCCCCCTATATGGCGGATCTGGGGATCAGGGGAGTATGAGCTGGAGATCACGCTCTACGGAAACAGGTTCAACATGTTCGGACAGCTTCACAACTGCAACAGAAAGGAGACCTATTACGGTCCCTGGACCTGGAGGACAGAGAAGGCCCTGTGGAGCCGGGAGTACCAGACGAAACCCGCAGGCATCCTTTCGTCGCCGCTTCTGTACGGCAGACAGTCAGGATCAAAAGGAGAGGCAGAAGATTGAAGGGAATACGGCAAAGACTCCTGATGATATATACCAGCATCTTATCGGTTTTTCTGATGGGGATGCTGGTTTTTATCATTGTACAAAATTATGGGCAGTATAAAAAAGACGAGAGACAGAACATCGAATATACTGCCGGTTCGGTGATCATGCAGCTGGACAATTATGTGGATCACATGAACTATATTCTGGTGGATACCATCTCCAACCAGAAATTTATCGCTGTCATGAGGGAGATCCGGAAAGAAGGGATCTCGGATCAGATGAAAACCTATAATCGGTGGAGCGAGGTCCGCAACTGTATCATAACCCAGTCCTCCACCAGGATGCTGTACCGGCTCAGTGTGTTTACGGAGAACGGTTTTTTTGCATCTTCAAAAGTGGACACGATGGGGATCTTTTCCACGGAGCCGGGCAGGATGGAGTGGCTGGATGAGGCCAGGGCAAAAAAAGGAGGCATGTTCTTTTTAGGCCCCCATAAAGACCCCTGGGGTACAGAAGCCAGGGAGGTGATCTCTGTCATCCGCCAGATCCGCAATCCGGTGGTGGAACTGGGATTTCTGGAAGCCCAGCTGGAATACGATAAGATCGAGGAGATCTGTCAGCTGGCCAAACAATATGGCCTCACCATCATTGACGGCGACGGAAAGATATTTTATACTAATCAGAACACGGAAGAACTGCGGCAGGCGGATGCAGAATTTCTGCAGCTGCAAAACCCTCCTGCCAGCCGGCGAAATCCAGTCACAGGGAAAACCGAGCTGGTTTGTATGAAAGAGTCGGGGCAGACAGGGTTCCGGTGTGTGGTCTCGGAGGAGATCTCTATCCTGGATTCAGGAGGACGGCTGGCGTGGAGCCTGGGAATCATCATCATACTTCTGGCCGCCCTTCTGTCCTTCATGGTTATCGATCTCTTTATCAGAAAGATCATGAGGCCTCTCCTGGAGCTGAAGTCGGTGCTGGAAAACACAGGCCTGGAGACCCTGGAGGTCAGCGGGAAGACGGAGATCTCCCACAGCGATATCGATGAGATCAATTCCCTCATCACATCTTTCCGCCGGATGAACCAGCGATTGTCAGAGGCCCTGATACGGGAGAGAAATGCCTATCAGATGCAGATGGACGCCCGATTTGACGCGCTGCAGGCACAGATGAACCCTCATTTCATGCACAATATGCTCAACGTCATCGTCAACATGGCCTATGAGGGAAATGTGCGGGAGATTCCCCTGGTCTGCAACCGCCTCTCGGAGAATCTCCGATATTCCACCTCCACCAGGGAGCAGGTGACCACCCTCCAGGATGAGCTTCGGTTTATCGAGAATTATCTTCTGCTGATGAAGGGGCGGTTCGAACACAAGCTGGAGTACAGCTTTGAGCTGGCCAATGACTGTGCCGGTCAGATCCGTCTCCCCAAGCTGACCCTGATCCCTTTTGTGGAGAACGCAGTCTGCCATCCCTACTTTGAGAGCGGAAAAGCGGTGATAAAACTCCGGATAGAGACCGGAGGAGACGAACACAGATGGTATTTTAAGGTTCAGGACAACGGAAACGGTTTCGGGGAAGGAAAGGTTGAGGAGCTGTACGGAAAGATCCGGGAAAGTCTGGATCACATCAGGAAAACAGATATGGCGGGCCTGGAGATCGGCGGCCTGGGCATCATCAATACCTGTGTGAGACTGAACCTTTTTTCCGGAGGAGCCATAGAGGTTCACATGGACAATGCAGAGACAAAAGGAGCGGTTGTGATGATCACAGGACGGGATGCAGATGTATAAGGTGATGGTTGTAGAGGATGAGCCGCCCATTGCCAGATATCTGATCCGGCTGCTGGAACAGCTGGGAAGGGATTTTCAGGTAGTGGCGGCAGGGAATAACGGTCAGGAGGGGCTGGAGCTGTTCTGGGAGAACCGGCCGGACATCGTGATCACAGACGTGCGCATGCCCGGGATGAACGGCCTGAAGATGATAGAGAAGATCAAAGAGGCCGGCTTAAAGACCCAGTTTCTCATCATCAGCGACTATCAGGATTTTGAGTATGCCAGGGACGGTCTCCGTCTGGGGGTCCACAATTATCTGATCAAACCGGTGACGGCCCCTCAGCTGGAAGAGAACCTGGAAGAGCTGAGAAGGATACTGGAAGAAGAGAGGAAAAAAGACGGCCGCCAGATACTCAGAGACATCCTGAAAGGCAATACAGACACCGACGAGGCAGAGCATCTGTCCAAAAGGACATCGCGGTGGCAGCTGATTCTGATCCAGCAGGGCTGTGTCATGAACCCTCAGATGAAGTATCTGCTCCGCGCCGAGGAGGCCGCAGATCTTTGCCAATGGGAGCCGGAACGGTTTCTCTCCGCCCCGGAACATGTGGCTGCCTGGATGTCCCAGGAGGACAGGAATGTTACAGTCTGCCTCTGGGATGCGGGGGGAGGCCTGTTTAAAGAAGAGATGATCCTGCCCGGCAGTCAGGATGCCACGGGAACCATAGTCACATCGGAGGTCTTCGGCAGTCTGAAAAAAGCTTCCGATCTTTACGCGGAGTGCAATAAAGCCCTCTATTACGGAACCGTCATCGGCAGGCTCAGGTTTATCGGCTGCGGCAGACCCCAGCCTGTCCAGCCTTCTCCGGCCGCCTTCGGAGAGTGGGAACAGAACGTGGCTCAGGCCGTAAAGCTCAATCATTTTGAACTGCTCAAACAGGAACTTCTCAGCCTGTTTGCGGACATGGAACGGATGGATATCCCTCAGTACACACTGGAGAATGTTCTTCAGCGGCTGTTTTTTCTCCTGTAGGAGAAGAGGATGATCACCATCGAACGGGAGCAGGAGGGGCTGGCGGAGATCATCTGTTTCTCCAAAACCATGGAGGATGTACTGGGGGGAGTCTTAAGCCTGATCATGACAGGCTGGGACATGGGAGAGGAACAGACAAAGAACAGGAAGAAGGGGCAGCAGATGATGGAGACCATAGACGAGCATATCCGCAGGAATCTCAACGAGGTGTTTTCCCTCCAGGATCTGAGCGATTCCTTCTACCTCTCTAAGACCTATATCTGCCGCCTCTTCAGGGACTACAAGGGAATGTCTTTTAAAGATTATATTATCGGGATCAAGATGGACAAAGCCAGAGAGCTGCTGGGAAAAGGAGAGAGCGTGAAACAGGTGTCCGAATATCTGGGCTATATGGATCCCTTTTATTTCAGCAAGGTGTTTAAAAAAAGAGAGGGTGTTTCGCCGTCAGAATATATCAGGAAAACCGGAGGAATCTTATGAAATCCATAAAATGTCTCAGCAGCAACAGCCTGAAGATGATCGCCGTCATCTCCATGATCATAGACCATACGGCAGTAGTCTTCCTGGAAAATTATCTTGTACAGGGGGAGCTTTTCCGGGGGCCCGCCTCCTATGAGACTCTGCAGTTCTGGTATCAGGTGAACAGGGTCATGCGCACCATGGGCAGGCTGGCCTTTCCCATCTTCTGTTATCTCATCGCCGAGGGATTTACCCACACCAGGGATTCCGCAAAGTATGCAGGAAGACTTCTGATTTTTGCCGCTGTCTCGGAGATCCCCTTCGACATTGCCATGTTCGGGACCTGGTTTTATCCGCGGTATCAGAATGTATATGTTACCCTGTTTCTCGGGCTGCTGGCCGTCATGGGGCTGGACAGATTCCGCCGGGAGGAAAACGGTCTGTGGAAACAGGCTCTGACCGTGATCCTGTGCTGCGGGTCGGCCTGGATGCTGAAGTGTGATTACGGCGCCTTCGGAGTATTTCTGATCATCCTCTTTTACCTTCTTCACGGAGACAGGACCCGGCAGATCATCATGGGCAGCATCTGTCTGATGTGGGAACCGGCGGCGGTGCTGGCCTTTATTCCCATCTTCCTCTATAACGGCACCAGGGGGAAGAAAAACAGAAAGTGGTTTTTCTATCTCTTTTATCCCGCCCATCTGGCGGTGCTGGCGGCGCTGCGGGCAGGCTGTTCTTTGTTTTTTCTAAAATGAATGAAATTTCAGATTATCAGGTAGTTTGCATAAAAAAATATCGAAAATTTAGACAAAATACCGGTTGTATGAGATACAGCCGGTATGTTATTCTATTATCAGAGTTATGCACACGTGTGCGAAAATCAAATATTTGATAAATTTGCTCATAACGAGATGACAGAGGTGGAAGATGGCAGGAGTAACGATCAAGGATATCGCACAGAGGGCCCATATGTCTCATACGACAGTGTCCCGGGCATTGAATAACAGTCCTCTTATCAGCGAAGAGACCAGAAAGAGGATTCAGGAACTTGCAAAAGCTATGGACTATGTGCCCAACAAGTCGGCAAAAAGCCTGGTCAATGTGCGTTCCTACAATCTGGGGATTTTTTTTACAAGCCTGGTGAAGGCTACCTCATCAGACTTCATCTATTCGGTGATGCAGAGCGTAAATGACAGCGTGCCGGAACTGTACACGGTGATCTACAACGGTATTGACAAACTGTCTGCCAGCTACCGGATCACAGGGGCGAATTATGACGGGATCCTTCTCATCAGTCAGAACAGCGAGGATGACAGATGGATCGGGCAGATCTGCGAGGCCGGGGTTCCTCTGGTGGTGATCAACCGGGAGCTGAACCGGCCGGGGATCAAAAATGTTTTCTGCGAGGAGAAAAAAGGAGTCTGGGAAGCTGTAAAATTTCTCAGCGATTTTGGGCATCATAAGATTGCATATATGAAAGGCGACGAGAATTCCGCATCCACCATCCGGCGGTTCGCCGGTTTTGAAGAGGGGATGAAGCACTGCGGGATCCGGATCAGAGACGAATATATCCAGTACGGCGACTACAGCGCGGAGAGCGGATACCAGTGTATTCAGAATCTCATCAAACTGCCGGAGAGGCCCACTGCGGTGATCTGTGCCTCGGATGCAGTTGCGTTTGGCGCCGCCAGGGCTATCAGGGAATGGGGGCTATCCATACCTGACGACATTTCCCTGATCGGATTTGACGACGGGATCCTGGCTTCCTATTCCTATCCCCAGCTGACCAGTATCAGCCGTCCCATTAAGCAGATGGCTCAGGAGGGCACAAGCCAGCTTTTGAGGCTCATCAACGGGGAAGAGTGGGATCAGGACACGATCTCCTATCCGGTGAGACTGTCGGTGAAGGGATCTGTAAAGAAGCTTTGCTAAAGACAAGAAAGAATTGTTTTGCATCAAAAAAGCACACCCTTCTGGGATGCAGAAGAATGCGCTCTGTAAAGAGGAATTGGGCGCTCCTCTTTTTAGTTGTATCACAGGCATGTGTATTTTTCAAGCATTTTTTAGACAGGGATCTGTGCTTCTGATGATATAAAAATCTAAGGAGGCATTATTATGAAAGCGAAAAAAATGTTGGCACTGACACTGGCTCTGACCGTAGGGATCATGGCTGCAGGCTGCGGGAGCTCTTCTGGCGGGGGAACTCAGACCACGGCTGCAGGAGGCGGACAGAAGGAGACGGCACAGGAGACAAAAGGAGCGGCCGGGGAAAAAGCGGCCGATGATACGGTGTATGAGCTGAAACTTGCACACATCTATGCGGCGGACCATCCCTTTAATATCGGCGTGCAGCAGCTTGTGGACGAGATCGGAGAGAAGACCGGCGGACATGTGAAGATCAACGTGTTTCCTGCCGCTCAGTTAGGCGCGGAGACAGATGAGATCAACAATATTCTGGCAGGGTCCATCGATATCGCCATCCTGGGCATAGGTGAAGTAGGCAAGTATGTAAACGATTTTAACGTATACGAGGCGCCCTATGTGTTCCGGGACTGCGATCAGGCCATGAGAGCGGTTAACAGCGAGATCATGGCTCCCTACTATGACAAGGTATCTGAAAACGGATTCAGCATCCTGACCTCTTTTTATTACGGCGTCAGGAATCTGACCTGCAGCAAGGCGGTGGATTCACCTGCCGACACTTCGGGGATGAAGATCCGCGTTCCGGACCACACCATCCCTACCTATATCGCCCAGTATGTGTTTAAGGCAAATCCGACTCCCATGAGCCTCAGCGAGGTCTATCTGGCTCTGCAGCAGGGCGTGGTGGACGGACAGGAGAATCCCATCCCTACGATCTATGCCCAGAAGTTTTATGAAGTCTGCGACTACATCAATATGACACAGCACCAGATCACTATCTGTCCGGTGATCATTGGGAACACCGTACTGGACAAGCTTCCGGCAGAATATGCGGCAGTTGTGGAAGAGTGCTTTAAGGAAGGGACGGATACGGTGAATCAGCTGGTTCTGGATGCAGAGGAGGAACAGCTGCAGCTCATGATCAAGGAAGGCGTTCAGGTTCACGAACCGGCGGACAGACAGGCCTTTGTTGACGCGGCTGCAGAAGTGGTAAAGGCCTGTGAAAGCGGAGGACAGTGGAGCGAAGGCCTTTACGGCAAACTTCAGGCAGTGGAGTAGGAGTGAGAGCAAAAAGAAGGAGACCCTATGAAAAACTTTCTGGACAAGGCCGGCCGGCTCCTTGCTTATATTGAAAACGCAGTGATCGTTACAGGATTTCTGATCATGTTTTTTGTCTTGCTGGCACAGGTTATCATGCGCTATGTGTTTAACTCCCCCCTGACATGGAGCGAGGAGACGGCCAGATTTATCTTTGTCTATGTCAGCTTTGTGGGCATCAGTTTTGCCTATCGTCAGAAGGCTCATATCCGGATGGAAGCAGTGGTAAAGCTGCTTCCTCCCGGGATACAGACTTTTTTGGAGGCGGGGATACAGGCGGGGACGGTTGCGCTGTTTTTGTACATGATCCCGTTTTCTTTTAAATTTATCGGTATTCAGGCAAAGGTCAGATCGACGGCAACCCATATTCCCATGAGCATTATCTACAGCGCTCTGCCTCTGGGGATGTTTATAGCCAGCCTTCGTATGATTGTAGATCTTCTCGGTTCGGTTCTGGCAGGAAAGGAGGAGAAGGGATGATATTGCTTGTAGGACTTTTTGCAGCCCTGATGATCATAGGGACGCCGGTGGGAGTTGCCCTTCTCGGCAGCTCGGTGTGCTATTTTGTTGTACATGGGTATTCCATTCAGCAGGCTTTTCAGGCATTTACCAGCGCCATAAGCAATTCTTTTACACTGATCGCAGTCCCCTTTTTTATTTTGGCTGCCAACATCATGAACAACGGAGGCATCACAAGGAAAATATTTAATTTCTGCAACGCGGTAGTAGGCTGGATTCCCGGCGGTTTGGGCCATGCCAACATTCTTTCATCTGTGGTTTTTGCCGGGATGTCGGGAGCGGCCATCGCCGACGCAGGGGGCCTGGGGGCTATTGAGCTGCAGGCCATGAAGGAGCAGGGATATGACGAAGATTTCAGCCTCGCCATCACCGGGGCATCCAGTATCCTGGGCCCCATCATTCCTCCCAGTGTTCCGGCTATCCTCTTCGGCGTCGCGGGAAGCGTGTCCATAGGAAAATTATTTATGGGAGGAATTATTCCGGGGATTCTTATGGCTGTATCCATGGGTATCCTGGTGAGTATCCAAAGCATCCGGAGGCATTACCCCAGAGCGCCTTTCCCCACCTTAAAAAGCCTGTGGCATTACTTCAGTCAGGCGTTCTTTTCCCTCATGTGTCCGGTGATTATCATCGGATGCATCATGACCGGTGTCTGTACGCCTACGGAGGCTGCCATTATTGCCGTATTCTATGCGTTTTTGCTGACCATTTTCACAAAAGCTATCCGCCTTAAGGATATTCCCGGTTTTTTGCTGGAGACGGCGGGGAGCACGGTCAACGTCATGTTTATTATCGGTGCGGCCAATGTATTTGCATGGATCCTGACAGTTGAGCAGATTCCCCAGAAGATGAGCATCTGGATGACAGACCACATCCACGAAAAGATCATTGCTCTCCTGTTTATCAATCTGCTGCTGCTGATCGTGGGAACCTTTATGGAGACGGCGGCGGCCATCTCGATCCTGGTGCCCATCCTGATGCCCATCGCCCTGGGGTATGGCATCGACCCGGTTCATTTCGGGATCATGTGTATCCTGAACCTGATGCTGGGGCTGCTGACGCCTCCCATCGGAATGGTGCTCTATGTCCTGAGTTCCGTGTCAAAAGTGCCTTTTGAAAAAATTGTCAGGGCAGTGCTGCCGTATCTGGTGATCCTGCTGATCGTACTGATGATGATCACCTTTATCCCGGAGATCGTTACGTTTCTGCCGGATCTTGTTGCGAATATGAAAAAAGTATAAAGGAAGGCCTCATATGGATAATAAGAAATTGTTTGAGTCTGCCCGCCCGAAGATCGGTATCCGGGTGATCGTGGACGGAAGATATAACGGGGTCCGTGAAAAAATAGAAGGCCCCACCTTTGCACTGGCCGAAAAGGCCAGAACCCTGCTGGAGGAAAACGTGTTCTACCCGGACGGACAGCCCGTGGAATGTATCATCGGTTCTACAGGCGTAGGCGGAGTACGTGAGGCAGAGCAGGTGGCCCAGGAGTTTCGCGATCACCATGTGGGAGCGGTTATCAGTATTTCCAGGGCCTTTGCCTATGCGGCCGAGATCATGGTGTGGGATACAAGGATACCCCAGGCGATCTGGGGATTCAGCGGAAGCGAACGGCCCGGGTCCGTATATCTGGCAGCGGCAGCGGCGGTGGCCGAGCAGAAAGGGTATCCCGTATTTAAGATCTACGGACGCCATGTGCAGGATGCGGATGATCTTTCCGTGCCGGAGGACGTAGGGGAGAAGCTGATCCGCTTTGCCCGCTGTGCCCTGGCGGTGGCGGTCATGAAGGGCCGGGCCTATCTGTCAGTGGGCAATGTATGCATGGGAATCGGCGGGTCCATCGTGGATCAGGAGTTTTTCCGCTGCTATCTGGGCATGAGGACGGAGACCGTGGACATGAATGAGCTCCAGCGCCGCCTTAAATACCAGATTTATGATCAGGAAGAATTTGAGACGGCACTGGCATGGGTGAAGGATCACTGTCCGGAGATGGAGGATCCCAATCCTCCCGAGATCCGTCAGAACCGCAGCCAGAAGGATCAGGTGTGGGAGACCAGCGTGAAGATGACTCTGATCCTCCGGGATCTTATGGCTGGCAATGAAAAGCTGGCAGAGATGGGCTGGAAAGAAGAGGCCAAGGGCCATTATGCCCTGGCAGCAGGATTTCAGGGCCAGCGCCAGTGGTCGGATTTTATGCCCAACGGAGATTTTTCCGAGGCCATCCTCAACTCGACTTTTGACTGGAACGGTCCGAGAAAGCCTTACGTCCTTGCCACGGAAAATGACAGCCTCAACGGGGTGACCATGCTCTGGGGCAGTCTGCTGACCGGGACCGCACAGATTTTCTGCGATGTCCGCGCGTACTGGAGCCCGGAATCCGTGGCCTCCATGACAGACGTGCCGCTGCCAAAAGAGGCGGAGGGCGGTTTTATCTATCTGACCAATTCGGGAGCGGCGGCACTGGATGGGACCATGGCCGCCAGAAGGGACAAAAAACCTGTGATGAAGCCCTGGTGGGAGATGGGAGAGCAGGATATCCGGTCATGTCTGGAGGCCACCAGATGGGGAGCAGGGAAACTGGCCACATTCCGGGGAGGAGGATTTTCTTCCAGCTATCTCTCCGAAGGCGGCGTTCCCCTGACCATGATCCGGCTGAACATCATAAAAGGCCTGGGACCGGTCCTTCAGTTTGCCGAAGGGTATTCGGCCGCTCTTCCGGAAGAGATCGAGAATGCGGTCATCCAAAGGACGGATCCCACATGGCCCAAGACATTTTTTGTGCCCCGCCTTACAGGTACATACCCCTTTGACGATGTGTTTTCTGTTATGAACTGCTGGGGGGCCAACCACTGTACCCTGTGTTTCGGCCATGTGGGCCCGGAGCTGGCGACTCTTGCCTCCATGCTCCGGATACCGGTATGCATGCATAATCTGGAGAGAGACCGGCTGTTCCGGCCCTCTGCGTGGACCATGTACGGAACCGACGACCTTATGAGTGCGGATTTCCGGGCCTGCCGGACTTACGGCGGGCTCTACGGAACCTATTAGGAGGTGGATGGATTGACGGTAATTAATGCGCCCAGCCTGGCAAACTGCAGTTATCTGGACATGGAAAGGCAGACGGCACAGCTGGTGGAGGGAGGCTGTGACTGGTTTCACATCGACATTATGGACGGACATTATGTTCCCAACCTGTGTTTTCCCATAAAATTTATCAGGGAGTTAAAGGACCGGTATCCTTCTGTTGAGACTGATGTCCATCTCATGGTGACCAACCCCATGGATTATCTGGAAGCCCTGAAAGAAAACGGTGCTGACTGGGTCAGCTTTCACCTGGATGCCACTTCTTTCTCCCGCCGCGCCATTGACCAGATCCACGGGCTGGGCATGAAGGCGGGGGTCGTGTTGAATCCCTGCCAGCCGGTGGAGACGGTGGAGCCTGTGGCGGAGTTTGTGGATTATGTGGTGCTGATGACCGTAGAACCCGGGTATGCGGGGCAGAAGTTTATGCGGGACAGCCTGGGACGGCTTTCCCGCCTGGTAAAACTCCGCGCAGCACAGAAAAACCGGTTTCTCATCTCCATAGACGGAGGTGTCGACAAACCCGGCGCCGCGGAGTGCGCCAGGCTGGGAGCGGAAATCTATGTGACCGGAATCTATACGGTATTTAACCAGCCCGAGGGCATCGTCCAGGCATGCCGCAATTTTAAAAAATTAATTTGTGACCCGGAGATTCAATAAGCTTTACAGATCGCCGTTGTGATGGTATAGTTATTTTATTTCTGCGGGAAGTTGACCAGGCGGACATGCAGGCATGTCCGCCTGGCATCTGCAGCAGGAGTCAGAGGAACAGGAAAAGGAGTCGGTTATGATATTTGACACTCACGCCCATTATGACGACGAAGCATTTGACGAAGACCGGGAACAGCTCATCTCCGGCCTCCCCTCCAGAGGGATCGAGGCCGTGGTCAACATCGGAGCCAGCATCCGGACCACAGAGAACACTCTGGAACTGGTCAGGAAATATCCGCATGTTTACGGTACTGCGGGGGTCCACCCGAACGAGACAGGAGAATTGACAGACCAGAAGATAGACTGGCTGAGAGAAGCGGCGGCCAGCCCCGGTATCGTGGCTGTAGGCGAGATCGGCCTGGATTACTATTGGGATGAGCCGGACAGGGAGACCCAGAAATACTGGTTTGTCCGTCAGCTGGATCTGGCAAGAGAAGTGAAGCTTCCTGTGGTGATCCACAGCCGGGATGCGGCGAAGGACACTCTGGATATCATGAAGGCTCAGAAGTCGGAGGAGATCGGCGGGGTGATCCATTGCTTTTCCTACGGCGTGGAACTGGCTAGAGAATACCTGAACATGGGATTTTATCTGGGAGTCGGCGGCGTTCTGACCTTTAAAAACGGGCGGAAGCTGAGAGAAGTGGTGGAATATATGCCCATGGACCGTATGGTCCTGGAGACGGACTGTCCCTATCTGTCCCCTGTTCCGTTCCGGGGAAAGCGGAATTCGTCTCTGAACCTTCCTCTGGTGGTGAAAGCTGTCAGCGAGATCAGAGGCATACCGGAAGAAGAAGTGATCCGGATAACCAGGGATAACGGAAGAGCCCTGTACCGTCTGGAAGATTGAGAAAGGAACAGGTGCATATGGAAGAGATTTCCGGCTCCAGACTGAGCAATCCTCAGAAGACCATTGAGATCATCCAAAAGTATGATTTTGTATTTCAGAAAAAATTCGGCCAGAATTTTCTCATAGATCCCCATGTTCTGGACAAGATCGTCAGGGCGGCGGATATCGGGAAAGAAGACTGTGTGCTGGAGATCGGTCCGGGTATCGGTACCATGACCCAGTGCCTGGCAGATCAGGCCCGCCATGTGGTGGCAGTGGAGATTGACAGGAATCTGATACCCATCCTGGAAGAGACCCTGAAAGACTATGACAACGTCACCGTCATCAATGACGATATTCTCAAAGTGGATGTAAACGGTCTGGCGGCCGAATATAATCAGTCCAGACCTCTGAAAGTAGTGGCCAACCTGCCTTATTATATCACCACTCCTATTATCATGGGATTGTTTGAGAGCGGGGTTCCCGTGGACAATATCACGGTTATGGTGCAGAAAGAGGTTGCGGACCGGATGCAGGCCGGACCGGGGACCAAGGACTACGGGGCCCTTTCCCTGGCAGTACAGTATTATGCCCGGCCCTACGTGGCGGCCAATGTGCCGCCCAACTGTTTTATCCCGCGGCCCAGAGTAGGTTCTGCGGTGATCCGTCTCACCAGACATCCGGAGCCTCCTGTCCGGACCAGGGATCCGAAGCTGATGTTTTGCCTCATCCGGGCGTCCTTCAATCAGAGACGCAAGACTCTCCAGAACAGTCTGAACAACTCTCCGGATATCGACTGTCCGAAGGAGATGATTGCGGCTGCCATAGAAAGTCTGGGGCTGCCATCCGCTGTCAGGGGAGAGGCGCTGACGCTGGAGCAGTTTGCCGGTCTGGCTGACAGACTGTCCGGGGAATTACATTTATGACTGAACTGAATTGAGATTTAATATACAGCGGCCCCCGGCGGTGAACCGGGAGCCGCTGTTTTGATGCACAGCTTCCTTATATGCAGAGTTCTGCGGATCACCGCGGGATTCTGGAGAGAGCCGCCTCGTCGGCTACCACAACCACATCCGTGTGAAGCTGAAGGATAGAGCCGGGAACCTGAGGAGTAACAGGGCCATAGAGAGTGTTGTAAAGAGCTTCCGCCTTGTCCTCTCCGCTGACAGCAAGAAGGATCTTTCTGGCCTTCATGATGGTCTGAATCCCCATGGTGTAAGCCTGCCTCGGCACATCGTCGGCGCTGGCGAAGAACCGCTTGTTGGCCTCGATGGTGCTTTCTGTCAGATCCACGCAGTGAGTGATGGTGCCGAAAGAGTCTGCCGGCTCATTGAAACCGATGTGGCCGTTGCGTCCCAGACCCAAAAGCTGCAAGTCCACCCCTCCCAGGTCTGCGATGACCTTCTCGTAGCGCAGACACTCTTTTTCAGAATCCGGTTCCATACCGTTGGGGACGTTGGTGTTGTCGAGGTTGATGTTGATGTGTTTGAACAGGTTGTTGTACATGAAATAGTAGTAGCTCTGATCATTATCTCTGGGAAGTCCTCTGTATTCGTCAAGATTGGCGGATTTCACCTCTGAAAAATCCAGATCCCCTTTCTTATACCAGTCGATCAGCTGCCGGTAGGTTCCCAGCGGTGTGGAACCGGTGGCCAGTCCCAGGACACAGTCCGGTTTGATGATCACCTGGGCAGAAATAATATTGGCTGCCTTCCTGCTCATATCGTCGTAGTCTGCTGTTCGATACAGTCTCATTGAAATACCTCCGTAAAATAAAAAAAATTTCTCAATTCCGTCTATAACAGGATAACATTTTTATGTCATACTTTCAATGGGTAATTACATAAAATATTAATCAAAGGGTCGTATTTTGCAATAATCATATAAGAACAGCGGCAAAGGGGTGGTAATATGACTAATTATCGCAGACTGATTTCGTACATATATGCTTATGAAGGCGGAATAAAAGGAAAGAATGTAGGTTTTGCGAAGCTGGAAGTGAGAAACGGTCAGTGCAAGATTCAGGTCAATGTGAGAAATGTATTTATCGGCAGCCAGGACACGGGAGTCTACCTTTTGTCCGGCACAGAAGAGATCCTGGTGGGAAAGATTTTTATCAGAAACGGCGCAGGGGAGTTCAGGGCCATGGTGTCGGTGAACAATGTGGCAGGCTCCGGTCAGACTATAGACCAGTGCTATGGCCTGACGGTTCATAACCTGGCGGATTCCTGGCAGAGCTATACCACGATCTGGGAGGATGCCGTGGCCCATGCGGCGGAAGTGGCTCTTGAGGAAGCCACGTCAGAACAGATTGAGCGGCGGGAGCAGAAGGAAAACAGAGAGACCGGGATAACAAGCTCTGTAGCCAGGGCAGTGGAGATGGAGATCGAGGCTCAGAGCAGACAGGAGGAGCGGACACGGCAGAAACAGCCGCCGGTCTCACCGGAACTGTCTTCGGTTATACCGGATCCGCTGTCTGAGAAGGAACCGGAAGATGTGGGAACCATGGAGATCAGGCCTATGGAGGTAAAGCCTATCGTAAGCAATCATGAGAGCGGACGGGAAGCCGGCTCAGAAGAGGCGGAATCTGTTGGGGAGAGGCAGCTGGCTGACGAAAGAGATGCGGGAGGGCAGCAGAAAACAGAGGCAGGTGATACAGAGCCATCGAAAGCGGAGCAACAGGAGCCGACGGGCCAGAAGGGCGACGGGCAGGGACAGGCGGATACCGGACAGACGCAGAGATCAGGCATTCAGGAAGAGGGACAGCAGGGATCAGGGCCGGAGATGCGTGAAGAAACCGACGTTTCGGATAAGTCAGAGCCGGACGCCACAGAAGAAGGAATTGAGACTGAAGAAAATGCGGAGGCCGCCGTTACTGCGGAGAAGAGCTCATATGGGCAGATGGGTCAGGGGCGTCAGGATCAGAGGAATCTCTTCGGCCAGCCGGTCTGGTGGGGAAGACCCAGCCCTCAGATGCGCCGAAATCCTTTAGGCCGGCAGATGGTGCCGCAGCAGCCGGAGCCCCGGTCAGATGCGCAGTCTCAGCTGGAAGCGGTCTCTCGTCCGGAAGTGCTTCCCCGACCGGAAATTCAACCGCAGCCGGAAGTACGTCCCCGTCCGGAAGTGACTCCCCAGCCGGAAGTGCGCCCGCAGCCGGAAGTGACTCCCCAGCCGCCAGAAGTGCGTCCTCGTCCGGAAGTGACTCCCCAGCCGCCAGAAGTACGTCCTCGTCCGGAAGTGACTCCCCAACCGGAAATTCAGCCGCGGCCGGAAGCATCCCGCCAGACGGCAGCAGAAACTCAGTCCCGGCCTGCAGATTTATCCCAGGTTCAATCTCAGCCCCGGCTGGAACCGGCAGAAGAAGAGCCCAGGATCGAGTCCATATGGCAGCAGTTTTATAAACGGTATCCCAAGATTCAGGCCTTTGACTATAACGGGGGCTGCGATATCCTGACGATCAAGCCTCAGGACATCGGTCTGCTTCCTCGTGAGATCTGGGGATACGGAAACAACAGCTTTCTGCTCCACGGATATTACAGCCATCGGTATATCATATTTGCCAGGCTGGGCGGTTTAAAAGGCAGGATCCGCTATCTTCTTGGGGTTCCGGGACACTATTACAGTAATGAAAAGTATATGGCTTCCATGTTTGGCTTTCCCAATTTTGTACTGTCCAAGATTCAGCCGGAAGGAGACGGACGTTTCGGATACTGGTATACGGATGTGCATCTTGGCAGCTGAACAGATTTCTCTGTAAAGAAAGCAGAGGCTGACAAATCCGGCCTCTGTTTTTTTGTACAATTCCGCACATCCGTTTTCATGCCCCTTGCCACCCGGACTTTCCGTGAGTATAATATCCTTATCCAACATCAAGGAGGAGGCCGCATGACACAGGAAGAAAAGTATATGAAAGCAGCCATCAAACAGGCGAAAAAGGCGGAAGCTCTCCACGAGGTTCCCATCGGCTGCATCATTGTCCATGAGGACAGGATCATCGGACGGGGATACAACCGCAGGATCACCGACAAGAACGTTCTGGCCCATGCGGAGATCATCGCCATCAGAAAAGCATGCAGGATCATAGGAGACTGGCGCCTCGAAAACTGTACCATGTATGTAACGCTGGAGCCCTGCCCCATGTGTGCCGGGGCCATCGTTCAGGCCCGGATTCCCAGAGTCGTCATGGGCTGCATGAATCCCAAGGCAGGATGCGCCGGGTCGGTGCTGGATATGTTACATGAGCCGGGCTTCAATCATCAGGTAGAGACACAGACTGGTCTCCTGGGAGAAGAATGCTCTGCCCTGCTAAAAGACTTTTTTAAGGCCCTCCGGCAGGCCAGGGCTATGGAGAAACAGAAGATTACATGAACTTGGTGCTGCCTTGCAACCGTTAAATCGACAGCCCCATTCATTCCTAACTGCTTATCGCCATAATTTATGGCCAACCCGCTGCTTTCTTCAATATACATATTATTTGAACGAAGCGCCCTTGCAAGCAGTAAATAAATATGTCTATAATTCTTTTGCGGGTATGCCCCGTAACATTGTAATGACTGTGGGTGTGCCAATCCAGAAAATAAGCGGCTGTTAATTAATGACAGCATAAGTGCATAATACTTTTCATACAGTTCATCCATATCATAATCATTCTTGTCCCACCGCTGTTTCAGATGACTGAATGCCCATCCGTCAATAAAATGGATTGATCCTGCTAAAAAGTCAAAGGAATACATTTGTTTCATTCGAGCAATGTCAATCTCATGCTCAGGAGAATAGCATACCTCCAGGCCAAATTTTAAACGTATCTGGAAATTTATCTGTTTTATTTTTTCTATGTAATCTATGTAATCCTTCAGAGGACGTGCCTGTTTCCGCTTTTTCTGATACCAGTTCTTCTGATATTCACTATATACAGACATTTCATTATATAGATTATGGAATTCGAAGATATGAGTATGTTCCAAAAAGAAAATTTCGTCTATATTTCTTTTTTCAGCGTACTCAATAAACTGCTCTATCCATTCTGCTGAATAATCACCTTTTTCCAAATGGACATGTGCATCGATCATATGGGATTTCCTCCCTCCAAATTAACTATCTCTATAGAAACTTCAAGTTCCCTGATCTGTAACAGAAAATCCTCAGATACATGATTGTCCGTAATCAGCAAATCGTAGTCTTTTACCTGACATACGGAATGGATGGAATTTTTTCCTATTTTCTTAGACGGATATAATCCAATATTCATTCTGCTGTTATTCATAACAGCTTTTCCAAATTCCACACCGGCAGGATCGTGAATAGAGGCTCCGAAATCCAGAGATAATGCAGTATGTGATAAAAACGCTTTATCTGTTCGGATATTTTTTACCATAAACATAATAAATGCCTCGATTTCGTGTTTTTTGATTGTTTTTACTTGTTTATATTTGATTATGCTTGTTTGTTCGTGAATGTGCAAGCTTTTATGAGTCTTTCATAGATATTTATATATTTTTGTAGTTATATGGAATATGCTCCCAGGCGCAGAGATGCTATGCTGAGAACATCAAAAAACATTGGGAGGTATTATCATGTCGATTGCAATTGCAAGAGCCGGAGAGGTTTCCTATGAGATCAGAGACGGATATGGAGAGACAGAAGTTCTGGACGGGGTGTATCCCCTGGTACATGGATTTAAGTGCGTGCTGAAAGCAGGCTGCGAGGTAAAGCCCCAGGTGTATTCGGATAAGATCGCAGTGTACTGTTTTACAAAGGGAACAGGTTATCTGACAGACGGTCTGAAAGCTTACAACATGGATGAACTCAGCTTTTATATCCCCGATTTCTCCAGAGAATTCTGTATCCATGCAGTGACGGACATGGAGATCATGAAGATCGTAGTGGACATGCTGGAGTCAGACAAAGCCGCCTATGAAGACACCCACATGGTGCTGCCTTCATTCAAAAAGTTCTCCGAGACAGAGCCGTATGACCAGAGCTGCAAAGGACCCAATACACGAAGCTGGAGCGTGATCCACAGCGGAAATCTGGCCAGAGTCCTCATGGGAGTCGTGTGCGCAGAGGGGGAGGGAACGGTGGAAAAGGGACATCCTTCCGTGGCCCAGTACAATTATGCTCTGGAAGGGGCGGATTTCGAACTTACCGTTGACGGGGAAACCATCAACACCAAAGACGGAGACTGGAGCTATGTGCCCGCAGGGCTGGATCATTCCCTTGTTTCCGAGAAAGGAAAAAAAGTATTTTACATATGGTTTGAGCATATGGTCGAGGAAGTAAAGCGTTCCTGATCCGACAGCGGATCGGGAACAAAAAGCCCTGGAAGCATGAGCATGTTCCGGGGTTTTTTTATGCGCATGCCCCTGAAAGGAGTATTACCGCCTGTCGGCGGTACGGGGGCCGCGCGGCGAGTAGGGGGAGCAGCCTCCCCTGCTCGATGTTGTATGGGATTCCCCGGATGTGATAGAATACTTATTACAAAATATGGATCGGGGGAGGTGCGCCATGAACCGCTATCAGGATTATTCCCTGCAGAACAAGCTGGTGGCAGCTTTAATTATCTGCATTGTCATACCGCTTACTGCGCTGGGGGTGTTTCTCAATTCCTACGTGGAGAGAAATCTGAGAAAAAAAGAATATCAGATCAACCAGACCATGGTCAGCCAGGTGGCCAGAAATCTGGATGAGGTTCTGAACAATATCCAGAACATAAAATATGATTTTCTCACGGATTTTAATCTGCAGGATATCATCACGGGAAAAGGAAACGTGGCTGATTACAATTCCGTAGGAAACCGTCTGGCCTCCATGATCAGGAACGAGAAATACTATCATTCGATCTGTATTGCGGACGAAGACGAGGTTATGATCCAGAGAGGAGATTATCTTGTAAAAGAGGATCCGGCGCAGATACGCAGAGCCATGGGCAAGGTATTTGACGGGTTCTGGGAGGGTCCAAGGCGGGCTGCCAGGGTATCGGGGGGAAAACAGAGAGAGGACATGGTGCTGTCCTACTACTGCGGGATCAACAACTACAGTCAGATCGACAAAGTAGATGCGGCGATGATCATCAACGTAGACGAGGAGGAACTGAGCCGCCACTACAGCGGTTTCGTAACGCCCCAGTCCCTGGTGACCTGTATTGCGGATGAGGAAGGGACGGTGCTGTCCTCCACGGACAAAGGGTCTGTGGGACAGAAATTCCCTGTTTTTGATACGGTGCTGGAGAGCTGGAAAAGCCAGGGCAGCAGTTATGTGACTGCAGAGTATGAAGGGCAGAAGGCGGTGGTATTCTATGTAAAGAGCGATGTGACCGGCTGGTATTTTATAAACCTTGTGCCCACAAATGTTTTTCTGCCGGGAAGCAGGACCAGTATGCTGGTGATCGTCTGCTGCTTTCTGCTGTGTATCTTTTTCGGAATTACCTTTGCTCTGATCCAGAGACGGTTTATCATCAGCCCCATCCGGGAGCTGGTGGGAAAGATGGACGAGATAAAAGAGGGAAAATTCACCGAGGGGAAAGCTCTGTATCCGGGAGACGAGATCGGGGTCCTGAACCGGGAATTTGATGAGATGTCCTCCCGGCTTAAAAAACTCATCGAGGAAGTATACACCACCAAGATCAAAGAGCAGGAGGCGGAGCTCCATGCCCTGATCGCCCAGATTAATCCCCATTTTCTGTACAACACCCTGGATTCCATACACTGGCTGGCGGTCAGGAACCGGGACTATGAAGTGGGAGAGCAGCTGGAAGCCCTGTCATCTATTTTCCGCCATGTTCTGAGCCGGGGAGAGGACTGCGTGACCATTGCCAAAGAAGTGGAATTTATCCAGAATTATATGGCTATCATGGGGGCCCGTTTCGGAAAACGGGTAAAGATCCGGATCCGGGTGGAGCCGGGGCTGGAACAGATGAGGATCCCCAAACTGATCATCCAGCCTCTGGTGGAAAACGGTATTTTACACGGACTGGAGCCGAAGAAAGAAGGAGGAACCGTGTCCGTGACCATTGAGAAACATGGGGATAACCTGCAGATTACTGTGGAAGACGACGGCGTGGGTGTGGATAAGGAAAAAGCACTCCGAAACACTTTTGCGCTTAAAAATATTGACGACAGGATCCGGCTCAGGTACGGCAGGGAATACGGCCTCTGCTTTGAATCGGAGCCGGGAAAAGGGACAAGAGCCGTGGTAATGCTGCCTTTTGAGGAGGAACAAGATGAACCTGATGATCGTAGACGATGATATACAGATCCGGGAAGGGATCCAGTACGGGATTGACTGGGATACCATAGGGATCTCCCGGGTAAAAAGTTACGGAGACGGGGTGGAGGCTCTGGAAGACTACGACAGTTTTGGGCCTCAGATCATCCTCGCAGATATCCGCATGCCTGCCATGGACGGGCTGGAGTTTTTGAGACAGGTGAAAATGCGGTCCAGGGAAGTGAAAGTGATCCTGATCAGCGCCTATTCTGATTTCGAGTACTGTCAGAAGGCGGTGGAGCTGGGGGCTTCCGGCTATGAGCTGAAGCCTCTGAAAGTGAGGAATCTGATCCAGAAGATTCAGGAGATGGCAAAGCAGGTGCGGACAGAGGCCCAGGGCAAAGAAGCCTATGAAAGGTATGTGGCTTCTTACCGGGAAAAAGTGGCGGGAGAGCTTCTTTCGGGAAAGATTACGGACAGGAACGTGATCCTGGAACTGCTGGATAAATATTTCGGTCTGGAAAATGCCCGGAACATGGTGTGCATGGTCATGGAGTGGGACGGCGGAGACAGAGAAGATCAGGATGCCGGCAACATAAAGGAGATTCTGAGACCGCATCTGAGAGAAGATCAGATCCAGCTGGAATGTGAGGGCCGTTTTATCATTCTGGCAAAGACAGAAGACTCGGTAATGTATACATTGGAGATCCAGAACCACCTGAAAACACTGTGGTATCGGGCAAAGCAGAGGGCGGCACAGAAGGGCCTGTCTCTGTCAGCGGGAGTCTCCGGCATGGTGACGGCAGAGAAGATCAGCACAGGCTATGACACTGCCGTAAAATCCCTGTCCTGCCGTTTTTTTAAGGGGCCGGGCAGCTTTAAGATGTCGGTTCAGGGGGATAGAAAGCAGGAAGTCCGTCTGGATCTTCCCCCGGAGTATGAGGAGGGACTGAAAAATCACGATCTGGACCGGATGTTAAAGGCCATAGACGGTTTCGGCCTGGAGGCAGCAGAAAAAGAGATCACAGACCAGGAGCAGGTGAAGCAGGTAATGTTAAGCGGCATCGTCAGGCTGGCATGGGAAATGGGACAGAATGCAGAGATCACTCAGGTACGGGAGACAGGATACCTGTCGGATTTTCTGGAATTCTGGAAAGAACAGTGCCGCCGTATCATGAAGGCCGGTCAGGAGAGCAGCAACAGGGGATACTCTGCCAATATCAGGAAAGCCCTTGCCTATATCCATCAGTCTTATGACAGAGATCTTCTGGCAGAAGAGGTGGCGGCCCACATCGGCAAATCTCCCAATTATTTCAGCAGCATATTCCGGGCAGAAGTGGGGATGACCTTCCGGGAATATCTGAACCGGTACCGTATCGAGCGGGCCACGGAGCTGATCACGGGGTCGGACATGATGATCTATGAGATCGCGGAGAAGGTGGGATACAGCGATTATACTTACTTTTCCCAGGTCTATAAGAAACTGACAGGACTCTCCCCCACGACCCTGAGAGGGAGGGAAAAAGGAGGGATATCGTAGATTTTTCCATTATTGTGTAGGTTTTTCGGATATGGGACAGAAATGTGTTGTTTTATAATAGTCTTATCAACCTGGAAATGTGAAAAAACGAGGAGGAATTATTATGAGAAGACAGACAAAGCAGATGGTTTCCGTGATCCTGGCCGGCTGTATGGCGGCGGCTCTCACTGCCTGCGGATCAGGCGGCAGTGGGGACTCCGGCCCATCAGGTTCTTCGGCTGCAGCAGAAACAAAGACTCAGGAAACGACAGCGGCCTCTCAGGGAGAATCAGACAAAGCCAGCCTGGTGATGCTCATTGAAGAGCCCAATGTAGAGTACTATCCCGTATTCATGGAAACTCTGGGGAAACTGTATCCGGATTACACGATCACTTCCAAGACATGGGATCAGTCCCAGGTAGAGAAGACTGTCAAGACGGCCTTCGCAGGCGGGGAAGCCGTGGATATCGTAAAGTGGTTCCCCAATCAGATGGAGACTTTTATCTCCGCGGACATGGCTCTGGATCTGACCCCCTACATGGATGAGGAATGGAAAAGCATCTTTGTGGAAAATGCTCTGGACATCGGCATCTATGACGGAAAACTGTACTGTCTTCCCATTACCACCGTGTATCCTGACATCGACGTAAATATGGATATTTTCAAGGAGGCAGGAGTGGAGGTCAAAGAGCACTGGACCTGGGAGGAGTTTGCGGCTGCCTGTGAGAAGATCAAACAGAATACAGATGCCTTTCCTTTTGCTATCTGCGATACCCGTGTAGGCTGGTTCCAGCGCAATGCATTTCTGCAGATCTGGGACAATAAAGAAGAGCTGGAGGCCTTTAACCGGGGCGAGATCTCTTTCAGAGACGAGAGAGTGGTGGCGGCTCTGGACAAGATCAACGACCTGTTTGTAAAAGAGTACGCCTATCCGGGCAACGGGGCATTCTCCCAGACAAAGGACCAGACCAAAGCCGCCTTTACCCAGGGAAAGATCGCTATGCTGTTCAATGTCAACAACGGCGGCAAGACCATCCGGGAAGTGATGGAAGAGGCGGGAAAGACCAATGTATGCACCGTAAGCTGGCCCACCATGGCGACCGGTGAGTGCGACTATGTGCTGGGAGGCTGTGACGGCTACTTCATTTCGGCCAACACGAAAAACCCGGAAGCCAGCATCAATGTGCTGAAATATCTGACCAGCAAAGAAGCCTTTGAGCTTCAGGCCCAGAGGGGAGACGTGGTTCCCGCCAATATAGAAGGGGAAGCCTCGGAAGAGTTCTCCAGGGATTCTGCAAAGGTTTATCCAAAAGAGATTCTGGCCATCTCTCCTGAGATGAATGATTATATTTACTATGATATTGCCACCAATTATTTTTACGACAAAGACAGTACACTTGAGGAGCTGGAATCCTTGAGAACTTCTGCACAGTAAAGGCTGATACGGGGTGCTGTGGGAAATGCTTTCCCGGGCACCCTGTCTTTTTTGGAGGGGATTTGGTGAATAAGAACATTAAGAAACGATACAGCAAGCTGGACCGCCGGCTCATGGGCATGGGATTTCTGTTTCTGCTCCCTGCAGCGGTCCTGATTACATTTACCACACTGGTTCCCATTGTCTGGAACTGTGTGCTGTCCTTCAGCCAGTGGAACGGAAACGGCAGGATGAAATTTGTCGGTCTGAGTAATTATATGAGAGTATTTACGGAGAAATCCACCATGAAAGCCATCGGCAATTCCATGGTGATCGCCGCAGGTTCCACGGCTGTTTCCATGATCCTGGGGATCGTGCTGGCCCTGATGATCTATAAGACAGGAAAAAGAGAGGGCTCGGTTTACCGGTTTATTTTTTACAGCCCCAGCATGATGCCCATGACCGTGGCCGGACTTCTGTTTGTCTTCGTGCTGTCTCCTGACGACGGCCTGTTAAACAATCTGTTTGCCGCCCTGGGACTTCAGTCTCTGCAGCATGCGTGGCTGTCGGAGCCGGGACTGGTGCTGGCGGTGCTGGCAGTGGTGTCCGGATTTAAGGGGAGCGGGACCATTATGATGATGATCTACACCGGGATCCTGGGGATACCGGAATCTCTGTTTGAGTCCGCCCGTCTGGACGGAGCCGATTACTGGAAGGAAGTGAAGATGATCATCCTTCCGCTGATAAAACCTACGATCTGTATGGTGTTTTCCATGGAGGTCATGTGGTCTTTTAAGACCTATGATATGGTCTGGACCATGACCCAGGGGGGGCCGGGGTCTCTTTCCAAGACGGCTCCTATCATTATGATCCAGAACGCATTTACCTACAACAAATTCGGATACGCCTCTGCCATAGGCCTGGTGTTCACGGCGATCGTGCTGTTCTGTATCACATTAGTCAGGAGGGCGATGAAGAGTGAAATCTATGAGTACTGACAGAACCGCGGTGAGAAGAAGAAAATGGAACAGCGACGACAGGATACGCTTCGGCATACGTCTGGTGCTGATCCTGGCTGCGGTGATCTACATTTATCCCGTCATCTTTGCAGGGATCACCTCCTTAAAAACTCTTCCCGAGTTCTATAGTGATATCTGGGCGCTGCCTGAGAAATTTCTGTACCGCAACTACATCGATGCATTTTATACGGGAAAAATCGGAGAATATTTTTTCAACAGCGTGTTGATCGCAGTATTGTCCATCGGTCTTATCCAGCTGGTCTCAACCATGGCGGCCTACGCCCTGACCAGGCTGAAGATCCCCGGCACCAACCTGATTCTGCTCCTGTTTTTTGCCCTTCAGATCCTGCCTACGGAGACCATCATCATCCCCCTCTATGTGGAGATGACCAAATTGGGATTTATGAAGCTGCAGTATGTTCCCATGATCCTGGCCTATGTGGGCTGGTCCATTCCCGGTTCCACCATTATCCTGAAAAATTTTTTCCACACCGTACCGGCAGAGCTTCTGGAGGCGGCCCGGATCGACGGCTGCGGGGAGATACGAAGTCTCTTTAAGATCACCCTGCCGCTGATGAAAAGCGCCATCTGTACCGTGGCCACCATGAATCTGAACTTTGTGTGGGGGGAACTGATGTGGGCCCAGATCTCCACTCTGCTGACGGACAAAGGGCTTCCGCTGACCGTAGGCCTTCTGAACTTTAAAGGGCAGATATCCACCAACTGGCCTCAGCTGTGCGCCGCCATCATTATCGTGGTTTTGCCTCTGTATACCCTGTTTCTGTTTTCCCAGAAATATTTTATCGCGGGCCTGACGGCCGGAGGCGTGAAAGGATAGGTGGAGTATTATGATCAGAGCAGAACATCTGACATGTGAATATGAAGAAAATCCTGTGGGCGTGGGAACCAGGCATCCTGCACTGGGCTGGCAGATCACGGGAGACCCGGACCGGGCCGTGGAGACGGGTTACCGCCTGGTGGCTGCCGAAGACAGAGCCTTTACTCAGATTCTGTGGGATACGGGCAGGAGGGAGGACGGCAGCTCCGTCTGCATAATTTATGACGGGCTTCCCCTCCGGCCGGCCTCTGTGTATTACTGGAAAGTACAGCTGTGGGACAGAGATGGAGAAGAAGGCCCTTTCAGTGAAGTGCAGCGCTTTGTCACCTCCCTGTTCCCCGATGAGGACATGTGGGAAGGAAAATGGATCACCGGGGAGAGCGAGGGGGATTTTCTCACTTCCCCGGGGCGGTATCTGAAAAAGGAATTTGAACTGCCTCCGGGCATCGTGGACCATGGGTACCTGTTTGCCACGGCCCACGGGATCTATGAGGCCCGGGTTAACGGACAGAGAGCGGGAGACGGAGTGCTGACGCCCGGGTGGACCGAGTATAAGAAGCGGCTGCAGTTTCAGATGTATGACATAAAAGACTTTCTGCGGGAGGGAACCAACACTATCTGCGCCCATGTGGGCCCGGGCTGGTACAAAGGAGATCTGGCCGGGTGGATCCATCTGAGAGGAGTCTACGGTCATGTGACAGGGTTTAACGCCATGTTGCTGATCTCCTATAAAGACGGAAGAAAGATCCGCATCATTACGGACAGAACCTGGCAGTGGAGGTATTCTCCGGCAGTATACTCGGAAATCTATCACGGAGAGATCTGGGATGCAAGACTTCAGGAAGACCGACCGGATCAGTGGGCTCCCGTGACGGAGACGGGAGAACCTGTGGACATGCTTGTGCCTCAGGACGGGGTTTTCGTCCGGAGAAAAGAGACCATAACACCCAGAAGTCTTTTCAGGACTCCGGCAGGAGAGCTGGTACTGGATTTCGGTCAGAACATGGTAGGCTGGGTCAGAATCCGCGTCAGAGGACAGCGGGGAGACTGTGTCGAGTTAAGCCACGGAGAGGTTCTGGACAGAGAGGGGAACCTGTACACAGGCAACCTGAGAGAGGCCAGACAGCGGGTGAAATACATTCTCCGGGGCGGCAGGGAGGAGATCCTGGAACCGCATTTCAGCTGGCAGGGTTTCCGGTACGTGCGGATCGATCATTATCCGGGAGATCCGGCTTTGGAAAATTTTGAAGGGGTGGTGATCTGCTCCGACCTGAAAGAGAAAGGGTATTTCCGCTGCTCCGATCCCCTGCTCAACCGTCTGGAAGAGAATATCCGATGGGGCATGAAGGGAAATTTCGTGGATATTCCCACGGACTGTCCTCAGAGAGACGAGCGCATGGGATGGACGGGGGATATTCAGGTATTTGCCAGGACTGCCTGCTATCTCATGGAGACGGGCCCTTTTTTCAGGAAATGGCTGAGAGATTTAAAGGCGGCCCAGCTTCCCGACGGCGGCATCCCCTACGTGGTGCCGGACATCCTTACGTTCCAGGACCGGGATGTGCGCAATCCCGGAGCCAATCATTCGGCCGCAGGCTGGGGGGATGCGGCTGTGGTCGTGCCCTATATGATATACCGGTATTCCGGCGACACAGAGATCCTGAAGGAGGCCTATCCCATGATGAAGAAATGGGTGGGATATGTCAGGGAACAGGCGGAAGACGGAGTGATCTGGAACAGGGGTTATCAGTACGGCGACTGGCTGGCCCTGGACGCCAGGCCAGGGGAACGGTTCGGAAAGACACCCAATGATCTGACGGCCACCGCTTATTTCGCTTACTCTGTGGAACTGACCGGCCGGTCCGCCCGGATCCTGGGAGAGACAGAAGATGCCCTCACATACAGCCGGTGGTTTCAGGAGATCAAAAAGGCGTTTCAGGACCGGTTTTATGATGAAAACGGGCTGATGAAAGCCGACACCCAGACCGCCCATGTGCTGGCGCTGGCTTTTGGCCTGGCGGGGAAAGAATATGAGCAGAAGACCATAGAAGGGCTGGAGAAGCTGATCGGACAGTGGAATGGTCTCAGCACTGGTTTTCTGGGCACGCCCCATATCTGCCACGTGTTAAGAGAATACGGCAGGACGGACACGGCCTACAGGCTTCTCATGAAGACCGACTACCCGTCCTGGCTGTATCCGGTGACGAAAGGGGCCACCACAGTGTGGGAACACTGGGACAGCATCCGCACGGACGGAAGCTTCTGGAGCGACAGCATGAATTCCTTTAACCACTATGCCTACGGATGCATCGGGGACTGGATCTACGGTACGGTTCTGGGCATCGACACTGCGGATTCCGGACCGGGATTTAAAGAGTCTGTGGTGGCTCCCATACCGGGAGGCGGCATCACATGGGCCAGGGGAGGCTGCCATACTCCCTATGGCCTGCTGGAAGTAAGCTGGAAAGACGAGGATCATCGTTTTACGCTTCACGTCACGGTTCCGGCCAATACTTCCTGCCGTGTGATCCTGCCGGGAACAGACGAGACCTGCCGTGTCGGACCCGGCTCCCATGATCTCACCTTGACAAAACAGGACCGGCCGGGTATACTTTAACATACGAAGTCCCTCCCGTGTAATCTTAGTCATACGCCGTGGGGACAGGATCATAACCAGGTCATAAAGTTTCCGTGCAGCCGGGGAGATAGCGGTGCCCTATACCTGCAATCCGCTCCAGCAGGGGTGATGTCTCACCTCGGGCTGTGTGCTGTGGAGCTGCCCTGTGTAAGTGGCGATGACGTCTGGGTCTTGCGCAACAGAACTCTGTGAACCGTGTCAGGGCAGGAATGCAGCAGCACTAAGCGGAATCTTCTGTGTGCCGCGAGGCAGCCTGGGCTGAGTTAACTGCACAGGTAACGTCTGTGGCAGCAGCACAAAGTGAGACGCACGGATTTTAATCATACAGACAGCTGTGAGGAGAAAGCGATTTCTGCCCACAGCTTTTGTGTTATTTATGACAGTTTTCCCTTGCCCATGGAAAACCTTTGTATTATAATACAGAATGAATTTGTGTACTTTCACAAACAAGCGGAGGAAAGGAAGGATGAAAATGATGAGAGTAGGAATGCTGACCAGCGGTGGGGACTGCCAGAGCCTGAATGCCACCATGAGAGGAATCGCCAAGTCCCTGTACAGGATGTACGGACAGGATGTGGAAATCATCGGCTTTGAGGACGGTTACAGAGGTCTGATGTACGCAGATTACCGCGTGATGAAGCCCTCGGACTTTTCCGGGATCCTCACAGAAGGAGGAACCATTCTGGGGACGTCCCGTCAGCCGTTTAAGCAGATGAGGACTCCGGACGAGAACGGCCTGGATAAGGTGGAGGCCATGAAGCACACCTATAAGAAACTGAAACTGGAGTGTCTGGCAGTACTGGGGGGCAACGGAAGCCAGAAAACTGCCAATCTGCTGAGAGAAGAAGGATTAAACATCGTATCTCTGCCGAAGACGATTGACAACGATCTCTGGGGGACCGATATGACTTTCGGATTCCAGAGCGCGGTCAATGTAGCTACCAACGCCATCGACTGCATCCATACCACTGCCGCTTCCCACGGGCGGGTATTTATCGTAGAGGTCATGGGCCATAAAGTAGGATCTCTGACTCTCCATGCCGGGATTGCCGGAGGAGCGGACATCATCCTGATTCCTGAGATCCCCTATGACATTAACGTGGTTGTGGAGGCCCTGCGGGAGAGAAACAGAAAAGGAAAACGTTTCTCCATCCTCGCCGTGGCTGAGGGAGCCATTTCCAAAGAAGATGCGAAACTGACCAAAAAGGAATTAAAAGAAAAGAAAAAGAATAATGTAGTCTATCCGTCTGTAGCCTATGAACTGGGAGCCAGGATCGAAGAGCTGACCGGGCAGGAAGTCCGTGTCACGGTTCCGGGCCACATGCAGAGAGGCGGCGAGCCCTGTCCCTATGACCGGGTGCTGTCCACCAGAGTGGGCGCTGCCGCCGCACGGCTCATCAAGGAAAAGACTTACGGATATATGGTTTGTGTGAAAAACGGGGAGATCGATAAAGTGCCTCTGCAGGAAGTTGCAGGAAAATTAAAGACCGTCGATCCCAACTGCAGCATGATCAAGGAAGCCAAGATGGTGGGAATCTGCTTCGGCGATGAATAGGAGACAAAATCATGTCTTATACGGCGCTATACCGCAAATGGCGTCCGGCCGGATTTGAAGACGTAAAGGGCCAGGACCACATTGTACAGACTCTGAAAAATCAGATAACCTCCGGACGCATCGGTCATGCCTATCTGTTCTGCGGAACCAGAGGTACGGGCAAGACCAGTATCGCCAAGATATTTGCCCGCGCCGTAAACTGTGAGAATCCGGTGGACGGAAGTCCCTGTATGGAATGCCGGACCTGCAGAAACATCGCATCAGGAGCTTCCCTGAATGTGATGGAGATCGATGCCGCTTCTAACAACGGAGTCGAGAATATCCGGGATATCCGGGAGCAGGTCCAGTATCCGCCTACAGAGGGCAGATACCGGGTTTATATTATCGACGAAGTGCATATGCTGTCGCCGGGGGCTTTTAACGCGCTCCTTAAGACCCTGGAGGAGCCGCCTTCCTATGTGATTTTTATCCTGGCCACTACGGAAGCCAACCGGATCCCCGTCACCGTACTGTCCCGGTGTCAGAGATACGATTTTAAAAGGATCACCATAGAGACCCTGACCAACCGGCTGGCAGAGCTTTCCCGGGCAGAGAAGATCGATGTGGAAGAGAAGGCCCTGACTTATATCGCCAAAGCCGCCGACGGCTCCATGAGAGATGCCTTAAGCCTCCTGGACCAGTGTGTGGCCTTTCACATCGGGGAACGGCTGACCTATGACCATGTGCTGGATATTCTGGGAGCAGTGGATACTGCCGTATTCAGCCGTATGTTCCGCGCCGTGACGCAGCAGAAGACGGCGGACTGTATTTACCAGCTGGAAGACCTGATCATCCAGGGACGGGAACTGGGACAGTTTGTCAATGATTTTATCTGGTACATGAGAAATCTGCTGCTGATACAGACTGCAGACGATGTGGAAGGGATTCTGGATATGTCTGCAGACAACAAGAAAGAACTGGAAAAAGATGCACAGCTGACAGACGGAGAAACCCTGATGCGGTATATCAGGGTATTCTCCCGGCTGTCCGGCCAGATCCGATATGCCAGCCAGAAGCGGGTTCTGGTGGAGCTGGCCTTTATAAAACTGACAAAACCTGAGATGGAGCAAAACTATGACTCCATTGTAGAGCGTCTGAAAAAGATCGAAGAACAGCTGGAAGAGGGGCTTATGGCCGCTCCCCCCACGGCAGGATCCGCAGTCTTCGGGTCTGCCCCGTCTTTTTCAGGTGCCACAGGGCAGACTGCCGGAGGAGAACAGACCGGTTTTCGGTCCGGGGGAGAGCCGCCGCTGCCGGCTGCGGCAGAACCGCCGGGGCAGGTAGTCCTGCCCAGGGCACAGCTGGAGGACCTGCAGCTGATCCGCAACGAGTGGGGGAAGATCATCCGCGGACTGGGCGGAGTGATCCGTGCCAGCTTCCGGGACACTATCGTGGAACCCGCCGGCGACAGCTGTCTCTGTGTGGTCTTCGGAAACCAGGATAATTATGAGATCGGCCGAAGGCCTACCATCATGGGAGAGCTGGAGACCTATGTGAAAAATACTTACGGAAAAGACATTTATTTTAAGACCCGTCTCATAGCAAAAGGAGAGCGGGTGGACACCATATACGTCAGCGATGAAGAATTGAAAAACCGTATCCATATGGATATTACCATAGAAGACTGATCTGAATGACAAGGAGGAATAAGATCATGGCAAAAAGAGGCGGATTTCCGGGAGGAATGCCGGGGAATATGAACAATCTGATGAAGCAGGCGCAGAAGATGCAGCGTCAGATGGAGGAGACCACCAAGGAATTGGAGGCAAAAGAGTACACGGCCTCATCGGGCGGCGGTGCGGTCAGCGTAACTGTCTCCGGCAAAAAAGAGGTGACGGCCGTTAAGATCTCACCGGAAGCCGTGGATCCGGATGATGTGGAGATGCTGGAAGACATGATCATGGCTGCCGTCAACGAAGCATTCCGTCAGGAGGAAGAGGCCTCCAGCAGCGCTATGGCCAAACTGACCGGCGGACTGGGCGGAGGATTTCCCTTCTGATCATGGACTACTACAGCAATCAGATAACAAGACTGATCGAAGAACTGTCAAAACTTCCCGGCATAGGCGCAAAGTCGGCCCAGAGGCTGGCTTTCCACATTATCAATATGCCGGAGGAGCAGGTGGAACATCTGTCGTCTGTCATGGTGAACGCAAAGAAACAGATTCGTTACTGCAAAGAATGTTTTACCCTGACCGACCAGGAGCGATGTCCTATCTGCAGCAGCGGCAAGAGAGACCATCAGACCATTATGGTGGTGGAAAATCCCCGGGACCTGGCTGCTTATGAAAAGACGGGCAAATATGAAGGGGTTTATCATGTGCTTCACGGCGCCATTTCCCCCATGCTTGGCATCGGCCCGGGAGAGATCAAACTGAAGGAACTAATGCAGCGTCTTCAGGGCGATGTGAAAGAGGTGATCATAGCCACCAACTCCAGTCTGGAGGGGGAAACTACGGCCATGTACATCAGCAAGCTGATAAAACCTACGGGAATTACGGTGAGCCGGATCGCCAGCGGCGTTCCGGTAGGAGGAGATCTGGAGTATATTGATGAAGTGACTCTGCTTCGCGCATTGGAAGGAAGAGTTCTGCTGTAGCCGCAGCTCTGGTTTTGAATACAGGGCGCGCCTTTAGCGCCGACGGAGGAAATGAATGGATAAGTACGAGTTTAACATAAAAGTTGAGCAGATTAAAAAGCTGGTAAATAAGAACGACTTCGCAACGGCCATGAAGATATCAGATACCATTGACTGGCGGAGAGTGCGCAATGCCAACCTTTTGTCAATGATTTCCCAGGTATATGAAAAGAACAGGGAATATCAGGAGGCAAAAGAAGTGCTTCTCCTGGCCTATGAGAGAGCGCCCATCGGAAAGCGGCTCCTGTATAAGCTGACGGAGCTGGCGCTGAAAGAAGGGAGTATCGACGAGGCGGAAGACTATTACAGAGAATTCTGTGATCTGGCTCCGGAAGATACCCGGCAGCATATTCTCCGTTATCTGATACTGAAGGAAAAAGACGGTCCTATCGACCAGCTGATCCGGACGCTGGAGCGGTATACGACGGCAGAACTGGATGAAAAATGGATGTACGAACTGGCAGAATTATATGCCAGGGCAGGGAGATCCGCAGACTGCGTTCAGCTGTGCGACAAGATGATCCTTCTTTTCGGCATCGGGATCTATGTGGAAAAGGCTATGGATCTGAAACAGAGGTATGCGCCTCTGACCAGATATCAGCGCAATCTGGTGGAAAACCGTGACGTGTACGAAGAACGGCTGCGGGAAGTAGAAGAAGAATATGAAAACGGAACCGGCAGGTTCTACGATCCTCAGAATAGATATGAGACTGACGGCGGTGCCTACGGGAATCAGACCCAAAATGACTATGGGGCCGGAAGCGGAGCCTACGAAGGCCAGGATGGCAGCTATGGAACCGGAAACGATGCCTACGGAAACCAGGTTTCTGACGGCTATGGGGCCGGGGGCAATGTCTATGGAGAGCAGACCGGCTACGGAGGTTATGGAGAGCAGGTCCAGAATGGCTATGGGACCGGAGACAATACCTATGGAAACCAGGTTCCTGACAATTATGAAGCCGGGAACGGCGGCTACGGAAATCAGGTTGCCGGTGGTTATGGAGCACAGACCGGCTACGGAGCCTACGACCAGACCGGCTATGGAGCCGGGAACAACGCTTACGGAGGATCTCAGTCCGGGTATGAGTCAGGGAACTATGGCTACGGCTATACTCAGGGCTCGGACTATGAAGCCGGAGAAGGGCAGGGATATGTATCTTCCGAACAGGGCTATGTTCAGGATGATGTCAGAGTATACGGAAATCCGGACCGTAGATACATGGAAGAAAACAGTGCTTACGGTTCATCAGAAGACGGCGCCTACGGACAGGAGAGCAGAAATTACGGCAGCAGGGTATCTTCGATTGCCAATATGGAAGGCGTTGATGAAGAGCTGATGGCAAATATCCATCAGGCGGCAGCGGAGAAACAGCTGGCGGCAGAGATGTCCAGAATTTCCACCGAGGGTTACACAGAGACAGCCCCCCGTTCCGGCCATACGAAGATATTCCGGGAAAGACGGGGAGGCAGAGTCGTGGCTCCTTATGTCAGACCGGACCTGCCGGAAGAGGACCGGAGACAGACCTCTTCCTACAACAGATCCTATATTCCCCATCATCTGATGATAGAGGCAAAGACGCCGGAAGAAGGATTTGGAGCAGCTGTGGAGGTGCTGAAAAAGATCCATGAAGAAACAGGCATCCATAATCAGGTAATAAAGATTTCCGGCAGCAGATTAAGCAGCCGGGGTGTGTTTAATGTTTCGGATAAACTGGCAGGCAAAGACCTTATTGTGGAGGAAGCCGGAGATCTGGTTCAGCAGGATCTGGAAGAGCTTCAGATGCTTCTGGAGCGGGATGAGACAGGGATGATCGTGGTACTGATCGACAACCCTCTTCAGATGGAAGAGCTTCACCGCCAGAATCCGGGCTTTGTCAATCTGTTTAAATGCATAAGTGCAGACAGAGCAGAAGAATGGCAGGGAGGACAGGAGGCTTTTTCTGACGGCGGGGAGACAGGAGAGGACCGGTCCGGCAGTGAAGAGCAGCAGGCCTGTGCCAGGGGAGAAGCCCGTGAGGAAGAGGCTTACGAAGAGCAGGATGACACACAGAGAGAAGACGGATCATACGCAGAAGATTCCGGCGACGACAGCAGATATAAGGCTGACCGGTCGGAAGACGGATCCGGTGAATATGAAGACAACCAGTACGAGGAAGAGTCTGAAGACGACAGCGAATATGAGGATGAATCCGGTGAAGAGTCTGAAGACGACGACGGGTACGAGGACGGCGAATACAGCGACGAATCCGAGGATGACGGCGGGTATGAGGATAACGAATACGGCGATGAATCCGGGGACGACGGCGGATATGAGGATGGCGAATACAGCGACGACTCCGAGGACGACGGCGGATATGAGGATGACGGATACGGCGACGACTCCGGGGATGACGGCAGGTATGAGGATGACGAATACGGCGACGGATCCGAAGAGGAAGACGGATACGAGGAAGAAACCTATGAGGATGATTCGGATGAGGAAGGCAGAGAACGTGATCCGGAAGACGACGAGGAACTGAGTCTGAATGAATTTGCAGATTATGCGGTAGAGTATGCCAATGATATTGACTGCAGCATTACCGGTAAAAGCATGCTGGCTCTCTATGAGCGCATCGAGATTATGGAAGAAGACGGAATCCCCCTCACCAGAGCCAACGCCGAAGATCTTATTGAAGAGGCGGCGGACAAAGCAGAGAAACCATCTCTGGGAGGACTGATCAAAAACGTATTTTCCTCAAAGTATAACAAAGAAGGCATGCTGATCTTAAAAG